>JAMOVU010000166.1 GCA_027067555.1 Candidatus Aminicenantota bacterium | reverse complement strand
GAAAGAAAAAGCTGAGCTCTTAGAAGAAAGAATTCTTCCCCATCTTTTAACAGGACAAATACCTTTATTTTTGAAACAAAAGGAGAATTATAGAATTTTTCAACCCTTTTGTCTTAAAACAAAGGATAAGATCTTCTTTTCGGGAACAAAAAAGGAAAAAGATCTCTTAAAAACCTTTGCTCTAAAAGAGAAAATCGAAAAGAAAAAAGGAAAGAACTTTGTCTTTTACAAAAAAAACATAAAAACAATCTACTCAAATCATGTCTGGGGGGAAATTTTTGTCTGCAAAAAACTAACACCTTTATTTCTTTCTTCTCCCATCCCTTACAGACTTTTGATTGTCTATCTCCTTTTTATCTTTCTCTCCTCTTTTATATTCTCCTTTCTTTATCCTCAAAAACAATTTATTTTTTCAAAAGGAAAATTTTCAACCTTTCTTCCCCTCTATAAAAGACTCGAAAAGCTGCTTATCTCTTTACATAAAGAAAAAGAAAGTCTTGATAAAAACTTAAATGAGCTTCTTCAAAAAATAAAAAATAAAAAAGAAATCCAGGAAAATATAAAAACATCGGAAAAGATAAAACTCCTAACCCAGATGAAAAGAAGCCTGTTTGAAGCACAGAAAAATATTTCAT
This sequence comes from Candidatus Aminicenantota bacterium, assembly GCA_027067555.1. Lineage (GTDB taxonomy): Bacteria > Acidobacteriota > Aminicenantia > JAMOAD01 > JAMOAD01 > JALXDT01. The sequence goes on along the minus strand of JAMOVU010000166.1, from coordinate 4,961 downwards.
CACACAACGCAATCATTGGAATCGCCCACGAAATTAACAATCCTCTAACAACAATAATCGGTTATCTCCAGCTTCTTGCCCATGATAAATCTTTAAAAACAAAAATAAGAGAAAATTTATCAAAAAATGTAGAAAAAATTTTCAATATAAAAGAAAAACTCGAAAAGCTTATTGCCGCTTCAACAGAGCAGACAAAGGAAAGTTTCGAGCTAGCAAAAATTTTTCTTGAAGCAAACGAAAGATATCCTTTCTTAAATTATAGTAGTGATAAAAGAATCTCCTTAACAGGAAACATCGAAAGATATAGAAAAGTATTTTTTCAATTCCTCCAAAACATATTAAAATTTGAGCCCACAAAAGTGGATATAAAGACCGAAGATTTAAAAGATTCTATAAAAATAACAATAAAAATCACCACTGAAAAAGAGATTGATGAACTATCTTTCAAGAAAACTTTCCTCGACTTTTTAGTATTTTTTGAAATTTACGGTACTATTGAAACTACTATAACCAAAGACAAAGCAAAAATAGAGATAATCCTTCCGAAAAAAATTTAGTAAAGAGAATCTATAATTTTTTTATACTTTTTCTCCACGAAAGTTCTTTTAACTTTCAAAGTAGGGGTAAGCTCTCCTCCTTCTATCGAAAAATCATCTTTCAAAAGAGCAACTCTTTTAATAACCTCAAAATCAGCAAGATCAGGAACCATCCTTTTGACTTCTCTAAGGAAAAACTTTTCTACTTCTTTATCTTTAACAAAGTCCTCCTTACTTTCAAACTTTTTCCCTATTTTAGAAGAAACATCCTTAATCTTATCAAAATCAGGAATTATAAGAGCGGATAAGTATTTTCTTTCATTTCCTATGACAACAACATTAGAGATGTAAGGGCTCTGTTTTATTCTGTTTTCTATTGGCTGAGGAGCAACATTCTTCCCACCAAGAGTAACTATTATTGCTTTTTTTCTATCTGTTATAACAAGGAAACCATCTTCATCAATATAACCTATATCTCCTGTCTTAAACCAGCCATCCTCATCCAAAACCTCTTTCGTTTCTTCCTCTTTTTTATAATACCCTTTCATAATATGCGGACCTCTTGAAAGAATTTCCCCATCTTCCGCTATTTTCACCTCTACATTTGGTAAAGGTTTACCAACCGTTCCCACCTTAAAATCATCAAGGGTATTCACAGCTATAACAGGAGATGTTTCCGTAAGCCCATAACCTTCTAAAATAGGAGCTCCTATCATTGCGAAAAATTCACCCACTTTTTTGGGTAAAGCAGCGCCTCCTGAGATAAAGAATCTAAACCTACCTCCAAGAGCGTTTTTTATCTTGCTAAAAACAAGTTTATCTGCAAGTTTGTATTGAAAATTGTACTTGTATGAATATTTCTTCCTTTCTACATCCACCTTCACCTTTTTCTCTCCAACTCTCATTGCCCACTGAAAAATCTTTTTCTTCAACGGAGGTCCTGAAAGAGCTTTATCTACTATCCTTGTGTAAATCCTCTCAAAAAGCCTCGGCACAGAAACCATTAATGTCGGTCTTACCTCGGGTATATTTTTTGCAACTTTTTCTATGCTTTCAGCATAGGCAATAGTTGCACCCGCTCTGATATAAACCTGTGTAACCATTCTTTCTAAAACATGGGAAAGGGGAAGAAAGGAAAAAACCGTGTCCTTTTCATTAATATCCAAAATCTGCAAAACCGTGTAAACATTCGAAAAAATATTAAAATGTGTTAGCATTGCACCTTTTGGAATTCCTGTGGTCCCTGAAGTGTATATTATTGTAGCAAGATCATCACTGTCTATAACTTTTATCATCTCATAATAATCTTCCTCAGGCAGTTCCCCACCAATTTCTTTCAAACTTTCAAGAGTAAGGACCTCCTCTGCCGGAGAGTTCTCCTGAAAGATTATATAGTGCTTTATGTTCTTAATCTCATCTTTAACAGATCTAATTTTTTCCCATTGCGCTTTTGTGGAAAATAAAATGGCTTTGCTCTCAGAATCATTCATAATATAAAGAGCCTGCTCTGCCGGAAGAGTGGGATAAATCGGGACAGTAACAGCACCTACTGAAAGAATCGCCAAATCTGACACAAGCCACTCATAGCTTGTTTCTGCCATAATGTTTACCCTGTCTCCAATCTTAATACCTATTTGCTTTAAACCGAGAGCCGCTCTTATCACATCTCTTCTGAATTCCCTTGTGGAAATCGCCTCATACTTCTTGTTTTTCTTCCTTAAGATGTGCTTTTCCTTGTTAAGTCTGTCAACAGACTCAATAAAATTGTCGACTAAAGTTTTTTTAGGAATCTCAATTTTTCTCATTTTTCTCTCCTTTTAACTCCTTATTATTGCTATGGATTTTGTTACATCCTCCTTTTTTAATCTTATTATTCTAACTCCCTGAGTAACTCTCCCGAGAGCTCTAACCTCAGAAAGATTTACTCTCAATGATTGTCCCTTCTCCGTAATTACTATTATCGAATCATCTTCATTAACCACCTCTCCTGCTGTAATTTTACCTGTTTTCTCTGTTATCCTCATTCCCAGAACACCTTTGGAGCCTCTTGAGTAACCCCTAAATAGTTCCAACTTAGTCTTTTTTCCATATCCTCTCTCCGATAAAAGAAACAGAAAAGCATTGTCTCTAACAACTCTCCCCCCTACTACATAATCTCCTTCGGCAAGCCTTATTCCTATAACCCCGGCAGCAGCTCTTCCCATTTCTCTTACCTCATTTATTTTAAACCTCAAGACTCTTCCCAAAGAGGTATAAAGGATAACTTCTGTACTCTCTCCCACAAGAAAAACATCTATTATCTCATCCCCTTCATTTAGAGAGGCTGCTACTATTCCCGTCACTCTTGGGTTTGAAAAATCCCTTAATGCTGTTCTCTTGACTCTCCCTTTTTTGGTTATAAAAAATAGACTTTTATCTTCTTTAAAATCCCTGACTCCAATAATAGAAGCTACCTGCTCTCCCTCCTGTATGTTTATAAAATTAACAAGAGGCCTTCCCTTCGCAGTAAGACCTGTTTCCGGAATATCTATAGTTCTTAACCAATAAGCTCTCCCTTTGTTTGTTATAATTATAAGATAATCGTGAGAAGAGGCTGAAAAGAGGTCTTTCACAGCATCCTCCTCTTTTACCTCAATTCCTCTCTGCCCCTGACCAGCTCTTCTTCTCTGCTTGTAAGCTGAAGCAGGAGTTCTTTTAATATAGCCTGACTCAGTGTAAACTATTACAAATTCCTCCTCTTTTACAAAATCCTCCCATGAAAATTCTCCTACATCACCAAGAATTATCTCTGTCCTTCTCTCATCTCCATACTTCTCCCTTATTTCTGTAAGTTCATCCTTAATTACCTGATCTATCATCTTGGGGTTAAATATTAGCTCCTTCAGATAAGCTATCTTTTTTATAAGCTCAAGATATTCATTATCTATTTTTTCCTGCTCAAGACTTGTAAGTCTCTGAAGTTGCATATCCAAAATCGCCTTTGCCTGAATCTCAGAAAGATCAAATCTCTCTCTTAACCTTTTATTTGCTGTTTTAACATCTTTTGACGCTTTTATAATAGCCACAACTTCGTCAATGTTAGCGAGGGCTATTTTTAATCCTTCAAGAATATGAGCCCTTCTTTCAGCTTTCGCTAATTCAAATTTACTTCTGCGTAGAACTATTTCTCTTCTATGGGAAATGAAAAGCTTTAACATTTCAAGAAGATTCAGCTGTTTTGGTCTTCCATTAACAATTGCGAGAAAAATTATTCCAAAGCTAAGCTCTAACTGCGTGTGTTTGTAAAGATTATTCAGAATCGTCTGAGGGATAGCATCCCTTTTTATTTCTATTACCACTCTCAAACCATCCTTATCGCTTTCATCCCTAAGACCTGATATTCCTTCAACTTTTTTTGTGTTTACCAGATGCGCTATTTTCTCAAGAAGCTTTGCCTTGTTTACTGTATATGGAAGTTCTGTTATAACAATCTTCTTACTTCCTTTCTTGTCTGTCTCAATAACAGCCCTCGCTCTTAACAAAATCTTTCCTTTTCCTGTTTTATAAGCTTTTATTAAATCTTCGCTTTTGTACCCTATTGCTGCTGTGGGAAAATCCGGGCCCTTTACGATTTTCAACAGATCGTCCACCGTCGCCTCTCTATTATCTATCAAATAAATAACACTATCAATTATCTCCACCAAATTGTGCGGAGGAATGTTTGTTGCCATACCAACAGCTATTCCCGAACTTCCATTAATCAAAAGATTAGGAATTCTTGCCGGTAAAATAGTAGGCTCCTCTAATGTATTATCATAATTAGGGACAAAATCAACAGTATCTTTGTCTATATCCCTCAGCATCTCCTCCGCAATTTTAGACATTCTAACTTCTGTGTATCTCATAGCTGCCGGAGGATCACCATCTATCGAACCAAAGTTTCCCTGTCCATCTATAAGTGGATATCTCAAAGAAAAGTCCTGAGCCATTCTTACTATTGAATCATAAACTGCTGACTCTCCATGTGGGTGGTACTTACCTATAACATCTCCAGCTATTCTTGCCGACTTTTTATAAGGAGAAGAATGAGTGTTCCCAAGTTGGTGCATTGCATAAATTATTCTTCTGTGTACAGGCTTGAGGCCATCCCTCACATCCGGAATGGCTCTTCCTATGATGACACTCATTGCATAGCTTAGATACGAATCTTTTACCTCATCCTCTATATTTACGACTTCAATATTCTTATCAAAGAAAAGTTTATTCTCCATTCTTACTCTCCTTAAATATCAAGATTTTTCACTTCAAGAGCGTTTTCTTCTATAAAGCTCCTTCTTGGTACAACATTATTTCCCATCAGGATTGAAAAGAGGTTATCAGCAGCAAGAGCATCTTCCATTGTTACTCTTTTGAGCCTCCTCTTATAAGGATCCATAGTTGTTTCCC
>JAMOVU010000165.1 GCA_027067555.1 Candidatus Aminicenantota bacterium | reverse complement strand
TCGCTCGTCTTATTATCTTCTCCCTTCTCTGATTTCCTCTCTCCATTTATATGATTCCATAAACACTCCTCTATCTCATTCCCTATCTCTTCCTCATCAAGCTCAACACTTGCCCTTTTCAGTACCTGTATAAGCTCCCTTATATTCCCCATCCACTCATGTTCCAGTAAAACCTTTATCCCTTCCTCATTCAGCCTCTTCCCCCTTAGTAAATATCCGTACTCACCTATCAACCTTTTTAGCCTCTCTTTATCCTCCCTCAATGGCTTTAGCTCTATTATAAAGGTCGATATCCTGTAATACAAGTCCTTTCTAAATCTTTTCTCTTCCATTTCTCTTATTAAATCCCTGCTTGTTGCGAATATAAACCTTACATCACATTTTCTTTCTTGTGAATCTCCAAGTCTGTTATACTTCCCTCTCTCAACTACCTTAAGCAATTTTGCCTGCGCATTAAATGGCAGCTCAGCTATCTCATCCAAAAACAGTGTCCCTCCTTCCGCCTCCTCAAGATAACCTACCTTATCCTTTTCCGCACCTGTAAATGCACCCTTTCTGTATCCAAAAAACTCACTTTCAAACAAATTATCCGGTATTGTTGTAACATTTACATGAATAAATCCACCCATTCTTCCCGAAAGTTTATGTATTAGCTCAGCTATGTAATTCTTCCCGCATCCGGTCTCTCCTGTTATCAGTACAGGTTCATTTGTTCTTGTCGCATACTTTATCACTTTATCCTTTATCCTACCATCAATGGTCTTAAGCTCTTCCAACTTCCTCCTATAATACTTCTCACTCTCTCTTATACACTCTCTTAAATAATAGCAACTCTCCATTATTGAAATCATATCCTCACGGGAAAACTCTTTTTTTGCGGAATCAACATAAAAATAATTCCCTTTATCAATAGGGAGAATAATGATACTTTTTATGTGTATTCGGATTGCTGTCTCTGATAAACCATCTCCCGAGAGTTTTATAACATCATTCTTTAATTCAACCATAGCTTTATTATCCAATGCCTTCATGCATGCTGTCTTTGAAAACCCGTTTCCCTCTTTTACACTGTTTCCCCTTATCTTCCTTCCGCTATGCCATTTTATGTGACCGTTTTCATCAAACAGCATTATAAGAGAGACCCCTTTTTCCATCAATCTTTTTTCAATACTCTCCCTTAGTTTCTCAAGCATTGTTTGTCCCCCGATAATAAATATTTTATAATAGTTAATTGTTAGAACTTTGTCAAATAAACATTGTTTATCAAGAGTTTTTGCAATTTTCTTTACTATTTTAGCAATACTGTACACCTGTGGCAAATATTAATTTCCCTGTATAAAAAAATTTGAAATTTTGGTAAAAATTAGAAAAGTTAAAACAAGTTCTTGCTTCATTCCTTGCTTACTCGAGTTTTTGGGTTTTCTCCAAAAAGTAGCTTTATATTCATTTTTATGCTAATTTAAAGTATAAGTTTTTTGGAGGTAAAAATGAAAAGTCTAAAAGGAACAAAAACAGAAAGGAATCTATTAATAGCCTTTGCAGGAGAATCGCAGGCAAGAAACAGATATGATTATTTTGCAAAACAGGCTAAAAAAGATGGCTATGTAAAAGTGTCAAAAGTGTTTGAAGAGATTGCACTTCAGGAAAAGGAACATGCAAAAAGATTGTTTAAATTCCTGGAAGGAGGGGAAGTTGAAATAACAGCAAGTTATCCTGCCGGGAAAATAGGTACTACAGAAGAAAATTTAAAAGCTGCGGCAGAGGGAGAAAACTACGAGCATACACAGATGTATCCTGAATTTGCCAGAGTGGCGGAAGAGGAAGGATTTAATGAAATAGCAGCTGTTCTAAGATCCATAGCAATAGCGGAAAAACACCATGAAGAAAGATTCTTAGGATTTTTAAAAGAGATAAAAGAAGGTAAAATGTTCAAGAGAGAAAAGCCCGTACTCTGGAGATGTACAAACTGCGGATTTATCTTTGAGGGGGAAGAACCTCCGGAGAAATGTCCTGCATGTGATCATCCGAAAGCATACTTTGAATTGCTGAAAGAATAATTCTATTTGAATTTAGACAAAATATAAAAAACAAAAGATATAAGTAAGCTTAATAAAATAGAAGTTGTAATAGGAAGATAAAAGGTAAAATTATCTTTCTTAATAACAATGTCTCCAGGCAAATGGAAAAACCTGATATGGAACAACTTTGTAAAAAGTCCGAACAAAATCAAAACAATCCCTATCCCTATAAGAAGATTGGAAAGTTTCATTTTTTGTACCTCTTATTTTTCTTCAATTTGATATCCTTTCTCCCAACTCCTTTAAAATTCCTTAAAAGGCTTTTTCTCCCTCTGTTTTTAAAAGAATTTGAACCAAACGCTCCTTTATTTGAAACACTTATAATAGCTTCGCCCTGAGATACAGTTGTATCCGTTAGTTTAAACACCTGAATCCTATGGTTTTCAGTATCAGCCACATAAACAGTACCATCCTCCGCAACAGCCACTCCATAAGGATTATTCAGCTTACCATTAGCGCTACCTCTTCCCTTTGTAATATTAACAATAAACTTACCATCAGCCGTAAATTTTGCAACTCTAAAATTATTCAAATCAACAACATATACATAACCTCTTTTGTCCACAGCTATTCCCGTAGGAGTATCAAAATTTGTATCACCACTTCCCTTGCTCCCCCACTTAAACTTAAAATTGCCATCAAGATCAAAAACAGCCACTTTGTGGGTTCCTATATCTGTCACATAAACCCACTCTTTATCCTTATTTATAGCAATACCAAAAGGATAGGAGAACTGAGCATTGCCTGTTCCCTGCTCTCCCCACTTTTTAATAAAACCACCTCTCGTATCAAATACCTGGACCCTATGATTTTTTGAATCCACTATAAAAATCTTACCATCCGGTCCAAGGGCTATTCCAAAAGGATCATTAAACTTTCCGTTTGCCGTACCCTCCCCTCCTTTAAACATGGTTAGATTACCGGAAGAGTCAAGCTTAAAAAAACCGTCAGCTCCTATATCAACAATAAAGGTCTCCCTTGAATCCAAAACTATCCCATCAACCGGCGTAAAAAGCTCTTTGCCGATGGGCACCTTTCTCACAAAAACTCCTTTTGAAGAGTAAACTTTAGCGACATGATTTCCCGAATCCATAATAAGAAGCCTGTTATCATTATCAAACAGAGTTAAAGACACAGGATAGTTAAATTCAAGATTGCCTGTTCCATATCTACCCCACTTTTTTACAAACTCATACTTAAAGGGAGAAAGTTTTGCAAAGAATGAAGTGGTCTGACCCTCTACCACATTTACCTCCTTTTTCAAAGCTCCGTAAAATTCTTTTACTACCTCTATAACATGAGTTCCGGGAGTAATATTTGTTATTTCACAGGGGGTTAACTTACCTGTGCTCTGCCCATCAATAAAAACATCGGCTTCGGAAGGTTCTGAGGTAATTTTTAAAACCGTAGGCTGAGAAGATTCACTCTTTTTTGAAAGAATGGCAGCTGCCAGAACCCCTCCCGCAAGGATTCCTCCCAAATAATAAACAAATTTGGAGCCACCTTTTTTCTTTTCTTTTTTTTCTTTTAAAACAGTGCCCTCTTTTGCCCGAGGTTCTTTCTTCATCTGAGGCTTTTTTTCTATTTTCTGGACAGGGACTATTTTCTCAAGGTTAATAGTAAAATTCCTATTATTCTCATTTACAATAACCTTTTTTTCAAAAACTTTAAATCCTTTTTGCTCCACCTTGATAATATGCTCCCCTTTTAAAAGCTTAATATTAAACTCAGTGTTTTCTCCATAAAAAAGCTCATCAACATAAAGTTTTGCTTTATTGTCAACCCTGATATTTACATTTAACATATTCTTATTTTTAATATCCTCAACAAACACAATGAATTTCGGGCTATAAATATCAGGATTTAATGATAGAGATGGTTTAATTTTTAAAATCTTAATTATGTTTTCTTCGGCTTTTTTATTATCACCAATTGTAAAATATGTTAAGGAAAGGGTAAGATACGCATCTATCAAATCCCTTTTATTTTTAATTATAGTAATAGCAAGAGTGAGTTTGTTTATGGCTTCCTTGAAATCTCCATTTATATAAGCCTTTTTCCCCTCTTCCAACAGCTTTTCGACGGTTGAATCCTGCTGAGCAAATGATAAAAAAGAACTACTTAAAATAAAAATAATTATAGTTAATATAGTTATACTCTTTTTCATAATTACTCCTCCTCAATCTTCACCACCTTTGTTTGAAGATTTATAGAAATCTTTCTAATATCTTTCTTTATATTTATTGTTTTTTCCAAAATACCATACTTTGGATGTTTAACTTTAATAATGTGTTCCCCTCCTCTTACGCTAAACTGATTTATGGGACTTGTGCCAAGTTTTTTGCCGTCAAAATAAACATCTCCCCATGGGAAAACATAAATTAAATTAACTTTATAATTGTTAACTATGGCTTTCACCTTTTTTTTCACAATTTTCCGTGATTCTAAATTCAAATTCACAAAAACTTTATCTATTGACTCCCCACCGGCAACATAAATCCTTTTTGACAAATCTTTAAACTCCGGATGCTTAAAGATAATAGTATGGTATCCTTCTTTTAGTTTAATATTAAAAATCGGAGTAATGTCTTTAAGTTTTCCGTCTATATAAACTTTTGCCCATGGAACGGCCACTATTTTCTTTATAATCGCATCTACATTGAAAATCTGATTAACACTCTTAGTCTTTTCATTAACAACTATTTCCTTTACAAAACTCTTAATACCCTTAGGTGTTTCTCTCAGATACATAACCTTATGCTTACCCTTTTTCAATTTTACATTTTTTGAAGGAGGAATTACACCATAGAATCTGTCATCTATATAGAGCTTTGTTTTAACATTACTGGAAAACCTAACAGAGAAAAGGTTTGGTTTGGAAACTATTATTGGCTTCGGTTTTTCCTTCTTATTTACAATATTTTGATTAACAGCTTTTTGTTTTTCTTGCTCAAGGGTTTTACTCTTGTCAGCGACTTTTTCTGAAACTTTTTCAGAAGGATTGGGAAGATGGGAAGGTGTTTTACTTTTTTCTACTTTTATACTTTCACTTTTTTTCTCAAGAGATTTTACAAAACCTTTTTCTGACCGCTTAATTTCACTTTGCTCAACTTTTTTGTTAAAAAAGGATTTAAAATAACCGGTTTTATAAGAAAATACTCCTAAAAGTCCAACTAAAACCAATAGAATAAAAAAATATTTAAAAAAACCTGCTTTTCCTTTTCCCTCTGTTTCGATGTAAAGGGTTTCATCACCATTTACTTTCTTTAAAGCTTCTTTAAACTCTTTAACAGAAGAAAATCTCTCTTCAGGTGTTCTCTTTGTAGCTTTTAAAATAATATTTTCGAGAGCAGGATTAATATCCTTATTAAACTCCGATGGCCTTGGAAGATCTTCCCTTATATGTTTTAAAACAATCTGTACAGCAGTTTCCCCTTCAAATGGCAATTTTCCTGTTGCCATTTCAAACATTGTTATACCAAGAGAATAGATATCAGTTCTTTCATCAACCTTTTCTCCCTTAGCCTGTTCCGGAGCAAGGTAATGGGGACTACCCATGATTTTTCCCGTAGCGGTAAACTTTGTGGTCTCGAGATTTTTTGCCAATCCAAAATCAGTAAGAATTGCCCGTCCGTCAGATTTCTGGATCATAATATTTGCAGGTTTTATATCCCTGTGAATAATTCCTTTAGAATGCATGTATTCAAGCACTGAGGCAATATCCTCCGAAATTCTTAATATCTCATCAAGCGTAAGAGGGGCTCTCTCCTTTATCAATTCCTTTAATGTTATTCCATCAATGTATTTCATTATTATGTATGCAACATTCTTGTAAAAACCAACATCATAAACCTGAACAATATTAGGATGATCAAGTTTTGCATAAAGCCTTGCTTCTCTTTTAAACCTTTCCAACATCTCCGGATCAAGGATTAATTCCCTTGAAAGAATTTTCAAAGCACAAATTCTATCAAGTACCGTATCTTTTAATTTTAAGACAGTAGAAAATCCCCCTCTTCCAATCAGCCCTATTACCCTATATTTATTGGATAATTTCTCCTTTATAATATCAAGCTCAGGAAAATATATATCACTGAAATTAACAAAAGTTGGCTCATCACTTATAAAACTATAACCACATTGGGGACATACTTGAGCATTATCATCCACTTCCTTTTTACAAGATGGGCACTTCTTCATTCTTTAAAATAATAGTATTTTAAAGTTTTGTCAATATTTAAGCTAAAACTCCTTAAAAAAGCGGGTTAATGGCTCCCCTCTGGAAAATAACTCAAAATCAAGAAGATAACCAAAAGGTGTTTGAATCACTTCATAATCAACACTTTTTAATCTTTCCTCCGCTTTATCAAGCACATATTTAGCATTCTCAGGAGATGCTTTACTCTCCGAAAGGTGGGCAAAGGAGTGGAGTATAACTTTTTTTACCTGATTCTTTTTTGCAAACCATTTTATGTTTTTTATCAATTTTGTTACTTTTGAATCCAGGTTTTCCTCATCCTCTTTTTCAACATTGATAAAGGTAAGTATAGCTTCACCTTTTAAATTAAGCTCATCAACATAATTGGAAAAATCTTTCTCCAGTGTTTTCTTTGCTTTGTTATACTTTAGCCTGTTGACTTTCCACAGCAATATCCTCATTTTAAACTCCTATCCCATACTTTTTTATTTTTGCATCAAGAGTGGTTCTCGATATTTTTAAAGCTCTGGCAACCTCTTTTTTATTCTTAAATTCATTCAAAGCTCTGATAATTAGATTTTTCTCAATATCTTCCACAACTTTCGCCAATTCCCATTCTTCCGAATAATCATTAATTCCACCAAAATAATACTTATTTTTATTTTTAATCCTATCCGAAAGATGGGCTTCTCTTATAATATCTCCATCATCAACAAGTGCAACAGCCCTTTCTATCTCGTTCTCCAATTCCCTGACATTTCCCGGAAAATCATAAGCCATTAAAATCTGTAAAGCTCTCGCACTTATTCTTTGAATATGTTTTTGATACTTCAAGGAAAATTTTTTAATAAAAAAATCTATAAGTTCAGGAATATCCTCTCTCCTCTCCCTTAAAGGAGGAATATATATTTCATCAACCGCAAGACGATAATAAAGATCTCTTCTAAACTCTCCTCTATCCATAAGTTCGGACAAATCTTTATTTGTGGCCACAATTATCCTAACATCCACTTTTTTTAAATCAGTGCCACCAACTCTATAAAATTCCTTAAATTGAATTGCCCTCAAAAGCTTTGCCTGCAAAGATAAAGATGTATTACTTATTTCATCCAAAAAAAGAGTTCCACCATCAGCCATTTCAAATTTTCCCGGTCTCTCCTTTGTATCAGTTGCAGCTCCTTTCTCAACCCCAAAAAGCTCTGCCTCAATTAATGTGTCCGGAACAGCAGCACAATTTATTGCAATAAAGGGAGCATTTTTTCTTTTGCTATTTTCATGGATAAAGCTTGCAAGAAGCTCCTTTCCAACCCCTGATTCACCTAAAATCAGAACACTAATATCTGTCTTAGAGATTCTCTCAACTCTTTCCAATAATGATTTCATTTTCTTTGAAACAAAGTGGAATCTATCTCTGAACTTCCTCTCACATTCCTTTTTATTATCTTTTCTTTCAACTTTCTCTTTCTCACATACAAAATTTTTTTCGTAAATAGAGATAATCCTGTTGAAAATATTTTGATTAACTCTGCACTTTCCCCTTCCAACAAGAAAATATTTTCCATTATCCAAATAAAATAAATCATTGCTAAACTGAGGAATCTCTAAAAAATCCTGCAGGAGAGTTTTTTCATTCCCCTCCAGATAAATTACGGGAATCTCATCAGAATTTTTATTACCATCCTTTTTTTCACCTATTAAAAGTTCTGAACATTCAAAAAGATATTTGTTTATTGTCTCAAAAAATTGATAGGAGTTTTCTTCTGATAATCCTTTTATAAAATAGAGTAAAGAAAGTTCAGGACCAAAAAAAATCTCTTCTGTCTTTTCCACCTTTTGCGAAGGAACCTTTATAACTTTTTTCCCATCTCCCCAGAGTCCGTCACTATCTGGAATAACTTCCGCAGAAATACTAACTCTCCCTAAAAAAAAGCTTACATCATCTTTTATTTCAAATTCCTTAACCTTTTCACCTTCAATAATAATTCCATTTTTACTTCCAAGATCCCTTAAAATCCATCTATTTTCATGCCCTTCCAATAAACAATGTTTTCTTGAGACTGTACTATCCTTTATACAAACATCAACATCATCTAATGAACCAACTGTTATTGTACCATCTTTTATAAAAAATTTACTTTTTTCTTTACCGGGAATTAAAACATTTAAAACTAACATTAAATATTATACACCCACAATAGAAAAACATCAAATAATTTGTTCAACTTTTGAACATTTTTGTCCAGTCTCAAAACACAAATAAATACATAACTATAAAAACCCCTTAATTTTAGTGAATCTAAGAAGAATCAAAAGTTGGTATGGTTTTTTATACTTCTTTAAGTTAAGAGGTGTGCTATTAATTTGGTCAAAGGTTATATAAAAGAGGGAGGGGGAAGAAGGACTCTCCTTTTCCGGAGATTTCTTAAGTGAAAGAAATGATAAAAAAAAAGCGGGATTGGAAATCCAATCCCGCTTTCATCTATTTTCAGCTTCTTTTTAGTACATATCCATAGGAGGATTACCTGCTGCCGGTGCCGGCTTTTCCTCTGGAAGTTCAACAACAATAGCCTCTGTTGTCAAAAGAAGTGAAGCAACTGATGCTGCATTCTGCAAAGCAGATCTTGCAACCTTCGTAGGATCAATAATTCCGGCTTCAAGCATATTCACATACCTCTCATTAAGAGCATCAAAACCCTCTTCTGTTTTCATTTCTTTCACTTTCTCGGCAACCAGGCTACCTTCATAACCAGCATTGTTAGCAATCATCTTAAGAGGTTCTTTTATAGCTTCTTTAATTATCTGCACACCAAGATTCATATCTCCTTCCAGTTTGAGATTATCAAGAGCCTTACCAGCTCTTAAGAGTGCAACTCCTCCACCGGGAACAATCCCCTCTTCCACAGCAGCTTTTGTTGCATGCATAGCATCTTCAACTCTTGCCTTTTTCTCTTTGAGCTCTGTTTCAGTTGCAGCTCCAACCTTAATTACTGCAACTCCACCGGCAAGCTTAGCAAGTCTTTCCTGAAGTTTTTCCCTATCATAATCAGAAGTGGTTTCCTCTATCTGAGTTCTAATCTGTTTGATTCTTGCCTTGATATCCTCATCCTTTCCGGCTCCTTCAATTATAGTGGTGTTTTCTTTGTCTATTACAACCTTCTTTGCCTGACCGAGCCAGTCAAGGGTTACGCTCTCAAGTTTGACTCCGATATCCTCGGAAATAACCTTTCCTCCTGTAAGAATTGCAATATCTTCAAGCATAGCCTTTCTTCTTTCACCAAATCCGGGAGCTTTCACAGCAGCTACATTTAAAGTTCCTCTTAATTTGTTAACAACCAATGTTGCAAGAGCTTCGCCTTCAACATCTTCTGCAATAATCAAGAGAGGTTTTCCTGTCTTAGCAACTTGCTCCAAGAGAGGAAGCATATCTCTTAAAGAAGAAATCTTCTTTTCATGGATTAAGATCAAAGGATTTTCCAATACTGCTTCCATTCTATCAGGATCAGTTATAAAATACGGAGAAAGATATCCTCTGTCAAACTGCATACCTTCAACAAACTCAAGAGTTGTATCAAGGGATTTTGCCTCTTCAACAGTAATAACACCATCCTTACCAACCTTTTCCATTGCTTCGGCAATTATCTTTCCAATCTCTATATCATTATTGGCGGAGATTGCTCCCACCTGAACAATCATATCACCTTTAACATCCTTCTTAATTTTATTAAGCTCATCAACCACCACTTCAACAGCCTTATCAATTCCCTTTTTAACAAGAGTTGCATTAGCACCTGAGCTTATATACTTTAATCCTTCTCTGTAAATTTTCTCAGCTAAAACAGTTGCTGTGGTGGTTCCATCACCGGCAACATCAGAAGTTTTGGAAGCAACTTCCTTAACAAGTTGAGCACCAATATTCTCAAGAGGATCCTTCAGCTCTATTTCCTTTGCAACAGTCACACCATCCTTTGTAATAGTGGGCGAACCGAATTTTTTCTCAATAACAACATTTCTCCCCTTAGGACCCAATGTTGCCTTAACAGCAGCTGATAAGGTCTCAACCCCTTTTAAAATTTTAGCTCTTGCTTCATCTCCTAATACTATTCTTTTTGCCATCTTGACACCTCCTTTTAATTATTCTTCAATTTTAGCCAGAATTTCATCCTCTCTGGCAATTACAAACTCTTCATCATCAATCTTGATTTCATTACCAGCATACTTTCCGATAAGAACCTTATCTCCCACCTTAACTGTCAATGGTATTGTTTTTCCATCCTCAGTAACTTTACCGGGCCCAACGGCTACAACTTCAGCCTTCTGAGGCTTTTCTTTTGCAGTATCAGGAATAATAATAGAACCTTTTTTTACCTCTTTCTCTTCAATTCTTTTTAATACCACTCTGTCGTACAATGGTGATAATTTCATTATCCACCTCCTTTATCAATCATATTGTTTAGTTGCTAATAATAACAAAAAGATTTTCTATTGTCAAATCCATATAATTTAATATATTTTCATTTATTTTAATTTATTATATTGGTTTTATTTAATTTTAGTTTTTTTTATGTTTTTCCCTGCGAATAGTTGTAAAAGATGCTTTCTTTTTATAAGAAAAACACAGATGGAAACAATGTTTTCTCTTGAACAAATCTCTGTTTTAATATATTATTAGCTCTTAAAATATTTAATTCAGGGAGGTAATGAATGCCGGAAGTTATACTTAAAGGAGAGAAAAGATACAAAAAACTTTTAAAGGACTATGAAAAAGCATTGAACCATTTTTTCAAAGAGGAATTCAAAGAAGCTAAAAAGATTCTGGAAAAAATTATTTCTTCGGAAGAAGAAGAGAAAGAACTTATAAAAAAAGCGAAGGTTTACCTGAGATTGTGTGAAAACAGATTAAATCCCCCCCAACCAGAGTTAAAAACAGCAGAGGATTATATTAATTATGCAATTTATTTGCTAAACAGAGAAGAGCTTGATGCTGCAGAGGAAAATCTTTCGAAAGCCCTTAAACTTGACAAAAACCACAAAGGAAGAATTAGCTATTTATTAGCAAATATTTATGCCCTAAAAAATGATGAGGCCAAAGCAATAAAAAAACTAAAAGAAGCTATAAAAGAAAACATTGTTTATAAAATCTATGCTTCAACAAACCCTGACTTCTCACCCCTCTATGAAAACAAGGAATTTAAAGAACTTGTAAAAAAAGAGATAACAGAGGAAGATGAAAAAGAAAACTAATTTGATTTTTTTAAATGATCTTTTATTATTCCAGCAAAATTTAACTTTAAAGGAGATTTTTGAAAAAATCGGTTTTTCAGTACTCAATGGGGATGATATAGAAAAAATAATTGATAGTGACTTTTACTTTGTAATAACCGAATACATCCATCTCGCAATTTTAGAAAAACAAAGCAAAAAAGAAAAAGCCTTTGTTAACAATGGGGAAATTATAGGCCTATATTTGAAGGGAAGCACATACAAAAAAAGTCTAAAAAAAGAGGCTGGAAATCTATCTCTTGAACTATCCAATACTTATATTGAAAAAAACATCAAATTTTATGAAATGGATAACAAAGAGTTTATTTCATTTACAAATATAGAACCTGAGATTATCTCCTTTTTGTATAAACTTAATCTTTATAGGCATTATTACAATGGAGTCATTTTCCCATCTTTTAATAATATTTTAATAGACTGGGAAGTTTCAATAGAAAAAGGTGCTATAATCCATCAGAATACAATAATAAAGGGAAAGACTAAAATCAAAAAGGGAGCTATCATTCATCCTTTCACATATCTTGACAATGTGAACATTGGCAAAAATTCAGTAGTTCTTCCATTTACTCATATAGTTGATTCAACACTGGAAAACAATACAAGCGTGGGACCATACTCAAGATTAAGACAAAATACAATAATAAAAGAGGGCGCGAAAACAGGTGATTTTGTCGAAATGAAGAATACAGTCTTTGGTAAGGGTTCCAAAGCTATGCACTTAAGTTATGTTGGAGATGCGACTGTAGGGAAAAATGTTAATATAGGGGCAGGTACAATTACATGCAATTATGATGGAGTAAACAAAAACCCCACGACAATAGAAGATAATGTATTTGTAGGCTCGGGTACAGAATTAGTTGCCCCTTTAAAAATCAGAAAAAATTCATATATAGCCGCAGGCTCTACTATCACAAGGGAAGTTCCTTCAGGAGCACTGGGAATAGCAAGGGCAAGACAGGAAAATAAACTCGGTTGGGTTGAAAGAAAGAGAAAAAAACTTAAGAAATAATGGGATTTTTCAAAAAAAATGGTTATCTTCCATTTTCAGAGCCTGAGATAGGAGAGGAAGAGCTTAATGCTGTAAAAAGGGTATTTAAAAGAAACTGGTTCACATCAGGCCCTGAAGTTAAAGAATTTGAAAAAGAGTTTTCAGAAATAGTAAATTCAAAATTTTCGGTGGCCGTAAATTCTGCAACCGCAGCCCTCCACATTTCACTCAAAGCTCTTGGAATTGGAGCTGGAGATGATGTTATCTCAGTACCATTTACCTTTGTTTCAACTATAAATACTATAGTGGAATCGGGAGCATTTCCCGTTTTGGTTGATATTGATGAAAAAAGCTATAATATTTCCCCTGAAAAAGTTGTTGAAAAGATAGAGCAAGATTATGAGTTTTCAGAAGAATATCCTGTAAATAAAAAAACAGGAAATAGATTAAAAGCAATAATCCCAGTTCATTATGCGGGACAACCTGCCGATATGGATGAGATTGACCAAATTGCGAAAAAATACAATTTAAAAATAATAGAAGATGCAGCTCATGCAATAGGCTCGTTTTATAAAGGCAAAAAAATAGGAAACTCCAAAAATTTGGTTGCTTTTAGCTTTTATTCAAACAAAAACATAACGACCGGAGGAGAGGGGGGGATCGTATGTTCAAATTCTGAAGAATATGAAAGTTTACTTAGACTATATTCTTTACATGGAATCGATAAGGAAGCCTATTCAAGACTCAGGCAGGAAGGCTTACCCTTCTATGATGTAAAAGTTTTAGGGTTTAAGTACAATATGACAGATATAGCGGCAGCAATAGGTAGAGAACAGTTAAAGAGAATAGAAAAAATAAACAGAAAGAGAAGATTGATAGCGAAACTTTATAGCCAATACCTGTCAGAGGTCGAAGAGATAGTAATAAAGCCAGTTTCTAAAGAGAAAAAATCTTCATACCATCTTTTTCCT
Organism: Candidatus Aminicenantota bacterium; assembly: GCA_027067555.1. Lineage (GTDB taxonomy): Bacteria > Acidobacteriota > Aminicenantia > JAMOAD01 > JAMOAD01 > JALXDT01. The sequence goes on along the minus strand of JAMOVU010000165.1, from coordinate 10,857 downwards.
GTGGAAATAAAAAATTATGAAAGAGACTCATTAATAAAAGAATTACTTAATAAAAAAATTCAGACCTCTGTTCACTTTATTCCTGTTCATCTTTTTTCCTATTATAAAAAACATTACCCATACAAAGAGGGAGATTTTCCTGTAAGTGAAGCAATTTTTAGAAGGATTCTTTCCCTTCCGATTTTCCCGGCAATGGATGAGGGTGATGTTAAAATAGTAGTAAAAGCCATAAAGGATATTTTTTCCAAAAAATGAGCTGGAGAATTTTTGATGAAAAGTATGAGGATTATGATAGATGGTTTGAAGAGAAAGGCAAGAATATCTATGCCTCAGAAATTAAAGCTGTAAAAAAGATAAAATCAATATTCAACAGAAACAGCATTGAAATCGGAGTGGGGACAGGAAGATTTGCCGCACCTCTAAATATCAAATATGGACTCGAACCTTCCATTAAAATGGCAAAAATAGCCTCCAAAAGAGGCATAAAAGTTATTACCGGCGTTGCCGAAGATCTTCCCTTTAAAGAAGAAATCTTTGACTCCGCTATTATGATTGTAACTTTATGTTTTTTGGACAACCTTGAGAAAAGTTTTTCTGAAATAAATAAAATTTTAAGAAAAAACGGAGACCTAATAATAGGTTTTGTACCATCCGAAAGCAGCTGGGGAAAATTTTATCTTAAAAAAAAGAGAGAGGGGCATCCCTATTATAAATATGCTAAATTCTATACATTTGAGGCAATTAAGCATATCATTGAAAAAAAAGGTTTCTACATACACTCTGTAGTATCCACTCTTCTATCCTCTCCTGAAAAATTTAAGAAAGTGGAAAAACCTCACAATGGATATTACAAAAAAGCAGGATTTATTATCATAAGAGCAAAAAAAGCCTGAATTTTAAAAGCTCCTGGTTTTTGATATAATAGCTTATGATAAAACTAAGGCATGAAAAATACTGGAAAAGAGGAAGGGAATTCCTCAATGTTGAAGTTCCGATAATCTCCGGTGCAATGACCTGGATCAGTGATTCAAAATTAGTTAAAGCTGTTAGTGATGCCGGCGGATTTGGGGTTTTGGCAGCAGGAAATATGCCGGTCGAACTTCTTGAAAAAGAGATAAAAATTCTTCAGGATGAAAAAGCTCATTTTGCAGTTAATCTTATTGTAATTGCTCCCAATTATATGGAACACCTTAAAAAGGCTGTTGACATGGGAGTAAATTATATTGTCTTCGCAGGAAGTTTTCCGAGAAAAGAGGAAGTAAAAATTGCCAAAGATGGTGGAGCAAAAGTGATGACATTTGCTTCTACTGAATCAATAGCTCAAAGAATGATAGATTATGGGGCAGATGCTTTAATATTGGAAGGGAGTGAAGCAGGCGGTCACATAGGACATGTTTCCACAATAGTTCTTCTTCAACAGGTGCTTTTTAATTTTTCAGAAAAAATCCCCATTTTCATAGCTGGCGGGATAGCCACCGGGAAAATGATTGCCCATCTTCTGTTAATGGGTGCTTCAGGTGTTCAAATGGGTACGATTTTTGCAATGTCAGAGGAAAGCCCTGCCCATCCTAAGTTCAAAGAAAGATACAAAAGAGCAAATGCAAGAGAAGCGGTCGCAACTCCGAGATATGACTCTGCTCTTCCCGTCGTTTCCGTAAGAGCACTTTATAATAAAGGAATTAAAGAATTTGGGAAACTTCAATTGGAGCTTCTTAAAAAATTGGAAAAGGGTGAAATCACAAGAAGAGATGCAGTTTATAAAGTTGAAAGCTTCTGGATAGGGGCTTTGAGAAAGGCCGTCCAGGAAGGGGATATAAATTATGGTTCTCTTATGGCCGGTCAGAGTGTCGGATTAATAAATGAAATAAAACCTGTCAAAAAGATAATTGAAGATCTTGTAAAAGAGGCTGAAGAGACCTTTGATAAAATCTGCAAGTAGATTTCAATGAAAGGGATAATCTTAGCAGGGGGGAAAGGCACAAGGCTTTTTCCATCAACTAAAATAATAAGCAAGCAACTCATTCCTGTTTATGATAAACCTATGATTTACTACCCTCTTTCAACACTTATGGAAGCAGGTATAAGAGAGATTTTGATAATTTCGGATGAGCATAATATAGTTTTCTATGAAGAGCTATTCGGTGATGGTAAACATCTGGGTTTATCTCTTACCTACAAAGTTCAAAAAAAACCCAATGGAATTGCGGAAGCTTTTATCATAGGTGAAGATTTTATAAATGGACAAAATGTGGCCTTGATTTTGGGAGATAATATATTTTACGGTCAGGAACTTTTAAAAACCTTAGAGGAAGCCTCTGAATTGGAAGAAGGAGCTCTTATTTTTGGGTACTGGGTATCAAATCCTGAAAGCTATGGGGTTATTGAAATTGACAATAAAGGAAATGTAGTAAGCATTGAGGAAAAACCTAAAAAGCCTAAATCAAACTATGCCATACCAGGCCTCTACTTTTATGACCATACAGTTGTTGAGATAGCAAAATCCTTAAAACAATCAAAAAGAGGAGAGCTTGAAATTACAGATGTTCACAAAGCTTATCTTAAGAAAGGGAAATTAAAGGTAAAACTTCTGGGAAGAGGAGTCGCCTGGCTTGATTCCGGGACCCATGATAATCTGGTTGAAGCTTCAATGTTTATAAAAACAATTGAAAAGAGACAGGGATTAAAGATAGGCTGTATAGAGGAGATAGCTTTAAAAAAGGATTTTATTTCAAAAGAAGATTTTAAAAATATAATAAAAAGAATGCCGGAAAATTCCTACACTGAGTATTTAAAAAGGATTTTGAAAATCTCATTTTAACTATAAAATATATGACAAATAACAAATACCAATTCAAAGACGCGGATGTAGCTTGACTTTTAATAAAATAAAATTTAACATAATTTAAATATTTTATATGGAGGTAAAAATGGAACAAACTCTCGGAATTATTAAACCTGATGCTGTAAAAAAGAATCTTATAGGCAAAATAATAGCTATAATTGAAGAAAAAGGCTTTAAAATCAGAGCAATGAAAATGCTTCATTTAAGAGAAAAAGATGCAAAGGAATTTTACATTGTGCATAAAGAAAGGCCATTTTATAATGATCTCGTAAAATTTATGACATCAGGCCCCGTTGTTGTTTTGCTCCTTGAAAAAGAAAATGCAATAAGTGATTGGAGAAAAACAATGGGAGCGACCAATCCGGCAGAAGCAGAGGAAGGGACAATAAGAAAGCTTTATGGATCATCCATCCAGAATAATGCTGTGCATGGCTCGGATTCTCCGGAAAATGCAAAAATTGAAATTAATTTTTTCTTTAACAGGATTGAAAGGGTATGAGTAATAAAACTAATTTAAAGATAAACAAAGAGTTAAGAGGCGATATCTGTATTATTAAACTTAACGGTAGCCTGAATGCATATTCATCTCCAGAATTTGAAGAAGAGTTAAAAAAGTGCATAAACGAAACTCCCAAAATCATACTTGATTTAAAAGAGCTTGAATACATATCCAGTATCGGACTCGGAGTAATAATAGGGTACCTTGAGGAAATCAGAGAAAAGGGAGGAGATATAAAAATTTACATTGAAAACAATCCGGTTATTAAAGAAATCTTTGAAATTACCGGGTTTCCCAAGATAATGTCCTTTTTTGAAAATTTGGAAGACGCAATTCAAAGTTTCTGAATAATGGCAGAAATCGCAATAACTATTTATTCAAATCCAATATTCATTCCCCCGCTGTTAAGTTTTCTTGACTCCTTTTTAAAAACAGAAGATATAGAAAAAGAGGAGAGAAAGAAGATAGCCATTGCAACAGAAGAAGCTGTTACCAATATAATAAAACATTCCTATGAAAATAAAAAAGATAAAATTATAATTGTGGAAATAAAATTCAATAAAGACCTTCTTTCAATCACTTTAAAACACAAAGGCAAAAGTTTTTCTCTTGATAATAATAATATCAAAGTTAATATTAATAAAATCCTGAAAGAAAAAAAGAAAGGAGGTTTTGGCCTATTCATTATAAAGAATTTTGTTGATGAATTGGAAATAGGGGAAAAGGAAGGATGGAAATTTTATTTACTGAAAAAGAAGTTAAAATAATAGAAAAACTTTTAAAAAAAATAAGAAACAGGGAAAAAATAAAACCCCCTTTTCCAAAATATTTAAAAGAATTATTTGATATTTTAGATGAAAATGACAGATTAAAATTAAAAGTCGAAGAATTAAACAAAAAGCTTCTTATCAAAAAGATGGAAATAGATTCCATCTTTGATTTAACATCAGCTTCTTACTGGTCATTTGATAAAAAAGTATTAGTCACTTTAGTAAGAAATCTTATCATGGGTCAGCTCGGAGTAAACAAACTTATCATTTTTTCCAAGAATAAAAAGTTAATTGAAATTCTTGAGAAAAGGGGAGTCTATTTAAAAGAGGAAAAAATCAAAGAATTGATTTCCCAAAAAGTAAAAGATTGCAAAAACAACATATTACCAATTGATGACTCTTTCTTACCAAATTTTACAAAATTATATTTTATATCAAGCAAAGAAAATCAAAATGGGATAGGGGTTTTGATTGGCAATAAAATCGGCGGAATAGAAATTACTCCTGAAGAGGAAGATTTTGTACAAACAATTCTTATGCAATTAAACATAATGTTAGACAATATTGAGCTTTATCACAGTCATCTTGAGAAAGTTAGAATAAGAAAGGAGCTATCAATTGCAAAAAAAATTCAGGACAGAATGCTTCCATATAAAAATCCTGAATGGGAAGGAATAAAGGTGGAAGCTTTGACGCTAACGTCTTATGAGGTGGGAGGAGACCTTTATGATTTTTTGGAAGATAAAAAAAATTATTATGTCACAATAGGGGATGTTTCAGGAAAAGGAATTTCAGCGGCTCTTATTATGGCCTCTGCCCAGGCAAGCGTTCGTTCTCTTCTAAAAGGGGGGAGGAAAGATTTAAAATCTATAATAAAAAGATTAAATAAAGTACTCCTTTCAATTACCCGCTCTGAAATGTATTTAACATTTATAATTTTTAAAATAGATAAAAAGGGAGAGTTTATAGAATATTTTAATGCGGGCCATTTACCTGCTCTATTATTTAAAAAAGACGGAAGAATACTGGAATTAAATGAAGGAAGCTATTTCCTCGGAATGTTTGAAAAAATAGATGGTAAAAATGGGAAAATAAGAGTTGAAAAAAATGATAAAATTCTTCTTTTTACAGACGGGCTTTCAGAATTTGAAAAGGATTCAAAAGAGATAGGAGTTAAAGGAATAAAAGAGTATTTCAAAAAGAGCGATTATGATATTAAAAAAATGTACGAGCTTCTCACGGGGGGTCAAAAAATTAAATTAAAAGATGATCTTACCATTATCTCTCTGAATTTTTAATTTTTTTGAAATTTTCTATTAAATACTTGTAATCGTCCGCTGTGTTTATATTAAAAAAAGAGAGCATTTCTTTATCTATTTTTCTTATCTGAGCTTCTTTGACAACAAAAGTCTTAACCTCCTTAAATACATCTGAAACCTTGAAATTCCCCGAAATGATTCGCTCTTTTATCAGCTTCCTGGTTCTTTTTGAATATATTGCAACAAGAGGCTCATAGTATCCATTTACAACAGGAACGACAATATCATACTCACAAGAAATGTTTTCAATTAAAAATCCAACGAGCTCTTTTGAGAGAAGGGGAAGATCACCAGCCACTACAAATACATAATCATACTTTGCACATTCAAGAGCCGTATAAATCCCCACTATTGAAGCCCTTATATCATAAGCATCCTTACAATAAGGAAACCCCGGATATTCTCTTCCGATAATTATAATATCATCCGAAAACTCTTTTAATTTCCCCACCAAATTTTCAAGAAAAGTTTTTCCACCAAATAAAAGAGATAATTTATCCTTTCCAAATCTTTTACTCTCTCCACCTGCAAGAATTGCTATAGAAATACTTGTATTCATCATCAATCTTCTTTATTATTATATTTTATCTAACCAATCTACTCAAGAGAAAAAAGTAGAAATAATTGACAAGTTAATAATTTTCTATTATTCTCTCTTTATGAAAGAAACTATTATAGTAACAGGTGGAGCAGGTTTTATAGGCTCTAACCTTGTAAAAGAATTAAATAAAAAAGGAATTGATAAAATTATAATAATAGATAGTCTTAAAAAGACAGGAAAATGGGAAAACTTAAAAGATCTTACTTTCTATGATTTTATTAATTATGAAATAGGAATTGAAAAGATAATAAAAAAGATAAAAAATGTAAAAACAAAGGCAATTTTTCACTTAGGTGCAAACTCTGATGTTCTGGATTCAGACTCAAACAAAATGGTAGAGCTAAACTTCGAACATTCAAAGGAATGGCTTTCTTTTTCATTAACCAAAAAAATCACTTTTGTATTTGCCTCTTCTTCTGCCATTTATGGGAATAAATTTTTGAAAGAAAAAAACAAAAACATTGAAGATAAGCCCCATAATATTTACGCTCTTTCAAAAATGATGTTTGAAAAACACCTTGCCATAATCTCTACAAAAAGAGACCTTGATTCCCCTGTTATAGGTTTTAGATTCTTCAATACATATGGCCCCCGAGAATATCACAAGAGAGAAAATGCTTCCCTTGTTTACAGATTTTACGAATTTATAACAAAATACGGAAAAATAAAATTATTTGAAAATGGAGATAAAATTAAAAGAGACTACCTATGGGTAAAAGATAATGTAAAAATTCTAACAAAAATTCTTGATAAAAAAATCCCAAATGGTATATATGATCTTGGGACAGGGCTTTCTACTTCTCATACAGAGCTTGCAAATATGGTTATAGATATTTTGAAAGATTATGGAAAAATCTCTTCAAAAAAAGAGAATAAAGATTATATTGAATTAATTCCTTTTCCTGAAAATTTAAAAGGGAAATTCCAATTTCTCACAAAAGCAAATATACCTAAATGGCTTCAAGATTTTCCTTTCACAAAACTTCGCGATGGGATAAAGGAATATTACGGAGAAATAATAGATAGAGAAAAAAAATAAAGAAGTGCTGTAATGGAAGATTTGAAAATAAACTGCCCATGGTGCAATGGAAATGCCAAACTTGTTTACAAAAATTTTCCATCTAAAACTACTAATATCTACAGATGCGAGAAATGTAAGATAATGTTTCAATCTCCCCTTCCTTCTGAAGAAGAAATTTTTAATATGTATTCAGAAGAATATTTTTCAAGTTGGGGAGACAATGATTTTCTTGAAGTAACAAAAAAAGGAGATTTTAAAAGATATATAAAGCTTATTGAAAAATTTAATACTACAAATGAGAAAAAATTACTTGATATAGGGACAGCTCAAGGATTTCTTCTTGAAGTAGCACAAGAACGGGGGTGGGATGTCAAGGGGATAGAAATGAGTCATAGTGTGAAAGTTTCAAATAAAAAAATCAAGGATAAAATCATCTATGGAGACTTTCTAAAATTAAATTTCCAGAAAGAAGAATTCAGTGCCATTACCTCAATCTCCCTTTTCGAACACATCAGGGAACCTAAAAAATTCACAAGAAAGGTTCACTATATTTTAAAATCAGAAGGCTTATGGTTGGTATTAGTTCCTAACATAGACAGCTTCCAAAGAAAAATTTTGGGAAAGAGATGGCCACATTTTAATCCTCCTCATTTATTTTACTACAACTTTAAATTCTTTGAATTTCTATGCTCTGAAAATGGATTTGAAATCATTTATAAAAAGATACCTTACACAAACTATTCATTGTCTTACATCTCAAACCAGATAAGCTTAAACTCTTCAGGGATATTTTCAAGTATAGCAAAAATCCTTAGAAATACCCTTCCTCACTTTTTTTTACAAAAAGAGATAAAAATAAGCGGTGGGAATCTTTTAGTCTTACTTAGAAAGATATCTTAACTTTATTCCCTTTGACTGCTAACTTAACCACCTTAAACAAATATGTAATAAGAATCTTAGCATTAAGCTTTGAATTACCCTTCTGTCTATTGTAAAAATAGATAGGTACTTCCTTTATAGAAAAACCATATCTATTAGCCCAGTAAAGGGATTCTGCAACAATAAAAGGATCACTGGCAGTGAGGTTGGGCAAAATTTTCTCGATTACTTCCGGTTTAAAAACCCTAAAACCTGAAGTTATGTCTTTTACCTTTAAACCAAGAGCCAAAGATATGTATTCTCTTGCAAAAAAACTTATAAATTCCCTTAGAAAACCTCTTTCTTTATCTTTGCCTCCTTTAACGAACCGCGAACCTATTATTATGTCATATTTTTCTGATTCCTTTAACAAAGCTGGCAAAAACTCAGGCGAATGGGATAAATCTCCATCCATTTCAACTAATCTATCAAAACCAATTTCCAACGCTTTTCTAAATCCGTAAATTCCTGCATACCCCCTTCCTCTTTTCCCTTTTCTTACAATGACTTTTACCCTGTCTTCATCATAGGCTTTTCTTACGATCTCGGCAGTTCCATCTGGAGAATCATCGTCTACAAGAAGCACTCTAAATTTATCATCTATTTTAAAAATTTTATCTAATAAAATTAATATATTATCAGCTTCATTATAAGTAGGGATAAAAATAAGAACATTCATTTTTTCTCCTCTAAATATATAATTAAAGGTTCATTGGGTTTCACCTTTCTCTTTTCTGAAAAATAAATTATCTCGGAACCTTTTTGATAATTAAATTCTATGTCAATAAACAAATATCCTTTCTTAGATCTACAATAATCTTTTTTTATCGGGGTAAAGAAAAAAATACTTCTTCCTTTATAAGAATTCAAACCAAATTTTTTTTCAATGAAAACACTTGATTTAGGCTGAATAGAATACAATATTTTATTCCCACTCATTATCCAAAAATGGCACTCAGACTTATTTCTAACTTTACCTTTTAACATTAAAAATGAATCGGGCGTTACCGGAGAATAGTCTACTAATTTTAGAAATTCAATCTTAGGGTTTAAAAAATCAATAGGCTCTTTCTCAATAATTTTCATGGGAACACTGTGTTTAAAAACCCATTGATAGTTATCATAAAGTTTTTTTAATGGCTTTTGGCCTTCTGGATATTTAAAGAACATCTTATAATTATTTACATTATGAACAACAAAGGTTATTCTTGATTTATTATAAAATTTAGGCAATCTTCTCCCAAGAAACATTACAGCCCTGTTATTTTTTTTAAAAACACTACCTGTCATAATCTCAAAAGCATAAAATGTATTGTCTGGGATCTTTGACAAAAAATCATAACTTTCTTCTTGTGTGGTTTTGAGAACAAACCCTACACTCGCCTTTATTCCTCTAACTGCGGGGAAAAAAGTGATTAAAATTACAATAAATCTGACAAGAGTTTTTTTACCCACCATCCTTTCCAGATAATAGAAACTTGATATCATAAGAATAATTACCGAAGGGACGACAGGTAAATAATATCTCGCATCGAAAAAATTTTTGAATAATCCAATAAATAGATATAGAAGAGAAAATAAGTAAATAGAGCTTAATTTGATGTCCTTCTTTTTAAAAAGAACAGAAGTCAAAAATATTATTGAAAAAATAATAAAAAGAATTTCTGGAATTGTATAAATATTTCTCTGAATATTTAAAAATCTTGAAAACTTTTCATAATAAAGATATGAGTAATGCTTTACATAAGAAAGATTTTTATAAAAATTAAAAACTTCCTTTGCTTTTGAAAACTTTAAAATAATAAAAGGGGTTGAAACTAAAAAAGTACCAATCCAAACAAAAAAAGCAATAAAAGAATCCAATACAAATTTCCCCACTTCATTATTCTTAATCTTTTTTAAAAATAGCAGATACACAGGGACTACTACAGAAATTCCACCTAAAACTTTTGTCCCTGCTGCAAGTGCTGAAAAAATTATCGCTAAATAAAAAAATATTTTTTTTTCATTATCATAGAACATAAGTGACAAAAGTATCACAATTTGCGTTAAAAGAGTGTGTAATATGTCAGGTTTTGCAATGTGAGAGTTTATAATAAGCTGGAAATTAAATGCTGCCCAAAAAATTGATAGATAGGAATAGAACATATCATCAAACAACTCTTTTGCTATTCTGTAAACAATGTATACTAAGATAGTTCCCAATATCGCATTAAAACTTCTTATAAAAACCTTTAATATATAAAACATTTCTTGTCGAATAGTAAAAGCAAGAGGATGCCAAAGTTTAAAAAAAATAAAAATAAGTTTAAATATAAAGTAAAAAAGATAAAACAAAACAAGGTTAAAGTAAAAGAAAAAAGAGGGATACCAATAAAAATTAATATCCAACGAATTGTTTATGAAAGCTTTATAAATTACATTTGTATAATAATTTTCATCAGGGACACAGGAAAATATTTTTATGTCAAAGGCAATCCCAGCTATTCTCAAAACAAAAGCGAGTAAGATCACCCCTATCAAAAATCGCTTATTCTTAAAAGCTTTTGACATATTATTTTCACCTCTTCACTTAAGCCTCTTATCTCCTAAACAAAAGACAAAGGTATGATTATATTTCAATTACTCAATACCGTCAAGAAAAGATAATGTTTTTCATTACTGTCCCGAAAAATTTTGTATTTGAAAAGGGTAATAGAATCAGGTGTTTCGAGGGAACAAGGGAGGGGGAGAATTAATTTTCTTTTTTATAATATTAATTCCCTCTTTATCATTGACTCTAAGGATATCAATAAAATTAACGGGAGAAAATAGGACTTCAGGGATAATTTTAACGAGAAACGATAATGATTTAGGGTATCTGCTTTGATATTTTATGTAAGATAGA
>JAMOVU010000164.1 GCA_027067555.1 Candidatus Aminicenantota bacterium | reverse complement strand
TGTAAAAAAAGATCAGAAGCAACAATATTAATACCGATTCAAAAATAACAATCACAGGTTTATGCAATTTCACAGTAAGTTGGGGTCTGAATGTTTGCCAGGGAGGAGAAAAAACCGAAAGTGATAATCCATTGGAATAAATGAAATTATATAATCCTATTATCAAATTGTTTAGAAAATCCGAATACATCTTTGCCTGAGTTTCTAAAAAACCTACGGAATTTTTGTTTTGGTGGGTTAAATTAAAAATTAAAACAGGGGAAATACCTATGAAAAGCATAAACAAATAAGATAAAATATTTTTTATATTGATTATTTTTCTTAAAATTTTATTCTCTGAGAAAAACATAAAAAAAGAAATGAAGATGAAAAATGAAATAATATATACAATAAAAAGAAAGTGCGACCACAGCCCTATTCCGCTGATAAACCCCATTATAAAAATAAATTTAAGTTTTTCCTTTTCATCCAGCTTATTAAAATTGTCTAAAAATTTTAAAAGAAGAAAATATAAAAGATTACCAAGTATCAATATATCCAAATAACCTATGAAAAATCTCACATTCCACATTAATAAAAAGATAGGAGGGATAACAACATACAGACCTGCAATGAAGCCTTCTATTTCTCCTAAAATTGTCTTTACAAGTTTTATTGTAGTCAATATCAAAATAAGAGATAGAAAGACAGAGGTCATTCTCAAAGAAAAAACATTAAGCCCGAAAATTTTAACAAAAATCACAGATAAATAATTATCCAAAGTTCCGAGATAGGAATTACCATAATGAAAGAGAGGGAAATCTTTCAGATCAGCAATATGCTTACTCATAAGCATTATCAGTGATTCATCAGCATTCAGGACCTCTTTGGTTGCAAACAAAAAATAAATTCTAAACAAAAAAGCAAACGCTAAGAGAAAGAGATAAAGTACAATAGATTTTAAATTAAGTTTTTCAGATCCGGTACTTTTACTTTTCATTTTTCTTTATTTTACTAAAATAATATATAAAAAACAATTAGAAATTATTCTATTTAATTATTTAATTTATTTATGAATAAACTTATTTTTTGTTTATAAGTTAAGATGAGTGATAATGAATATTATGGCAGAGATCTTGAAGCTATGTCCTAAGCCAAAAATTATAATAAATGGATTATTGATGAAATCAGTGAATATATTGGATCCAATATTTTAGAGGTTGGTACTGGCTCAGGGAATTTTTCTAAGCTACTTTTGTTACTTCCAATAAAGAAAATAACATGTTTAGAGCCTTCTTAAAATATTTTTAAAATACTTTCGCAAAACCTTAATAGTGAACACAAAGTTATCTTTTAAAAAGGGATAGAAAAAATTACAGAAAATAATGAAAACAAAGAAAAATTTGATACTATCTTATATATAAATGTACTTGAACATATTGAAAATGATAAAAATGAATTAATAAATATTTACAAAATTTTAGAAAACAATGGCAATTTAATAGTATTTGTACCTGCATTTATGTGGCTCTATAGCAATTTCGATAGAAAGATAGGACATTTTAGAAGGTATAACAAAAAATATTGAAACAATTCTCAGAAAAAAGGATTTGAAATATTAAAATCAAAATATTTTGACATGATAGGAATAAGGCCATGGTTATTTTTTTTCAAAATTCTTGTGAGAACACTATCTTCTTCTAATGTTTGCTTGTACGATAAAATTATTGTATGGCTGGAAAGAAAAATAGAAAAAAGAATATCACCGCCCCTTGGAAAAAACATTATTATAGTAACAAAAAAGACTGTTCCTTAGTAGAAAAATTGCTCAAAGTAAAGGATAGAAAAACCTTGGAACATACCTTAATATTTAGGGATAATAGGGAAATAATAATTTTGATTTGTTTCTATTTGTTATAATATTTTATGACAACTCTCAAAAAAAGAGATTTTCTCTTATTTGTTTTCCACTCTTCTTTATTTTCTTAATTTAGAATTTTCTCTCTGTCTTCTTCCTTGTTTTTGTTATAATAAAAGATGGAAAAAGAAGATTTAAGCAAAATTATACGAGAAAAAATTGAAAAGAGAGAACCATTATACAAGCTAAGAATTAAGATTTTCAAAGAAACTGTCAAGATAGTTCAAAATGGCGAATATTCTTTAAATGGGAAATTCATAAAGATTGATAATACGGGAGTTGTAGAAAAAGCTATCCTTTACGATGCACCTCCAAAAAACACTAAAAACTGCAAAGAGGAGACTAAAATCTCTGTTATTGAAGCAGATTGCCTTGAAGTGGCTGAACTTTTGATAAAAGCCGGTCTGAATCCCGCTGTGCTCAATATGGCAAACGGAAGTAATCCGGGAGGCGGAGTAATTAAGGGAGCGGGAGCACAGGAAGAGAATCTTTTCAGAAGAACCAATTTGTTTCTTTCAATGTATCAATTTGCCGAGTATGCTGAAAAATATGGTATAAAAAAGAATAAAAAACAATATCCTCTTAACAGAGAAAGCGGTGGAGTTTACTCTCCTAATATAACAGTATTCAGATCATCAGAGCATAATGGTTATGAACTTCTTTCAAAACTTTTTAAAATTACTGTTATTTCAGTCCCGGCAATAAATTCCCCGGGAATGATATATACTGATGGCAAGTATAGAATTTCCGATAAACCTGCAAAAGCCACAAAAAATAAAATTCGAACAATTTTAAGAATAGGATTGGAGCATGGGCATGATAGTTTAGTATTAAGTGCTTTTGGCTGCGGAGCATTTAATAATCCACCGGAGCATATGGCAGAGCTTTTCAAAGAGGTGTTTGAAGAAGATGAATTTAAAAACTGCTTTAAACTCATTAGCTTTGCGATAATAAACAGAAGTGACGGAAGAGCCGGTAAAAATGTTTACCCATTCTTTAAAGTATTTAATATTAGTTAAACAAAACATTTTGACTAACACTTCTGAGTCTTTAAAAACCAATTAAACTTTGCTATTATTTAATCGTATAATTTATATAAAAAAAATGAGGAAAATAATAATAATTTTATTTTTTGCTATCTCTTTTGTTTACGCAGAAAATTCTAAAATTATAAACGCTCTTAAAATAAATGAAAAAATAAAGATTGACGGAGATCTCTCGGAACACATCTGGGAAAAAGCTGTCCCCGCAAAAGATTTTCTTCAAAAAGAACCCGATCAGGGAAAAAAAGCATCTTTTAAAACAGAAATAAGAGTTTTATATGATGATAAAAATCTTTATATCGGAATAAAGTGCTTTGATCCTGATCCCCATAAAATTTTTGCAAAGCAGATGGAAAGGGACGGAGACTTTTCAAGTGATGATTCCATTTCAATAATAATTGATACATATAGGGATTTAAGAAATGGATTTCTGTTTATAGTAAACCCAAATGGAGCTAAATTTGACTCATACATAACAGATGAAGGAAAGTATGAAAACAAAAATTGGAACGGGATCTGGGATGCTAAGGCTAAAATAACTGACTTCGGATGGAGTGCAGAGCTTAAAATACCATTTTCAACCTTAAAATTCGATCCTAAAAAGACCGTTTGGGGAATAAACTTCAGAAGATTTATCGCAAGAAAAAATGAAGAGGATATGTGGACTGCATACCACAGAAACGAAGGCATAAGGCTAATCTCAAAAGCAGGTCTTTTAAAAGGAGTTTCCGGAATAAAAAAAGCAAAGAAGCTTAATCTTAGACCTTATCTTCTATCAGGAGTTCAAAAAGAGTATGAAAATGAAACAGAATATAAATTAAGAGCAGGGCTTGATCTAAAGTATTCTTTAACATCATCATTAACCCTTGATATGACGGCTCATCCGGATTTCGGACAGGTAGAAGTTGATAGAAAAAGAATAAACCTAACGCGATTCAGCCTTTTTTATCCTGAGAAAAGAGAGTTTTTCCTTGAAGGTGCGGGAATTTTCTCTTTTGGAATACCCGGAAGAGTCCAACCTCTTTATACAAGAAGAATAGGTCTATCATCTGAGGGAGAGGAAATCCCAATTTTAGGGGGAGTTCGTTTGACAGGAAAAGCCGGAAAATATGATGTGGGAATTTTTAACATTGAAACATCAGGCAGCGGTGAGTATGATCCTTCAAATTATTTTGCAGTTAGAGTGAGGAGAGAAATTCTTAAAAAATCCTATGTCGGATTTATGGCAACAAATAAGTATACGAACGGAAAATACAACTCCTCTTTTGGAGTTGACGGTGCGCTTTCATTTTCAAATATTTTTGGGAATAAAAATCTAATAATCGGGGGCTTTGCAGCAAAAACCTATGATTCCGAAACAAAGGAGAATAAAAATAAAGCATATCAATTTTATGTTGATTATCCCAACAATCTTTTTGACATCTACTTCAGACACTATGTTATAGAGGATAATTTTAATCCGAAAATAGGATTCGTTTACAGAACTGGCATAAAGAGATTTGATTGGCAGATAAAAACAAGGCCGAGAATTAACAGATGGGGCTTCAAATATTTTGTCTTCAAAGTTAAAAACTACAGAACACTTGATCTTTCGGGAAATCTTCTTGAAGATTTTTATGAATACAGATTGTTCGGGTTTGAAAGCAGAGCTGGTGAGTCTTTTGAGCTAAATTTTCAAACACGAAAAGAATTTTTGGATGAGGATTTTGAAATTTTCAAAGGAATAACAATCAAAAGAGGAATGTATAAAGAAAAAAAGTGGGAGATTCAGTTCGGAACGAGTGAATCAAGAACTGTTTCCGGATGGATTTTTTATAATTTCGGAGATTTTTACACAGGAAAAAGAAAAGAGCTTATACTTGAAGGAAGATTAAAAATTTCAAGGGTTTTTTCTTTGAATGTTAATTACCTTTACAATGACATCTCATTGGCAAACGGGAAATTTAAAACTTATGAACCGGCAGTATGGATAAACTTTAATCCGACGACAAAGTTTTTTACATCAGCTTTTCTGCAATACAATAATGAAGATAATGAAGTTATCGCAAACATAAGATTACACTTTATACCAAAAGCCAAAAGCCATATTTATTTGGTTTACAGCGAAATTTTACAAACGGAAAACACTCTGATTTCTCAAAAAAGAACAATTCTATTTAAGATAGCCTATAATTTTTAGAAATTTCACAAAATTTTAATTCCAATATATAAATCAAGAGCACTAAGATTTAAAAATCCAAAAAAGCTTGCTTTTTTTTAAAAAAATAACTATATTAAAAATAGCAATTTTTTAGAGGAGGCTTTTATGAAAAAAAACAGCGGGTTTTCAAAATGGGGTGTTACTTTTATCGTATTAATAATTCTGGCTTTGATTCTTTTCTTAATCCCAAAACTTAAAAAGAAAAATACTGAAATTCAAACAACAAAAACAACTTATGAAAAAACTGACAAAGTATCCCAGAAAAAAGAGATTGCAAAGGGAACCAATGAAAAGGCAGAAAAAACATCAGAAGAAAATTTGCCGAAAAGTCAGCAAAATAATGTTGACACAGAAAAAAATGATACGAAGATAATCAAACCTCCAAAAGTAATTAAAAAAGTTGTTCCGGAATACCCAAAAGAAGCAAAGGAACAGAGAATCCAGGGGATTGTAGTTCTTGAATGCCAGACAGATAAAGATGGAAATGTTAAGGATGTAAAAGTATTAAAAGGTCATCCGGTATTAAATCAGGCGGCTATTGATGCGGTAAAACAATGGAAGTTTGAACCTTACAAAGAAGATGGTGT
>JAMOVU010000163.1 GCA_027067555.1 Candidatus Aminicenantota bacterium | reverse complement strand
AGCCTTTTTGAAAACATAAAGCCCTCCTTTTTTATAAAATTATTTAAAATTATTGCTTTCTATCCTGCTTATTTTGTCAACCCTTCTTTGATGCCTTCCTCCTGCAAAATCTGTTTCAAACCAGGCGTCAACAATAAGCCTGGCTATCTCAAAAGTGGTAACTCGCCCTCCCATTGTAAGCACATTAGAATTATTGTCCTCCCTTGATTTTCTGGCATGATACTCAGATGTGCAGAGAGCAGCCCTTACTCCGGGAAACTTGTTTGCAACAATACTCATCCCAATCCCAGAGCCGCAAATTAATATACCTCTTTCTGCCTTCCCCGAAGATACTCCGGATGCCACCTTTTCAGCAAAATCAACATAATCACAGGATTCCTCGGAATAGGTACCCATATCCTCTATCTCAAATCCCTTTTCTTTCAGATAATTGTAAACCTCAACCTTTAATTTATAACCTGCATGGTCTGAGCCTATTAATACTTTCATCCTCTAAAATATTACAAAAAAAGGCTTTTGTCAATAAGACAGGCTTATTTGGAAGGTGATATTTAACTCCAAATGCTGTAATAATAATGGTTAAAATACAAGAGTATCAGTTATCAATCTTAAAATTCAAAAGATACCCTGGCTTTTTTATCCGCTTTTTTTTCATTTTAACGAATACGAATATGTAATTATGTTTAAAACTTTAAATTCAAATTCTTTTTTCCCTTGATTTTTTATTATTGTTTACTTAATATATGCATTACACTTTTTAATACATTTATTTGTAAATTAGAGAAGAAGAGATCTATGAAAAATGACTTTCAAATTGGCAATAATAAAGGCATACGATGAATAAAACAACCATATTTATAAATGCTTTTGCTCTTTTGTGCTTGATAGTCGCTTTTTTAAGGGACAAAGAAAAAACCAGACAGGCGATTAAAATCGCTGTAAAATCATTTGTCAGGATTTTGCCTACCATTATAATCATAATAATGTTAATAGGCCTGTTAATGGGGTTGGTCCCCCAAAAACACATTTCAAAAATCATTGGGGAGCAAGCCGGTATTATGGGGGTTTTTATAGTAGCGATTATGGGGACCTTTCTACACATTCCTTCTTTAATTTCTTTTCCACTGGCTGCTTCTCTTCTCAAAAACGGAGCTTCTCTCACCTCTGTTGCTGTATTTATTACAACATTGACAATGATAGGAATTGTTACCCTCCCCCTTGAAATAAAAATTTTAGGTAAAAAAATGGCTATCTTAAGAAATCTATTAAGTTTTATCATTGCCATTATAATAGGAATTATTATCGGAGCAATCTTATGAGAAAAGATAAGGTAAAAAGCAAAAAGATAAAACAGGATATCTTAATCCTTTTTTTAATCTTGTTTATTACAATAATCGTAATTCTATCTTTCCCGGATAAAAAAGAAAAGATTATAACCAATGGGTGGAATTTTTTTGTTGAAATGATTTTAATTCTTCCAGCAGTGATGATTCTAACAGGACTCTTTAATGTTTTTATTTCTAAAGAAAATATAGTCAAATATCTTGGGAAAACAGCCGGCTTAAAAGCTATTATGTTTGGGATAATAATGGGGTCTTTACCTACCGGTCCACTTTACGTTGCTTTTCCACTTGCTGCAGCTCTTCTTAAAAAAGGAGCAAGAATTTCCTGTATTATAGCTTTTCTTTCCGCATGGGCATGCATAAAGATACCTCAGGAGATGGTGGAAATTCAATTTTTGGGGATAAAATTCATGGCTTTAAGGCTTATCCTGACAATTATATTTGTAATAATTATGGGATTAATTATAGAAAAATTAATTGAGAGGAGAGAGATAAATGCAAATATTTAATATAAAAAAAATAAAATCATTTCCCTTTGAAGAGAGGGAAAAAAATGTGTTTTTTAAAACCAGGGAATTTAAAACAAGGATTATTAAGCTTTCTTCCAGGGAACAAATCAAAAGCTGTAAAATGGATTCTTATGTCATTTTTTATGTAATTGAAGGCTCTGCAAAAATTATGGTTGACAATGAATTATCAGAAATAAAAGAGGGAGACTGCCTGATTAGTGAACCGGCAACATTATCCTTAAGAACAGAAAACGGAGTTAAAATCCTCGGAATCCAAGTAGAAAAACAATCAAAATAATATTCTCTTTTCTTTAATAAAAAGTTTTCAGATTTTAAAAACTCCAATTTTAAATAATTTCTTGACAACATTATTTATTAGATTTATTTTATTAGATAGAATTTAATTTTGATGGGCAGACATGTAGGGTAAGTTTAATAAGAAAAAGAGGGTATAATCTAATCAAATCCATTTATCTTCTTGTTTGCTCACAATTTTAAAAAGAGGCTTATTTAATCGGAACTAATATCACCCATAATTTTAATAAGAACACGCAAAGGAGGGATAAATGAATAATCCAAACATTCTTTTTGTCAGCTGGCAGGGGGGAATGGGGCATGTCACCCGTGATCTTGCCATAGTAAAAGAATTAAGAAAAATTGCCCCGGAGATTAATGTTTCATGGATTGCACATCCGCAAGCAGCCAAGTTTTTGCTTGATTCCGGTGAAAAACTAATTCCCGAAACCAAAGAAGTTTCGGATTATAATTTAGTGGGAGCCCAGATTCTTCAAAATTTTCGCCTTGATTTGGTAAAGTATGCCAAACTTTCATCAAATCCAAAACAGAATAATGCAAAATTGCTTGAAAAAGTACAGAACAAATATCAATTCGATCTGATTGTCGGAGATGAAATTTACGGCCCACTGGTAGCTCTTGCAAAAGGGAATATAAAACTGAATGTACCTATTATCATGATTGAGGATTTTATCCGCTATCAATCACTGAGTAAAAATCCATTAATGAGAATAGTCGCCTTTTCAAAAAATAGATTACTATCAAGCTCAGTCGAAAAAACAGCTTCCCAGATCACTCACTTTTTTGTAGGCGAATGGGAAGATATTCCAAATAAACGATTTGACATTTTTCTCCCCCATTGCCGTGATTTTGCAAAAAAACACTATGAAATAATTGGCTACATTCTAAGATTTGACCCTAAAAAATATCAAAACAAAAAAGAAATAAGAGAGAAATTAGGTTATGGTTCAGAACAATTAGTAATCTGTGCCACCGGAGGGACTGCAGCAGGGAAAGAACTGTTAGAGCTTTGCGGGAAAGCATACACTATTTTGAAAAAAGAAATTTCAGACCTGAGAATGATTTTTGTTTGCGGAGAGCTTTATGGAAAAGAACCACCTAAATTACCCCCGGATGTTGAATTACATCGGTTTTTACACAATATTTATGAACATTATGCTGCATGCGATCTGGCAGTAGTAGTCGGAGGGGGAACAACAACCATTGAGTTAACAGCATTAAAAGTACCCTTTATCTTTTTCCCTATTGACAATCAGTTTGATCAGCAGATTTATGTGAGTAATCGTATCTTAAGACACAAAGCCGGTATTCGGATGGAATACAGAAAAACAACTCCTGAAAAAATGGCTGTAGTTATCAAAGATAATATCGGAAAAAAACCGGACACCCCCAAAATTCCTTTCAATGGTGCTCGAAAAGCTGCCGAAATCATAGCAAAAAGGTTAATTAATTAAAGAGATCTACCTCCCGGAAAATTATTAAGAAAGAATACTTTAATTTGAAAACAATAATATTCATAAAAAAGGCTCATAACTTTAGCAGATGCTATAAGCCAACACTAATAATTGCCGTTTTTGTGATATTTAAACTCATTTTTTAACAATAACTCTTTAAGTTTTCAACAATTTTTTTTAAAAATTCTGTTAATAAGTCGTCAAACTTACAAAAATAAGGTTTTTCTATCAAATTGAACAAATTTTGTGCATTTACAAACCCTTGATATTAAAGCATTTATGGGATATCAGTTGCTATTATTGAATCTTCAAACAATGAAATAATTTCAAAGCTTATACAACCTTTTGAAAAAAATAATCTATATAAGTCTTTTACCTATATTCACATACATAAGAAACAGGCTGAGATACTTTAACTGTGAATGTTTTTCCGGAAGGGACTATAAATTTCTCCCCCTCTCCGTATATTTTAAAATTATCTTCATCGGGCAGCTTAACTTCCATTGCACCGTGTACCACTTTCATATGCTCCTCCTTTTCTGTTGAAAAGGAATACTCTCCCGGCTCAATTATACCTACTGTGAAAGGAACACCATTAAGAGAATTTCCAAGGCTTTTTACTTTTCCATCATAATATTCGTTTACTTTTATCATTATTCACCTCCGCAAGATAAAATATACCAAAACTCAATTTTTTTTGCCAGTTTTTTTAAACTTACAATCCTATATAGTCTTGACTCTGAATCTATATCTATTTTTTGAAAAAAGGAAAAGATTGAACTATTTTCCATAATATCTTATTATTTTTATTGTGAAAAAAAGGAGAAAAATCCAAAAAATCAGAGGAGCAATATATCTTTTCGTTTTTATTCTTCTCTCCATAAAGATTCTTTTACCATTGAATTACAATACTGATATTGACAAGTTTGTCAGAAAAAGATGGATTGTCGAAAACGGACTTCCCATTAACACAATAACCTCAATAACCCAAACCCAGGATAGTTTTATCTGGATAGGGTATCTGGGAGGAGTCTCAAAATTTGATGGAATAGATTTTAAAAAGCTAAACAGATTGAAAAATAACAGTGTTGAATTCCTTTTTAGTAAACATGGGGAATATGTGCTGATAGGAGAAAGAAGAAGGGTCAAAATTGTTTCTTCGCAGGGTAAGCTTTTGCTGTCGGAAAATGGAATTTGCATAAACACCATCACAATGAAAAATAATCATTTTTTCATTTTTAGCTGCGATAAAAAACTTTTTTATTTTAGATATAATCCCAGAGGAAAAAGTTTTCATAAAAAAGAACTAAAGGGTATTAATATAGAAAAAATAAGCAAATATTCAAAAAATGGAGTAATTATCTCTGACAAAAAAAGAAAAGTCTACTTGCTGAACAAAAAAGGATTTTCCATTCTTTCCACTTTCACAGGCAAAGGTAAAATCACCGCTCTTTTTCTGGATAAAAAAGAAAGAATCTGGGTGGGGACCACTACAGGACTGTATGTTATGGAAAAAAAAGGCAAAAAACCTTTTAAAAAGCTCTTTTATTCAAAGGTTCTTAGTATTTTTGAAGATAGGAATGGAAATATTTTTGTCGCAACTTCAAAAGGCGGATTAAGAATAAGGGATAGAAAAGTCGAAAGTTTTTTACCGGGGGTTATTATAAACTGTTTTTTTGAAGATAATAAGAATGGTTTGTGGATTGGGACAAAAGGATGGGGATTATACTATTTTTATGAAGGAGTTGTAAAAACATTTTCGGAAAAAGACGGGCTTTCCGATTTTATTTCCGCTATAAAAAAAGGAAAAGGAGACGAGGTTTATGCGGCCTCAAATTTTAGAAAAAAAATTTTCATCGGTAAAAGAGGAAAGTTCAAAGAGATTCTGGAATTAAGAGGCGAAAAATTCACAGCTTTGGAAATGGCTAATAATATCCTATGGATAGGAACTGAAGATGGTCTTATTAAGTATAAGAACCAGAAGGTTACAAAGCTAAGAAAAAATGAGGGATTAATCGATAATTTTATACAATCTCTTTACTTTGACAAAAAACAAAGATTGTGGATTGGCACTCTAAAGGGAGGTATTACTCTCCTGACCAAAAATGGGATGAAAAAATTTGAAAATAATAATCTACTTTTGAAAAATCCTGTTTATACCTTTTATGAAGATGAAAATGGGAATATGTTAATAGGAACCGAAAAGGGACTTGCAATCAAAGTTCCCGGGAAAAGGCTTAATTTTATCTTAAGAGATTTTCCAATACTTTCCATTCTCAGAACTCAAGAGGGAACATTAATCGCAGGCTCTTACGGAACGGGCATTTTTTTAATAGAAAGGGACAGAATTTGCAATATTAGGGAAGAAAACGGTCTTATCAGCAATTTTATTTCCGGTATCTTTATCATAAATAATAAAATATGGATGACCTCAATTAAGGGTATTTTAAAGGCAGATTTAAATGAGATGAAAGCTTTCTGTAGAGGAGAGCTACCATTTATAAAAAGTTTTGTTTTCAATAAAGAAGATGGGATGAAAAGTGAAGAATGCAGTATCTGGTCAAGGAATTCATCCTTTTTTGATGGTCATTACCTCTGGATTGCAACAAAAAAAGGGATAGCTTTTCTGGCTCCTGAGGATACAAAAAAAATAGAACTGGAGGAATTTATCCCGGCGATTACAAGTTTAGATGTTAATGGGGAAAAATATATGTTCTCTCCAAATTCAAAGTATTCATTTAAAGACATCAAAAAACTTAAAATCATATTTACGGCTCCCTGTTTTTACTCCCCCTTTGAAATTTCATTTATTTACAGAATAAAGGAGTTAAACGATGATTGGACCATAGCAAATGATAAATACGGAAGAGTTGCAGAATACGATAATATCCCTGAAGGAAAATACTGCTTTAAGGTATTTAGTATAAACAAATTCGGATATCAGAATAAAAAGCCCGCTGTTTTTTGCTTTAATTCAAAAATAAGTTTTCTTAAAAGTTCCTTTTTTAAATTTTTACTTATTGGAATATTCTTCTTCACTCTCTTTTCTTTTATTATCCTCTCCTTTGGAAAAAAAGAAAGAGAAAAAAAGAGATACAGGGAGTTTTCACTAAATGAAGATCTGGTTAAATCATATCTGAGAAAGATGGAAAAAGCTCTCCGTCAGGAAAAACTTTTCCTTGACGAAGAGCTTACAATAGGTGAGCTGGCAGAGCATATTAACATACCCTCTTATCTTTTATCCTATCTGATTAATGAGAAATTAAACAAAAACTTCCCGACTCTCATAAATGAACTTAGAGTGGAGGAAGCCAAAAGAAAATTAGTTGATCCAGAATATTCTGATATTACTATTCTTGAAATTGCTTTCTCTTCCGGGTTTAACACCAAGGCAGCTTTCAACAGGGTATTTAAAAAATTCACGGGCATGACTCCCTCCAGGTACAGAGAAAAGTATGGCAAAAAATAATTATTTGAACCTGAAATGAACAGTAAGTGTGAATTTAACAGGTCTGGGTTTACCATTTACAACAGTGGGCTCAAATAACCACTGCTTTACAGCCTTTATTGCAGCCCTTACCAGAAAAGGGTGCCCTTTTAATGCTTTTACCTTAACCACTCTTCCGTAAATATCGGTCTCACAGTTTAATATAACCACTCCCGTTACCCGGGTTATACGAGCCTCCTGAGGATAAATAGGAATTACTCTTCTTAAAACTCTTGGGGGTTTTACAAGAAGCTTTGGCTCAGAGCTTTTGGTCTCTGACTGAGAAAACAGAGACATGAAACTTTCACTCAAAAGATTCTCTCCCGTAGGAATTCCACCTTCCACTCCCCATTCAACACCCTCTTGTTCTCTGACAGGCATTTCCTTATCTACAATGTCCTCCGGAGGATCAAGTGGTACGATATTTTTGTTAACTTTCACTTCCTGTTTTTTTGGTTCCTTCCTGGGTTCCTTCTTTTGAGACTTGTAATTTTTATTACCTTGCGGAGGGGGTGGAGGTGGCGGAGGAGGAGACGGGATTTTTTTCAATATCACATCCTCTGTCACAATTAGCTGTGGAAAATCTTTTACTTTTGAAAGAGGAAGAACAGCCATAAGGGAGAAGGAGACAATATGAAAGAGAAATGCAAAGACAAACACAAGAACCATGGATTTTCTTCTCCGCGGCTCTTTTTTGTTAAATTGGGCTGTTTCAAACATTTTAAACCTCCTAAAATAAACTTCAATACAAATATGATGAAAATTTCAGGAGGTGTCGCCTCAATTTATAAATTGTTACTTTGAAAATTTACAAAAAACTTCTCCGGTGTGGAGGTTAGGAAAAATAGAAATCTCCACCACTCCACCCTTATCAAAAATTAATTAAGTTTTTTTTGGGGGAAATATCCCGAGCTTTTTTAAATCCTTTCCGCTATCAGATCCCCCATTTCAGAGGTTGAAAGGGGATTATCTCTTACAATATCTCTCGTACCAAATCCATCATTGATAACGGATTCCACGGCTCTTCTTATGTCATCAGCAGCTTTTTTCATTGAAAAAGAGTATTCAAGCATCATTGCAACTGAAAGTATCTGAGCTATGGGGTTGGCGATTCCCTTTCCCGCAATATCAGGGGCTGAACCTCCTGCAGGTTCGTAAAGATTTGTTTTGTCCCCGAATGAAGCCGAAGGTAACATTCCAAGTGAGCCTGCTATTGCAGCGGATTCATCCGATAAGATATCTCCGAAAAGATTTGTGGTAAGTATGACATCAAATTGGGAAGGATTAAGAATCAGCTGCATTGCCGCATTATCCACATAAAGATGATTAAGTTTAATATCAGGATAATCTTTTGAAACTTTCTCAACTGTTTTTCTCCAAAGCATGGAGCTGTATAAAACATTAGCTTTATCAACAGAGGTCACTTTTCTCTCTCTTTTTGATGCAATTTCAAAACCTATTTTTGCAATTCTTTCAACAGTCTCTTTTTCGTAAATCATTGTATCAAGCGCCTTTTCCGAAGTAAGCTC
Organism: Candidatus Aminicenantota bacterium; assembly: GCA_027067555.1. Classification (GTDB taxonomy): domain Bacteria; phylum Acidobacteriota; class Aminicenantia; order JAMOAD01; family JAMOAD01; genus JALXDT01. Next base: position 16,006 of record JAMOVU010000163.1, on the reverse strand, counting down.
CCTGGGTTTACCAAAATAAATCCCGGAGGAAAGCTCACGAACAGTTATTAAATCTATCTTTTTTTCCAAAACCTTTTCTGACAGTGGACTGTTTTTCTTCAATTTTTCATAAACCACAATTGGCCTTAAATTAACATAAAGATTTAAAAATTTCCTCAAACCTAAAAGTCCACCTATTTCAGGATTTTTTTCAGGAGGAAAATGATCCCATTTTGGGCCTCCTATGCTTGCAAGCAAAACAGCATCCGAGTTTTCACATAAATCCTTTGTTTTATCGGGAAACGGGGTATCAAATTTATCAAGAGCAGCTCCTCCTATATACCCGAAACTTAATTCAAAGAAAGCATCATATTTTTTCCCCACTTTCTCAAGTATTTTTAAACCTTCATCCATTATTTCCGGGCCTATTCCATCTCCCGGCAAAATTGCGATTTTTCCTTTACTCACTGTCATTCTTTCTCTCCTTTTATTAAATTTTTGGCATAATTTATCCATCCACCATGGGAGATAATCTCTTTCATAAAATCGGGATAAGATCCAAACTCCAATCTTTTTCCCGTATTCTCATTTATTATGATTCCCTTGTTAAAATCAATGCTAATAATATCACCTTCTTTAAAAATAGCTGTATCCTTAACTTCAACAATTGGAAGCCCTATGTTAATACAATTTCTCAGAAAAATTCTCGCAAATGATTTTGCAATCACACACGATATTCCGGCGGCTTTTATTGAAATCGGAGCATGCTCTCTTGATGAGCCGCAACCAAAGTTTTCTCCTGCAACTATAATTCCTCCCTTTATATCATCCCTCTTACCAAAACCGGGCCTTGCATCCTCCATACAATATTTTGCAAGCTCCTGCGGGTTATGGGTATACAAATACCTTGCAGGAATTATCTCATCGGTGTTCACATCATTACCGAAAACAAATACCTTTCCCTTTATTTCCATGGTTTCCTCCTTAAAGATTTTCGGGACTTGATATATATCCCTTGATACCACTTGCTGCAGCCACAACAGGAGAGGAAAGATAAACCTTACTACCTGTATGACCCATTCTACCGACAAAATTTCTGTTTGTGGTCGAAATTGCAACCTCCCCATCAGCTAAAACCCCCATATGCCCTCCGAGGCAGGGTCCGCAGGTAGGGGTTGAGACAGCACAATTAGCATCAACAAATATATCAACCAGACCTTCCTTAACCGCTTCCTTGTAAACTTGCTGGGAACCGGGAATGATTATACATCTTACATTTTTATCTATCTTTTTACCCTTCAAAATTGAAGCGGCAGCTCTCAAATCCTCCATTCTTCCGTTTGTACAGCTTCCTATTACAACCTGATCTATCCTCACTCTCCGCTTTTCAATCTCGGAAATATCCTTTGAATTGGAAGGAAGAAAGGGAATTGCTACCTGAGGCTCCAGATCACCAAGCTTTAATTCTATCTGTTTTATATAATAAGCATCATCATCCGCAGACAATTGCTCTGCAATAATTCCTCTTTCCTCTTCGTATGTTTGAGTAATCTCATCAACAGGAAAGATTCCTGTTTTCCCTCCGGCCTCAATTGCCATATTGGAAATTGTAAATCTCGAATCCATTGAAATATTTTTTATCCCGGGGCCTCTGAATTCCATTGCTTTGTAATTTGCTCCACTCACTCCCAATGTAGAAATAAGTTTAAGTACAAAATCCTTGCCGGATACATATTTCCCGAATTTTCCTTCCACATAAACATCTATCACTTCAGGCACCTTAAACCATGCCTTACCCATAATATAAACTCCGGCTATATCAGTGGAGCCCACACCGGTCGAGAAAGCTCCCAGAGCTCCGTAAGTGCAGGTGTGGGAATCAGCACCAACAACAACATCCCCGGATTTCACTATTCCCTGTTCGGGTAAGAGCACATGTTCAATTCCCATTGTTCCCAATTCGAAAAATTTTTCAATTCCCTGCTCCTTTGCAAACTCCCTTATCATCTTTACCTGCATTGCCGAGCGTATGTCCTTGTTGGGAACAAAGTGATCCGGAACAAGAACTATCTGATCCGGGTTATAAACTTTACTCAGCCTTGTTTTGTAAAATTCTTCTATTGCAATCGGAGCCGTTATATCATTTGCAAGGGCAATATCAACTTCAAGGAGTATGTATTCTCCCTGTTTCACCTCTCTCCCGTATTTATCGGATAATATTTTTTCCGTTAAAGTCATACCCATCTAAATAACCTCCTTTCCTATTTTTCATACCGCTTTTTTGTTAATGATTTTTGCAGCTTCAAGTGAGAAATTGTACCTATTCACCGCATTCAAGTAAGCCTTAGCCGAAGCTTCAATAATATCCGTGGAATCTCCTCTTCCGGCATATTTGTTTTCCCCTATCTTAAGAACCACTCTAACCTGTCCCTGAGCATCCCTTCCTGATCCGACTCCGTGAATCACATAGTTTTCCAATTTTGTTTTAATTCCTATTGCAGTATCTATTGCATTAAAAATAGCATCAACAGGCCCATTGCCCGTACCCGTAAACTCAAATTCTTTTTTCCCTTTTTTTATCAGGACAGTTGCCGAAGGAGGAATATTTTTTCCTGTTTCCACTCTAAAACTCTCCAGCTTGTACCCGTCAGGATATTTTCCTAAAACAGAAGAGACAATCAGGAAAATATCCTCATCACAAACTTCTTTCTTTTTATCAGCAAGTTTCTGAAACTTTGAAAATGCCTCCTTAAACTGTACCTGAGATAATTTTATATTATACTGTTTTAACTTTTCCTTAAAAGAATGCTTTCCCGAATGTCTGCCCAATACAAGATTCTCCGTTCCTCTTCCCACTTTCTCAGGTTTTATTATCTCATAGGTTTTCCTGTTCTTAATCACTCCGTGCTGATGAATACCGGCTTCGTGTAAGAACGCATTTTCTCCGACAATAGGTTTGTTTCTCGGGATTATGAGACCGGTAAGGCTTTCCAATAACTTGGAAGCACTATACAATCTTTCTGTTTTTATATTTGTTGTAAATGGCAGATAATCGCTTCTGACATTTATTGCCATAACAAATTCCTCAAGAGCGCAATTTCCGGCCCTTTCTCCTATTCCATTTACAGTAACCTCAACCTGGGTTGCCCCGCTTGAAACAGCAGCAAGTGAATTTGCAACCGCAAGTCCGAGATCATTGTGGCAATGAACAGATAGATCTATTTCCGAAATTTCCGGAATATTTCTTACAATAGATTTGATAAGTTCAGAAAATTCCTCAGGTATTGTATAACCCACAGTATCCGGAATATTAATTGTAGTTGCTCCGCTTCTTATGGCAGTATCAATAACTTCAAACAAAAAATCCCTCTCTGTTCTTGTTGCATCTTCGGGAGAAAATTCGATTTTGTCAAAGTAGTATCTTGCATACCTGATATGCTCTCCTATGGATTGAAGTATCTGCTTTTTACTCATTCCAAGTTTATACTTTCTGTGAATGGGAGAAGTAGCTATGAAAAGATGTAACATTTTGTCTTTCGCATCTTTCATAGCTTCATAAGCAGCATCAATATCATACTTTACACATCTTGCCAGTGATACAATTGTGGATTTTTTTACTCTTTTACTTATCTCCTCCACTGCCTTAAACTGGACTTCCGATGAAACAGGAAAACCCGCTTCTATCCTGTCCACTCCCAATGATTCAAGCATCATTGCCATTTCAAGTTTTTGATTAATTGACATTGATGCCCCCGGAGACTGCTCTCCGTCTCTTAATGTTGTGTCAAAAACCTTAATTCTTCTTTTCTTCATTTTTCACCTCCATTTTCATCATCTTTCATAAGTTTGTATTTAAATGCATCGGTCAAAGCAATCCACGATGCTTCTATAATATTATCTGAAACCCCAACTGTCCCCCATGTGCACTTACCGTCAGTGGAGCGGATTAAAACTCTTGTTGTGGCTTTTGTAGCTAATTGTTCATTCAAAATTCTTACTTTGTAATCAACCAATCTCACCTTTTTCAAGGAAGGATAAAATTTTTCCAAAACCTTTCTCAATGCTTTATCAAGGGCTTCCACGGGTCCTGCTCCGTCCGCTGATGTATGATCAAAAGTTTCTTTTACTCCCAGCTCCCGGGAAACTTCATCAGGAACACTTCCCTTTATTATTGCTTCTGATTTTGGAATGGCTTTTTCAGAATCCTTCCAGACAAATACTCTGAAACCTTCGAGATCAAAATATTTTTTCACCTTACTTATAAGTGATTTGAACAAAAGCTCAAAGGATGCCTCCGCTCCTTCAAAATAGTATCCTCTTGATTCCATCTCTTTGACTCTATCCAGGATTTTTTTCACAGCAGGAGAGTTTTTATCAACTTCCATTCCCAATTCCTTTGCCTTTTCAAGCATATTGCTCCTTCCTGAAAGCTCTGATACAAGAATTGTCCTTTTGTTTCCCACTGATTCCGGTGGAATGTGCTCATATGTTCTTGTCTCCCTTCTGACCGCAGATACATGAATCCCTCCTTTATGGGCAAAAGCATTCTCACCGACATAAGGCAGATTTGTAACAGGGGCTCTGTTCGAAAGCTCTGAAATAAGCCTCGACACAAATGTCAATTTTTTCATATTCTCGGGAGGAATTGTCTCTATTCCCATTTTAAAATAAAGATTTGGGATTACACTACAGAGATTCGCATTACCGCATCTTTCACCTATTCCATTTATTGTTCCCTGTACCTGTGTTGCCCCTTCAGAAACAGCTATAAGGGAATTTACAATAGCCATATCAGAGTCATTGTGAGCATGAATCCCAAAGGGAGTATTAATAATTTTGCTTTTTACCTCTGAAATAATCTTTTGAACAATAAACCATGGTGTACCTCCATTGGTATCAGCAAGAACAAGAACATCAGCTCCACCCTCCTCAGCGGCTTTTAGAGTTTTTAAAGCGTATTCCGGATTCTCCCTGTAACCATCAAAAAAGTGCTCGGCATCATATACAACCTCATCTGAATATTTTTTAAGATAGCGAACAGTTTCAAATATCATCTTAAGATTTTCTTCAAGGGGAACCTTTAATGCTTTTTCAACATGAAGATCCCAGCTTTTCCCGAAAATCGTAAAGACCGGAGTTTCGGATGATACAAGTGTTTGAATATTCTCATCCTCCTCTATGTTAAGATATGCTCTTTTGGTGGAACTAAAAGCTGTTATCTTTGCTCTTTTGAATTTTAATTTTCTCACTTCATTAAAAAATGAAATATCCTTGGGGTTTGAGCCCGGCCAGCCACCTTCAATATAATCAACTCCAAGCTCATCAAGGACCTGGGCTATTCTAAGCTTATCATCAAGAGAAAAGGAGATTCCCATTCCCTGCGACCCATCCCTTAAAGTAGTGTCAAAAATTTTTACTCTTCCGTTTTTCATTGTAACCTCCGAGAAATCATAATCTGTCAAAAACAGCACCGGTATCCGCGGATCGGACAAAATGAGAATATCTTTTCAAAAGCTGATTGGTCTCTTTGGTTTTAAATTCTGCAAATCGTTTAATTCTTCCGTTTATCTCTTTTTTATCAATAAGAAGGTTTAATCTTCTGTTTTTAAAGTCAATTTCAATTGTGTCCCCATTTTCAATTACTGCAATTATTCCCCCTTCGGCTGCTTCGGGTGATACATGGCCTATAACAGCCCCTTTGGAGCCTCCGGAAAACCTACCGTCTGTTATCAGAGCAACACTGTTCATAAGCCCCATCCCAACAAGGGCAGCTGTGGGAGAAAGCATTTCTCTCATACCCGGCCCGCCTTTAGGACCTTCGTATCTGATAACAACAACATCCCCCTCTTTAACATCCCCTGCCAAAATTCTCTCTGAGGCTAACTCCCCGTCCTCGAAGACAACAGCTTTTCCCTTATGATAGAGCATCTTTTCCGGAACTCCCGAAAGCTTTGCTATCGCTCCTTTCCGTGCAATATTTCCGTACAAAACCGCAAGACCTCCGGATTCATGATAGGGATGATCAAGCGGTCTTATAACATCATCATTAAGAACTTTTGAAGATTCTATCATTTCTTTAATTGTTTTCCAGTAAACAGTCATTGCATCGCCTTTTATCAAACCTCCCCCTTCAAGCCTTTTCAGCACAGCATAAATTCCACCTGCCTCGTAAAGCTCCTGTATATGATGATTTCCCACAGGAGAGAGATTGCATATATGGGGAACTTTTCTTCCCAACTCATCAAAAAGATCTATACTAAAATCAATTTCAAAGGCATCAGCAATTGCTTTCAGATGAAGAACAGTGTTTGTGGAACCTCCGAGAGCAAGATCAACAGCCACTGCATTGAAAAAAGAGTCATTACTGACAATATCCCGGGGCTTTATATCATTTTTAACAAGTTCCATAACCAATTTCCCAGCCTCTTTCGCAATTCTGATTCTTTCGGCATAAACAGCCGGAACAGTGCCGTTCCCGCGGGGAGAAAGCCCCAGAGCCTCACTTAGAGCATTCATTGAATTTGCAGTAAAAAGTCCAGAGCATGAGCCTGCTCCCGGACATGCCAAATTTTCTATCTCTTTTAATTCACTCTCCGAAATTTTCCCGGAATTATAACCTCCGACTGCTTCAAACACTGTAACAAGATCGATGGGCTTTCCTCTGTATGAGCCGGCAAGCATAGGACCACCACTTACAAGAACGGATGGTATGTTTAATCTTCCCATTGCCATTAACATCCCGGGGGTAATCTTGTCACAATTGGAGACAAGCACCAATCCGTCAAACGGAGTAGCCTGTGCAACCAATTCAACGGAATCGGAAATAAGCTCCCTCGAAGGGAGTGAAAATTTCATCCCTCTGTGATCCATGGCTATTCCATCGCAAATCCCAATTGTTGAAAATTCCATCGGAGTTCCACCCGCCATTCTTATCCCTGCTTTTACAGCTTCTGTAACTCTTGTAAGATGAATATGGCCGGGGATTATCTCATTGGAGGAATTTGCAACACCGATAATAGGTTTCGATAATTCTTCATCGGAAAGTCCGAGTGCCTTTAAAAGCGAACGATGGGGAGCCCTTTTCACCCCTTTTTTCATTAAATCACTTCTCATTTTCTATCTCCTCTGTTTCCACATCTGATTTCACCCATGGCATCATCTTTCTTAATTCCTTCCCCACTTTTTCCAACTGATGGTATTTTTCAGCTTTTCTCATACTGTTCATAAAAGGTCTTCCCGCTTTATTTTCCAGAATCCATTCCTTTGCAAATTTCCCACTCCGGATATCTTTCAAAATCTCTCTCATCTTATGTTTCGTTTCCTCTGTTATAAGTTTCCCCTGAGTAATATAATCTCCGTATTCGGCGGTATTACTTATAGAGTATCTCATTGTTGAAAATCCCCCCTCATAAATTAAGTCAACAATTAATTTCATCTCATTAATGCACTCAAAGTAAGCCATCTCCGGTTGGTATCCGGCTTCCACCAAAATCTCAAATCCTGCTTTCATAAGGGATGTTACCCCACCACATAAAATCGCCTGCTCTCCGAAAAGATCAGTTTCTGTTTCTTCCTTAAAAGTTGTTTCTATAACGCCAGCTCTTGTTGCACCTATACCCTTTGCATATGCGAGCGCAAGCTCTTTCGCCTTTCCACTCGGGTTTTGATACACTGCAAGAAGAGAGGGAACTCCTCTTCCGACTTTATACTCTCTTCTGACAAGATGTCCCGGTCCTTTAGGCGCAATCATTGAAACATCAACATCCGCGGGAGGTACAATCTGAAAAAAGCGAATGGAAAATCCATGAGCAAACATTAACATCTTCTGTCCTGAAAGGTAAGGAGCAATCTCATTTTTGTAAACATCTCCCTGTATTTCATCAGGAAGTAGGACCATAATAATGTCCGCTTTCTTAACAACTTCTGGAATACTTTTAACTGTTAATCCGAATTTTTCTGCCATATCTTTGCTCTTACTTTTTTCTCTCAAGCCCACAATCACATTGATTCCACTATCTTTTAAATTCAAAGCATGGGCATGCCCCTGACTGCCAAAACCCAGAATTCCCACAATTTTATTTTTAAGAGGGGTAAGTTCCGTGTCTTTGTCATAATAGATTTTTGCCATTTTTTTCCTCCTTTTTATAAAAAATTCACATCGATTGTTTCAACAAATTTGTAAAGCTGTTTTGAGAATTTACCAATATTTTTGTTTTCTCCGGAAATTATTATTATGTATTTGCTTATTCCCGGCTTTTCCGTTTTTACCAAATTGATGTTCTCAATTTTAAACCCCCTTTTTTCGAAAAAAGAGACAAGTTTTACCAAAACATTGGGTCTGTCATGGACAATCACATTGACAATTTTTTTCGGTTTATCCATCTTAAGCCTCCTAATTTAATAAGATTTCATTTAATGGAGCACCCGCCGGCACCATCGGAAAAACATTTTCCTCAGGGTCAATAAGAGCATGAATAAGCATAGGTTCCTCCGAAAGAGCAAGCTCTTTAATAGTTTTCTCTGCCTTATCCCACTCCTTAAGGGTTTTGCTCTTAAGCCCGATTACTTTTGCGATTGCGCCAAAATCCGGATTATCAGTGAAAGGTGTCGCTGAAAATCTTTTATTGTAAAAAAGCTCCTGCCACTGCTTTACCATTCCCAGGTAAGCATTATCAACAATCAGAATTTTCACATTCAACCCATATCTTCTTATTGTCATAAGTTCCTGAATATTCATTTGAAAGCCTCCGTCTCCAGATATTACAAGAACCTCTCTGTCGGGATTTCCGACCTTTGCTCCAATTGAGGCGGGCAGTCCAAATCCCATCGTGCCGAGCCCTCCCGTTGTAAGAAATGTTCTCGGCCTTTTAAACTTGTAAAACTGAGCAGTCCACATCTGATTCTGCCCCACATCAGAAACAATAATTGTGTCTTCAGGAAAGTATTTGTTCGCAAGCTCAATTAAATACTGTGGTTTTAGTTTCCTGCCTTTTTCATATTTGAGAGGGAACTCTTTTTTTACCTTGTTTAGCTCTTCGACCCAATCTGAAAAATCAGTTTTTAATTCCGGGAAGGAAAGAAACTTTAAAAGTACATCTTTCACATCACCTTCGATTCCCAAAACAGTGGGGACATTTTTCTCAATTTCAGATCTATCAATATCAACATGAACAATTTTCGCATGGGGAGCAAATTTTTCAACATTTCCAAGTATTCTGTCACTGAATCTAACACCAAGAGCAAGAATCAAATCACTATTCTGTACAGCATAATTTCCGTAATAAGTGCCATGCATTCCAAGCCCGTCAAAATAAAGCCTTTCATTGGAGGGATAAACTCCCTTTCCCATTAAAGTCGTAATTAAAGGAATATTATTCTTTTCAACAAACCTGACCAAAAGCTCCGCGGCTTCGGAAATGATTACCCCTCCGCCCGAAATTAGAAGAGGTTTTTTCGCTGCCGAAAGCATTTTAAAAACTTTTTCTATCTCTTTGTCAGGAAATTTTTTCCTTACCGAATACTCCTGTGTATCTCCTTTTTTAATATCTTTTTCATCGATAAGAGCTTTTTGTATATCAGATGGGATATCCACGAGAACAGGTCCTGGTCTTCCCGATTTTGCAATATGAAATGCAAGATCAAGGGATGGAGCAAGTTCTTCTATATTTCTTATCAGGAAATTGGCTTTTGTAATGGGAAGAGTGATTGCAGTGGTATCAACTTCCTGAAAAGCATCAGAGCCCATTAGAGAAACCGGAACCTGTCCTGTAATTATAACAAGGGGCACAGAGTCCATATATGCAGTTGCAATTCCTGTTACAGTATTTGTCGCTCCCGGTCCTGAAGTGACAACAACAACCCCAACTCTACCGGTAGATCTGGCATATCCGTCCGCTGCATGGGTTCCGCCCTGCTCGTGTCGAGGTTGGATGAGCTTTATTTTATCCGTAAAATTGTAGAGTTCATCAAAAAGTGGTATCACGGACCCCCCGGGATAACCGAAAATATACTCAACCTTCTCATCAAGTAATTTTTTAATAATAATAGATGCACCTGTGACTTTCATTTAGACCTCCTTTGACAAATAAATCCGGATAAATTGATACAATATAAAAACAGAAGAGACCTATGTTTTTTTGTGTAAAATACAGTAGACCTCTCCCTGTAAAGGTGACACATTGGTCGGAAAAAGATTGTTAGTTACAGATTAAAAAGCAGAGGAGAGACTAAGATGTCCGTTGCGAACATTGAGAATGAACAACATCTTTTTCCGACACATCGGAGAGTATTATGATGTTTTGTATGTGTATTAAAGGTATTATATCTATGTTAATTATATTTAAAATAATCTCTAAGTTAAGTTCTCCGTTAAATTTTGTTAAGTTAATAAGATTCCTTCTAAGCATTTTATTCCTCCTAAAAAAATTTTAATGCCAATATATCAGAATTAAAAATTATTGTCAATAAATTTTCATTTTTTTTGATGGAGCATACAATATTATACAAATCATCCGATTTTTCAATCAAAGCTATTCTTATAATTACCATAATTTTTAATCAAAAACCAGGGAATGTTTTTATGATGAATGCCATTGGCTTATAAGACCTCCTCCTTTTTTTATGTTATAATTTTTTATGAGAAAACTTACAAAAGAGATTAAAGTTGGTAATGTCGGAATAGGAGGGAACAATCCGGTAAGGGTTCAAACAATGAATTCTCTTCCCCTTCGTTTGGTTGAGGAAAATATAGAGCAGATAATAAAAACAGTGGAATATGGAAATGAAATAATTAGATTGGCACTTCCTGATTTTGACCAAATTTCATACTTCAAAGCAATTACAAAGCACTCCCCTATTCCGGTAATTGCAGATATTCACTTTCATCATAAGCTTGCAATAGAGGCTTTAAAGGCGGGGGCAAATGCAATAAGAATTAATCCCGGAAATTTCGGGAGCAAGAAAAACCTGGAAGAAATTATAAAAGCATTAAAGGATTATAACGCAGCAGTAAGAATAGGAGTGAATTCAGGCTCTCTTGATAAAAACATTCTAAAAAAACATGGCAAAAGATCTTATGTTGCACTCGTTGAAAGTGCTCTTGAATACATAAAAATATTTGAAGATAATGATTTTTTCAACCTTAAAGTATCATTAAAATCTTCAGATGTAAGAACAACAATAGAGGCATACAGAGAATTTTCCAAAAGGAGTGAGTATCCTCTTCACATAGGAGTTACAGAAGCAGGCCCTATTCCCGAAGGAATTATAAAATCTTCCGTTGCTCTGGGAAATCTTTTAATGGAAGGGATTGGAGATACAATCCGAATATCACTTACAGCCCCTCCCGAAGAAGAGGTGAAAGTGTGCTGGGAACTTTTAGGTGCCCTCGGAATAAGAAGAAAGTTTCCTGAGATTATTTCCTGTCCACTTTGCGGAAGAGCAACAATAAACTTTGAAAAAAGACTGAAAGAAATGATACCAGAGATAAAAAAGAGAAAACTTCCCATAAAGGTTGCAATTATGGGCTGTGAAGTTAATGGCCCGGGAGAGGCAAAAGAAGCTGAACTTGGGATTGCTTTCTCTCAGGGAGTTGCTTTTTTATTCAAAAAAGGGGTAATATATAAGAGAGGAAATGAAGAAGATATAATCAAAGAGTTTTTAAAAACTCTTAAAAAGATGGAAGATGAGAGAAGCACTGTTTTATAAAAAAGAAGGGGAAAGAGTTATTTGTACTCTCTGCCCCCATAGATGCTCGCTAAGAGATGGACAAATAGGAGCCTGTGGAGTAAGGGTCAGAAATGGAGATAAACTCCACACTCTTGTTTATGGAAAACTTGCTTCAATTGCAGTGGATCCCATAGAAAAAAAACCACTCTTTCACTTCTACCCTTCAAAACAAATACTATCAATAGCCACTGTCGGATGTAATATGTTTTGTAAATTCTGTCAGAATTATACACTTTCTTTCTTTGATGGAAAGGGCAAAACCCTTAATATTTACGGACAGGATGTGATGCCCGAAAGACTAGTGGAAATAGCAATATCTTACGATTCGATGGGTATTGCATACACATATAATGAGCCAACTGTTTTTTATGAATTCATAAAAGATACTTCCATATTAATGAAACAATCGGGTTTGAAAAATGTTTGGGTAACGAATGGATTCATTGAAGAGGAAGCTCAGCTTTCTTTAAAAGGTCTTGTCGATGCGGTAAACAATGATCTCAAATTTTTCTCTGATAAAAAATACAAAAAATATACGGGAGGCCGACTGCGACCTGTTTTGGAAACATTGAAAAGATGGAAAAAAATGGGAGTATGGCTTGAAGTTACAACACTTATCATCCCTGAAGTTAATGATGATCCTGCGGAAATAGATGATATAATTGATTTTATTTTAAATGAGCTCGGAGATGAGACTCCCTGGCACATATCAAGGTTTCACCCTCACTTTAAAATGGCTAATCACTATCCAACACCCCCTATAACAATAAGGAAAATCAGGGAGAGAGCTCTTGAAAAGGGCCTGAAATTTGTTTACTCGGGAAATCTCTGGGGAGATGAAGGTGAAAATACTTATTGTCCAAATTGTGGAAAACTTTTGATAAAAAGAACAGGATATAATATAGAGGAATATAATATAATGAATTCAAAATGTAAATTTTGCGGATATAAAATTTCAGGGGAGGGTTTATAATGTTTTTTAAAGAAAAAAAGCATATTTCAAAAATTCCGGGTTTTGTTTACCTGACCACAATAAATGGAGGGCCTGAAATAGATATAATAAAAGGGCTTCTCGAATCAAATGGTATAAAGGTATATCTTGAATACGAGGCTGTTGGCAACATAATAGGTCTAACAATGAATGGGATGGGGACAGTAGACATATATGTTCCTCAAGAAAAAAAGGAAGAAGCCGAGAAACTTCTGGAGGAGAGTAATGAGGATTAAAACCCATATAATAGCGCCCTCTTCAACCTTTTGCAGGGACAATTTTAAAAAAGGCATAAAAATTCTTCAGGAATACGGTTTTGAGACATTTTATAGAAAAGATATATTTGAAAAATTCTTTAATTATGCAGGAGTTCCGGAAAGAAGAGTTGAAGAATTAAAAGATGCTCTGAGTTCTGATTCTGAATTCATAATAACTGTAAGAGGAGGTTTCGGAAGCACATCACTTATGAAATTTTTAAAAGATGATATTAAAATAAAGGGGAGAAAATTATTTTCCGGAGCAAGCGATGTATCCTCTTTACACTTTTATTTTCATAAATTCCATAAAGAATTAAATCTAATAATGGGACCAATGCTTATTCCGGATTTTGCCCAGGGAAAATTAAATAAAGTGGAATTCAAACACCTTATAAAAGCATTCATTGAGAGAGAAAGCTTCATAGTTAGAATGAGTCCTAAAGTAATCATAAACAGAGGAAATGATTTGAGACTTAAAGGAAAGGCCTTTCCAGCCTGTTTAACTCTTTTAAGCCTTTCTTGCGGTACATTTTTTGAACCGGATCTCAAAGGGAAGGTACTCTTTTTGGAAGATATTAATGAAGATTCTTCAAGGGTAATAAGATACCTTGAACACCTTGATAATTGCGGAAAACTTGATAATCTGGGGGGGATAGTCTTTAATGATTTCCCTCTTAATAAAGGGAGAAGAGATGTCCACCTGAAAGCCAAATTAAAAGAATTTTTCAAAAATAAAAATTACCCGGTCTTTTGCGGGTGTAAATTCGGACATTCCAAGCCAAGACACTATATAGCATTTGACGCAGATGTCAAATTTGATGGGGAAAAAATCATTCTGGAAAAAAAATATTAAACTATCTTTCTGAAGTTAAGAAGTCTCGAGTTCCACCGGTAAAAGAAGAGCTTTTAATATATTTTCTACTAACTATCACAGAAGCTTCCGAGAGTTTAATCCCCTCTCCCTCCATAAAAGCCAATATTTCCAAATCTTTCCCTCTGTTCACATAATATCCTGATACTTTGACTTTACCCTTTCCATCCGTAGAAATAAGATAACCCAATCTGAAAAGTTCCTCTTTGAGTTTTTCCTTTAGATAAACTCCCAAAAGTTTGCTTTCCCCATTGAGTGGTTTGAAATCTTCCACATATACTTTCTCTTGCTTCATTTTCAGAAATTTTAAGGAGCGGTCTAATGATATTGCTAACTGTTTCACCTGAAACCTTAAATTTTTATTGAGAGTAAGTTTTGAGCTTAAATCACTTATTTCAATAGAAGAACACCCCATTACCAGAATAGAAAAAATAAGCAAAATTAAAACCTTCTTACCTAACATAAATTGTTTTCGGAATTTTTAACAAAAAATTTAGAGTAAAATATATTATAATAAAGTAAGAATTGAATTTTCTTAAATTCTAACCTTTAATTGAAACTTTTTTTTAATTCTCACGTTATTATTTTATGGAATCATTTGTTATTTTCTTGACAGATAAAAACCCCTATTATAAAATGTTTTACTCTCAGAGGAGAAAATTATGTTAAAAGTATCAAATTTAAAAAAGGCATATGAAAATGTTTATGCTTTAAAAGGAATTTCCTTTGAAGTGAAAGAGGGCGAAATTTTCGGGCTTTTGGGCCCCAATGGAGCCGGTAAAACAACAGCAATTTCGATTTTAACTTCTCTTTTAGAACCAGATTCGGGTGAAGCTTACTACAATGATAAAAACATATTTTCAAATCAAAACTGGTGGAGAAAAAAGATAGGAGTTGTTCCGCAGGAGATAGCCTTTTACGAAGAATTAACCCCAATTGAAAACCTTATTTTATGGGGAACTCTTTACGGGATAAAGAATAAGGAAGCAAAAGAGAGGGCAAAAGAGCTTCTCAAAATAATGGGACTTGAATCAAAGGAAAAAGCAAAGGTGTCAGAATTTTCCGGAGGGATGAAAAGAAGACTGAACATAGCCGTCGGAATTGTACACAAGCCCGAGGTTCTTTTTCTTGACGAGCCTACAGTAGGGATAGATGTTCAGGCAAGAGTTAAAATCAGAGAAGTGTTAAAAGAATTTTCAAAAGATGGAATGACAATAATCTATACCACCCATCAATTGGAAGAAGCGGAAGAGCTTTGTGATAGAATTGCAATAATGGACGAAGGGGAAATAAAAGCACAGGGAACATTAAAAGAGCTTATATCAGGTCTGGGACAGGAGACAGAGGTGGAGTTTTCAGGCACATTTGATTCAAATATAATAAAAAACAAAATACCAGAGATTTCAAATGCAAGACTTGTCAAATTTTCGGAAAAAAGTATTATTATAAGTGTTTTAAATGATGATGATATACCTGCAATCGTAGAGCTTTTCATAAAAAATGGCATACATATTGATAGTATGGACATAAGAAGACCCAACCTTGAAACACTTTTCTTAAAGCTTACAGGTAAAGATTTAAGAGAGCAATGAGAAAAATAATAGCCTTAGCAAAATCCGATTATAAAAGAAGATGGAACAAACCTATTCTTATCATACTTTATATACTTACTCCTGTAATTATAAGCTTTATTATGTGGATGGCATTCGGAGGCGGAGGAGAAAGCGGAGGTTTTGCCCCTTTAAAATTGGCCATAGTAAATAATGATAAAAACGGGATAATTTCAGAGTTTCTTTCTAATGCCCTATCAAATGATAAAACAAACGGGAAATTAAAAACTTTTCTTGTTAGGAAAAAGGAAGCGTTTGAACTTATTAATAAAAGAAAAGTATCGGGGATTATAATAATACCCGAAAAATTTTCTGAAAAGATTTTTAAAAGGGAAAATACAGAGCTTTTACTTATAAAAAACCCAACGGAAACAATTTACCCCCTGATTGCAGAGACAGGACTTAATATTATAAAAGATGGAACAAATTATATACTTACAATCTTCAAAGAAGAAATAGACAAAATTCAAAAGGCGATTGAAAAGAAAGAAAAAATCAAAGGAGAATTTTTCAAAGAAATTTTTGACAGTGCAGGGGAAAAGATTGAAAAAATCATCCCTCTGTTTAAAGA
>JAMOVU010000162.1 GCA_027067555.1 Candidatus Aminicenantota bacterium | reverse complement strand
AAGGAACACTCCCCTTATTAGTGGGGGAGGTTGCTATAAGGGTGAATTTTGTAAAATCCTTTTCATTAATTGTGTATATTTCTGTCTTTTTGAAGCCCTCTTTTAAAAAAAAAGGATAAACATTCTGATTGTTAAAAAGGGTTTCTTTTAAAGAAAGAGGTACGAGCACTCCATTCTCCACTTCAGCTTTTTCTATTTTGGAACGAGAGAATTCTTCTAAGTAATTCAAGTTTTTTAAGGCATCAAACCAGAGGACGCCTACACTACCGTTTTTTTTAATTTTATTAATAAAGGAGAAAAATTCATCCTTTTCAAGGGGCTTTTTAATGTGAAGTAAGCTTTTCTCCTTTCTATCCTCCTGAGAATGAAAAACTACTTTTGCCACTTTTGGATTTAATAAAGATTAACCGAAAATACAATGTGGTATCTTTTAGGTTCTTTCTTAAAAAGCCAATCTATTGTTTTTACAAAAGAGACTTCAATCTCTACTACCTTATTTTCTTTGATATCATAGGCTACCTGAAAATTGTTTTCATCTTTAAACTTTTTTTTAGCAAGCCATTCATTTGTAAATTGGGTCATTCTTCCGTCCCAGTCTTTTATAGGAGACAAAAGCATTATCCTTTCTCTGTAAAATTTTTTGGTCTCTTTTAATAGGATGGAGTTTGATATGAATTGATAGCTCACATATCCTGCATAAGCAATCAAAATGAATATGATTAATAGTTTAATCCCGCTGTGTGCTCCTTTTTTATTCATCTTTTCCTCCTTTATATTTTTTCTAAAATCAACTTTAGTTTTGCTTTTATCTCGGGGTCTTTTTCCGAATTAATTAGAAATTTAATGTGTTTTCTATCCTCTGAGTTGGATATATTTGTAAGATCCTTTAATAATGTCTCTTTTATTCTTTTTGAATCTGACTTTAAGCATTCGAGTGTTTTTGTTTTCCCTATCTTTATTCCATTTTTGTTCAAGAGTGCTAAAATCTTATAGATTTTTTCACAGGGTAAATCTAATAGTTTGTTTATCTCTTCAAGACCTATTTTCCTTAACTTTCCATCCCTATAATTTATTATCCCATTTACTGCGAATTCTCTATAAAATGGATCTTTTAAATTCTCTATTAAGATTTCTAAAGATTCTTCATTTTCTATACCCGAAAGACTTAATAAAAGAGCCTCTTTTAATGGGCCAGAAGCACTCTTTATCTTTTCTTTGATTAAAGGTAGGTGTTTGATTTCTACTTTTTCCTTTAGTTTTTCCTTTAATGTTAATTTTTCTGTTAATGATGAATTTGATTCGATTTTTTTTAGAGTGTTGATAAATTCATCTTCTTGTTGTGCTTCTGCAATTGTAGGAGTATCTTCGCTTAATTGAACTTTACTCTTTTCTCCGCCATTCCCTTCTAAAAATTCAATTATCCTCTCTTTGAATAATTTAATTGATGGAAATCTTTTCATCTTATCAAGGTTTAATGCTTTCATTATTGCAGAGCTTAGAGTTTCGGTAATCTCTTTATTTATAGTATGCGGTGGCGGAAAGTTTCCCGAAGGGAGCATTCCTGTTGTGATTTCATAAAGAATTGCACCCATAGAATAGATATCAGCTCTATGATCCACTCTTTTTGAATCTCTACTTTGCTCCGGAGACATGTATGCAACAGTTCCAATTGCTGTGTTTGTTGTTGTTATCCTTGTTGAATTTGTCCACAGAAAGGTAGCTATTCCAAAATCTGTTAATTTTGGAATTAAATTTTTATCAAGTAAAATATTTGAAGGTTTCAGATCTCTGTGAACAATTCCCTTTGAGTGGATAAATTCAAGGGCGGAAAATATGGGAATGAGAAGTTTTAAAATTTTCTTTAAGGGAGGTTTTGTGTTTTTTATATAAATATCAAGACTTCCATTTTCCATGTATTCAAGGACCATATAGTAGCGTCCTTCACTTACTCCATCTTCAAATATTTGGACAATGTTCGGATGATTAAGTTTTGCGACGAGTTCAGCTTCTCTTTTAAACCTTTTTATCATCTCTACGTTTTCAGATAACTCCTTATGGATTATTTTTATTGCAACCTTTCTTGAAAGAGAATCCTGAACAGCAAGAAGGACATCAGCCATCCCACCTGAAGCAATTTTCCTGAGGATCCTGTAATTACCGAGGTGCATTTTGTCCTATTACCCGATTTTTACCAAGTTCTTTTGCCAAATAAAGTCTTTTGTCTGCTATCTTAATCAGGGATTCCCAATCACTGGCATCATCAGGAAATGTTGCAACGCCGACGGATATAGTAATATCAATTTTCACATCATCTAACTCAAGAATTTCACTCTCCACCAATGAGCGCATTCTTTCCCCTACCATATAGGCGCTTTTGGCATCTGCCTCGGGAAGTATGATTGCAAATTCTTCTCCACCGTATCTCGCTGCTATATCATTTTCTCTTATTGAGTTCATTATTTTAAATGCAACGAATTTCAAAGCCTCATCTCCCACCTGATGCCCGTAAGTATCATTTACTTTTTTAAAGTCATCTATGTCCACCATTAAGAGGGAGAATGTTTTGCCGTATCTTTTTGCATAAGAAACTTCCCGCTTTATCTGTGTTATGAAGTAGTATTTATTAAAAAGGTTTGTCATTCTGTCGGATGTTGCCGCATTGTAGAGGTACTTGTGAAAAAGTGATTCAAGCTCTGTTCTGCATTCAAATTTAAAAACTGTTCTACCTGCCGTTATTATATCACCACTGTTTAAAACTGTTTTCCCTTTTAACAACTTTTGATTAAGGAATGTCCCATTTAGTGAATTTAAGTCTTCCACATATACTTTTCCATCTTTTATACTCAATTTGAAGTGTTGTCTTGACATCAGCGGATCAGATGTTACAAAATCTGACTTTAAAGATCTTCCCACAATTGTGTCTCTTATAATTTCCATCTCTTTCCCTAAATCATCCTCTCTTCCGAAAATTATAATAAGATAGTTTACCCTTTTAGCAATCCCCTTTTCTGTGGATTCATCATCCAAAAAAATTGTTTTTGCAGTAATTTTAGGATCTTTCATAGCCCCCTTCACTTATTAAAATTAATAATTTCAACCCTTTCATCTTCCTTATTTCTAATAACAACAATAGTTCCTTTCACTTCCTTTATTTTACTATTTTTTTCATCAATTGAGAAGTATATATCACCTGTTTTAAAATTAATTTTTATTTCCGAGGCTCTACTTATGGGAAAGTTTGAAAATAAACCAAGAAGCTCTAATTCCTTGGGCCTTTTCTTAGTATGCTCTACAATCCTTTTCCAGATTTTTAATTGTTCCTCTTTTGAATAGTGAAAAAAATTTCTCCTTCTTTTAATTCGTAATTTTTTTGAAAGAAGAGTTCCATCAAAAGTTTTCTGAGCTCTGTGCAAAAGTTTTGCAGATTTTATTCCAGCTGTTTTCTCCTTCCAAAGATTAACTCTTTTTACCTTTTCTCTGTTTACAGTGTCTTTTAATTTTTCTATCTTTAAATATTTGATTTGTGGAATCGCATCCTTCATTGTTTCAATAAAATGTAGTTTAATCTGAGTTTCAAATATCTTCTCATTTATAACTTTTGCTTTGTCAGAAGAAATTGCTCCTTCATGAATTGGAGGCTTTAAGCTTTCTTTTTGCTCCTTTTTCACAGAAACTTGAAAATCCAGAATATTTTCTCCCTTTGCTTGAGGCCTTTCAATTTCAAATATCCTTTTATAAACTTTTGAATGCAATGAAGTAGGGAATTGCATTATTTGCGATTGTATACTGACAGACAATTGCTCTATTTTTACATACCCGAAGAGCTTTTTTAATTGCTCTATTATTCCTGTTTTTCCCATACTAATTTCAATGCTTTTTCAACTCTTTCCAGTGGTTCGGCTATATCCATTTTTTGAGATATTTCTTCTATTATCAGAAGGACCTTTTCCTGAAGTTCCGGATCTGCAACGCCGAAAATGATTCTCAATGGGTTTAAATCCTGATATGGCTGAAATACAATTTCTTTGTCTTTAACCCTCTGTGTCTCTCCCGGAGCACTTAGCTGAGGAAGGGATGTTTTCTGGATTGAGACAGCCGGAAATTTACCAATCTTATCCTTTCCGCTGATTTCAGAGGGCTCGTCTACTATTATAAGAGAAGGAATATTTTTAAGTTCTTTCAGCAAACTCTTGGTGATGACATCTTCTCTTATATATTTTTTTAAGACTTTACCATAAATCACCTGCTGTATTTTTGATGGGATTACCGGTTCTGTGTACTTGAACTCAAGAGGGATGCCACTGTCATCCGTTATCATCAGTCCGCCGATAAAACCACTATCCTTTTCAATTATTTTAAGATAACCTAAACTATGGTTTCCCATTTACCTCCTCCTCTATTTAGTATTTAATTTCAAAACTCTGGAAGTTTTCAGGTACTTGCTCTTCTTTTTGTATTTCAACTACTCTTGCAAAAGTCGGACCTTTTCTCAGAAAATTTTCAAACTCTTTTAATTGATTCTCATCTCCTTCTCCCCAAACTTCAACATCGCCATTGGGGAGATTTTTCACATACCCCTTTACTCCTATAAGTTCTGCTTTTTTGTAAGCAAAAAATCTAAAACCTACCCCTTGAACTCTTCCTTTGATTCTATATAAAAAAGCCTTTTTCATCGGATTAATTTCGGGGCGAGAGGATTTGAACCTCCGACTCCCTGCTCCCGAAGCAGGTGCGCTACCAGGCTGCGCTACGCCCCGTTTCTATCCTAAATAAAAAAAGAGGGAGAAAAGATTCTCCCTCTTTTTTATTGTATGTTTCTTTTATTTTTGTTTTTCTAATTCTTTTGCTAACTTCTGTCTTTCCTGAAGTCTCTTATAAAGTTCCTGGAATTTTTTAACATATTCCTCTGCTTTCTGATAGTATTCTTTCTTCTTTGCCGGATTAACCTTTGCTTTTTCTCTGTAGAGTAGGTTTACATAAGCATAGGGTTCCGGATATTTGGGGTCAAGTTCTATTGCCTTCATAAGGGCCTTCATTCCTGTTTCTACCACTTTTGCCCTTTCATCCCTGGGTAAGTATTTTTTTCTGAAGCTCTTTACCCATGAATAAAAACCAAGCCAATAATAGGCAACGGCTTTCTTGTGATTATCGGCATTGGGATCATTTTCCACAAGCTGAATCATTTTCTCTATTGCTTTAATTGCTTCATCATACTTTCCCATATTTTCTGCATAGAATTTTGCAAGATATACATAGCCATCAGAATCATTGGGGTTCATTTGAATGGCTTTGTGGAGATATTCTATTGCTTTGTCATTTTTACCGTATTTTGCATAAAAATCTGAAATAACATAGTATGCTTTATTTGTTTTATATGCCTTTAATATGTCAAGGTAGTACTTCTCAGCTTTCTCAAAAACTCCCAATTTATCATAAAGATCAGCAAGTGCAAGCGTTGAATCAAGTGTTGCTGTATCATAGTGCTTTATTAAAATGGTATTTGCAAGGGCCTTTGCAGCTCTCATAGTATTTTTTACCATCAACTTTTTCTGCTGAGAATTAAGCTCCTGGGGTTTTTGCTCTTCAGGCTTTTTCTCAGGTTGAGGTTGAGGCTGCTCTGTGACGATTAGTGATCTCTGGGCTTTTTTCTTTGCTTCAGCTTCGGCTTTTTTCTTTTCCTCTTCAGCTTTTTTCTCCTCTTCCCACTTTTTAATTATTGCTTCAACCTTTTCATCTATGGTACTTTCCGCTTTTTCTTCGGATTCTGTTCCCTCTTTATTTTCCTTGGGTTCCTGAGCCTTAACCTTCTCTCCCTCTTTATTTTCAGCTTCGGTTGTTTCTCCCTTTTCCTCTGTTCCCTCTACCTTTTTCTCCTCTTCTTCGGGGACTTCAAGGGAATTTATAAAATTCTTTAACTCTTCATAATCATTTATAGTGTTGATTTTAAGTACAGTTTCTTTTAAGTAGTTAAGGTCTTTAATCTTATCAAGTTTATTTCCCATTTTAACCACTAACTCTTTGTCAAAAGGTAAACCGGGCTTGAAAACCTGCTGATAACATGAGCCAAGATAATAGTAAGCAGCTATAAAATCAGGGTTAGCCTTTATTACTTCAGTATACTCTTTTGCTGCTGCTGTGTAATCCTCTTCCTGATATTTTGCGTTTGCTTTTTTAAAATGAAAGTTAGCTTTTAGGTTTGAATATTTTAAACTTTTACACGAAATATTAAACAAAAAGACCAAAGCTACAATTATTGCTACAAGTAAAAGAGATCTACCTTTCTTCATTCTTACCTCCTAAATTTATCCAATAGTTTAAAAGAAAAAAGCATAAAAATCAAGCCTCTTTTATTTTGAAAATTAAATATAAAATAGGGTATTATTATAACTGAAATTCTTTTTTTAGTAAAAAAAATATCAGATTGAGTTTTAATGATTATATTTTTTTGAATTTCAAATATGGTAAGATAATAGATGGGTAAAATGAAAAAACCTTTAACAGAAATTTTGAGACCTGAGAATTGCTCTGAAATAATAGGACAGGAGCATCTTTGCGGGGAAAAAGGTGTTTTAAAAGGAATTCTTGAAAGCGGAAATCTTATCTCTTTTATCCTCTGGGGAGATCCCGGAACCGGAAAGACTTCAATAATTGAGATATTTTTAAAGAAAATAAAATCCAAAGTTTTCAAGACAACGGGTTCAACCTTTTCGGCTAAAGAGGTGAAAAAATTTTGTGATGAAGCTGAAAAGCTCTTTAATTTCAATGGAGAAAATTCAGTAGTGTTTGTTGATGAAATTCACAGATTGAATAAATCCCAGCAGGATATATTTTTGCCGTATGTGGAGAGAGGTACGATAATTTTATTGGGAGCTACCACGGAAAATCCATCTTTTGAAATAAACAAGGCATTACTTTCAAGGGTAAAGGTGTTTACCTTGAATGTGCTTTCAAAGGATAATGTGTTTACAATTTTGGACAAAGCACTTCACTTTCTTGAAAAAGAGTTTCAGTTAGAGTTTGAGGATGGGATAAAGGAGTTTTTGTATTCTGTTAATGGAGCAGATGTGAGATCTTCCCTCAACAGTCTGGACCTTATAGCTAAAAGAGGAATGAAAGGATTAATAAAAATAGAGCAGGTAAGGGAGTTTCTTTCGGAAAACAAAGCTTTTTATGATAAAAACGGAGAATATCACTATAACATTATTTCTGCCTTTCACAAGAGTATAAGGAACTCTGATGTTGATTCATCTTTATACTGGCTTGCAAGGATGCTCGTGGCAGGCGAAGATAGAAAGTATATTTTAAGAAGGATGCTCAGGATTGCGGCTGAAGATATAGGGCTTGCTGATCCCACCGCTCTTTCAATCACTTTGAATTCATTTAAGGCTTTTGAAATTGTGGGAGAACCCGAAGGGGATATTTTCCTGTTTTATTCTACTGTTTATCTTGCATTTGCTCCCAAAAGTAATTCATTATACACTGCTGAGAAAAAAGCCAAAAAAGTAGCAAAGGAAACATCTTCTCTTCAGGTTCCCCTTCATTTGAGAAATCCTGAAACAGGTTTGATGAAGGATGAAGGGTATGGAAAAGGCTATCTTTATGCGCATGATTATAAGGAGAAGACCACTGCAATGAAGACATTGCCCGAGGAGATAAAAAATTTAAGAATATTTATTCCTGAAAGTATAGGCTTTGAGAAGGAAATCTTAAGAAGATATGAGTACTGGAGAAAATTGAAGGAGAATTTGAGTAATTATTAAAAGCTGAAGAATAAAAATAAATGCAAAGCCCAATTTTCTGAGGGAGAAGCTAACTTGACAATAAGTGCTTTTATTAGTAAATTATGTGTTAATTAATAAAGATTTTAAGGAGAAAATAATGACACAATTACAGGATGCCAGGAAAAAAAATATAACAAAGGAGATGGAGAGGGTTGCCGAAAAAGAGGGGATACTTGCCATAGAGCTGAGAGAGCTTATAGAGGCGGGAAGGGTTGTAATTCCTGCAAATAAAAATCATAAAAATCTCGACCCGATAGGAATAGGGGAGGGATTAACCACAAAAATAAATGCAAACATAGGAACATCCATGGATTTCCCTAAAAAAGAAAGGGAGCTTGAAAAATTAAAGATAGCGATAAAATACGGAGCTGACACTGTAATGGACCTTTCTACAGGTGGTAAAATTGATGCTGTAAGAAAAGAGATAATAGAATTATCTCCCGTACCTATAGGAACTGTTCCGATTTATCAGGCAGCAATAGAAGCTATTAAAAAAAGAGGCTCAATAGTTGATATGAAGATAGATGATATGCTTGAAGTCATAAGAAAGCAGGCTGAAGATGGGGTTGACTTTATGACAATTCACGCGGGACTTACCGCTCATGCTGTTGACAGAATTAAAAATCAAAACAGAGTGATGGGAATAGTTTCAAGAGGTGGTTCCTTCCTTTTTGCTTGGATACTTCATAATAGAAAGGAGAATCCTCTTTACGAGCACTTTGATAAAATCCTTGATATTGCAGAGGAGTATGATATTACGATAAGCCTTGGAGATGCCTTAAGACCCGGTGCAATTTATGATGCCACCGACAGGCCTCAGGTTGATGAGCTTATAATTTTGGGAGAGCTTGTTGACAGGTGTAGAGAGAGGGGGGTTCAGGTAATGGTGGAAGGCCCCGGGCATGTCCCTCTTGATCAAATAGTGGCAAATGTAAAAATGCAAAAAAGAATAACAAGGGGCGCTCCATTCTATGTTTTGGGCCCTCTTGTAACAGATGTCGCCCCCGGTTATGATCACATAGTCGGTGCAATCGGTGGGGCAATCGCAGCTTCAGTCGGTGCGGATTATCTCTGCTATGTAACACCGGCGGAGCATTTGGGACTTCCCGGCCCCGAAGAGGTAAGAGAGGGGGTTATTGCATCAAAAATAGCTGCCCATGCGGCTGATATAATGAAAGGTGTTGGGAGAGCGGCTGAATGGGATTATAAAATGTCATCGGCCAGAAGAGCTCTTGACTGGAAAAAACAGAGAGAGCTATCCCTTGATCCCGAAAAATTTGATGAAATTAGGAACAAATATAAAACAGCCTCTGATGCTTGCTCAATGTGTGGTGAGTTTTGTGCCTTAAAAATAGTTGATGAGTATTTCGGGATTAAGAGGGATGTTTACAAAAAAGAGCTCTAAGAATCTTAAGTTCGGAATTTCGGTTATCCCGGAAAACAGTAAATTAAGCATTGAAAAGAACATAGAATTGGTGCGAAATTCAGGACTTGATCACCTTGAGGTGGCTTTTGTCAATGGACTTTACATATCGGAAAAGAGAGCTTATGAAATAAATTATGCTGCTGCTGTTAATAAAGTAACACTTTCCATTCATGCTCCTTATTTTATTAATTTAAGCTCTCCCAAGAGTGAAATAGTGGAAAAAAGTAAAGAGCTTTTGCTAAAAGTGGGGCGTTTTGCAAGAACTATGGGAGCTGAGACAATAGTATTTCACTCGGGTTTTTATTATGATACCCCTAAAAAAACTTTTGAAAAGGTAAAGAGGAATATTGAGGAAATAAAAGAAGCCTTTGAAAAAGAGTTGATTTCAGTAAAACTTCGCCCGGAAACAATGGGTAAGAGAAAGGAATTTGGAGACCTCGAAGAGATAATAACCATTGCGCAGGAGATCGGTGGTATTATGCCGTGTGTGGATTTTGCTCACATTCATGCAAGAACGAAAAGGTTTAATTCATACGAAGAGTTTAATAAAATTTTGAGAAAACTGGAAAAAAGACTCGGAATGGAGTATATTAAAAATATGCATATACATGTTTCTGGAATTGAATACAATGGAGAGGGTGAGAGGTATCATCTGAATTTGATGGACTCTGATTTTAAGTTTGATGAATGGCTTGAAGCTTTAAATGATTATGGTGTTGAGGGAGTGGTGGTAGTGGAAAGTCCTGAACCTATACCAGATGCAGTCAGATTAAGGAAGATTTTTTACGATAAACCATGATTGTTAAATTTTATGGCATAAGGGGAAGCCATCCGACTCCAAATGCGAATTTTTTGAAATATGGTGGAAATACTCCATGTGTGGTGATAAGAGATAAGGGAAAAGTTATAATTTTTGATGGAGGAACGGGTATTATAGAGGTGGGAAAAGAGCTAATAAAGGAAGATAGAAGTGATATTTATATCTTTATATCCCATTCCCATTATGATCACATACAGGGGCTACCTTTTTTTAAACCATTCTTTCGTAGAAGTAAAAGAAAAATAAAGATATATGGCCCCTCTTTTCTTGAAAAAAGCTATGATAAAGTATTGGAAGAATTTTTATCATCTCCTTTTATCCCATTTTCGTTAAATGAACTTAGGGGAAAAGATTCTATTGAAATAATAACTTTGGAAGAAAAAGAAAAAATTTTTCTATTTGAGAATGGTGTTATGAAAACCATTCATAGTAAAAATCATCCTTTGCATGGAGTGCATCTTTTTTCCTATCTCTCAAGCTCTAAAAAAATTACCTATATGACTGATATTAAAGTAGACGATGGAATAATGAAGGAGCTGGTGGCTTTTGCGAGAGATTCTGATATCCTCATTTTTGATTCATTCTTTTTAAAAAAAGAGAGTGGTGAAGAGGATGAAAGTAAAAGATTTGGGCATTCATCCTTTGAAGATGCTTTGAAGGTAAAGGAACTTTCAGGTTCAAAGATGCTTTATTTTTTTCATTATAATCCTGATTATAGTGATGAAATCCTTGATGGGGTTAAAAAAGAGTTTGAGAAAAATAATGCTTTTCTATCTTTTGAAGGGCTGGAGGTGAATTTAGATGATTAAATTTGGTACGGGCGGTTGGCGTGGAATTATGGGTAAAGAGTTCACCTTCAATGCTTTGAGATTGATAGTTCAGGCATTTGCAAATATTTTAAAAAGGAACTATAAGGGAGAAAAGGTGACTATCGCCCTCGATTATGACAGCAGGTTTTTTTCGAATCATTATGCCTATGAAGCAGCAAGGCTTTTTACAAGGAATGATATAGAAGTCTTTTTCCCTTCAAGGGATACTCCGATTCCAGCTCTCTCTTACAAAATAGTTAAGAATAATCTTAAAGGGGGGATGATAATAACTGCGTCAAATAATCCTCCGCTTTACAATGGTGTGAAATTACTTTCTGAAAATGGAGCATCTCTCGATGAAAATAGCCTCCGGGAAATAGAGGTTGAAATTGAGAGGATAAAGGAGAACTTTTCATTTGTTCATAAGTACCCAAAAGAGAGTTTAATTCAACATAAAGATTTTGAAGAAGCTTACCTTAATTATTTAAATGGAGAGATAAACCTTGAGCTCATAAAGACTCATACTCCGAAAATTGTAGTTGACCCTCTTTATGGATCTTCAAGGGAATACATAGATAAGTTTTTTATAAATAATGATATATTTGTAGAAACTATTCATAATTTCAGAGACCCCTATTTTGGGGGAAGTTTACCAATTATAAATTCCAACAATCTAAGAGAGCTTGCGGTAAAGGTAAGGGAAACTAAAAGTGATGTGGGAATAGCAATTGACCTTGATGGTGATAGATTCGGAATTCTTGATGAAAAGGGAAGGTATATTCATCCAAACATAGTGATACCTCTTATTCTTGATTATCTAATTAAACAAAGGAATGTAAGAGGTAAAATAGCGAAATCAATAGCCTCTTCAACTCTTATTGATAGGATTGCGAGAAAACAGGGGCTTGAAGTTATTGAAACTCCTGTAGGAGCAAAGTATATCTCGCATTTGATAGTAAGTGGGAAGGTTAGTTTTGGAGTTGAGCAAAGTGCCGGTTTCTGGTTTAAGCCTCATTTGAATGAAAAAGATGGGATATTTGGGGGGTTGATTATTACAGAGATACTTGCTTTTTATAAAAAACCTTTGTCGGCTCTGATAAAAGAGCTTTTTAAAGAATATGGAAAAAGGGCTTCTGTGGAAAGAAATTATCCCATGAGTAAAAGAAACCTTGACAAATACGAGCGTTTTTGCCATATTAATAAAGAGAGCATAGCTGATAGGAAGGTTGTAATGATAAAAAGAGAGGATGGAATAAAATTTATTTTTGAAGATGGAAGCTGGGCTCTCGTAAGAAAATCCGGAAATGAACCGGTAATCAGGTTTTACACAGAGGCGGAAAGCAAGAGAGAAGCTCTTTATTTAATGAGATCTATTACAAAGGAATTTTACAATGAGTAGGGATCAGGAATGGACTTTAAAAAATAAGCTTATTTTGGGGCTTATAATTTTTGTGACCCTTACTTTTTTAATAACTTCTTTTTTCGGAAGAAGAGGGATTGTGGAAATTTTTAAATACAAGGATGAAATTGCCCAACTTGAAAAGGAGGTAAGCCTTCTTAAAAAGGAAAAGAAAAAATTGGAAGTTGAAGTTAAAGAGCTTGAAAAAAACAGTATGGCAGTTGAGCCTATTGCGAGAAAAGAGCTGTGGTACAAAAAGAAAGGGGAAATTGTAATAGTTTTTAAGAACAGAGAAAGCAATAGTGAAAAATAAATATAGGAAAATTTTTTTTCTTACTCTGTTTTTTACTATTTTTTCATTTTCTTTAAATTCAAAGGTTTTGGAATTAAGGATAAATTCTCCCATTCACTCTGTTACTGAGGAATACATTGTTAAAGGAATTGCTTATGGGAATAGAATAAATTCTTCTTTGATTATTCTGAAGATTGACACCCCTGGTGGCCTTGATACTTCCATGAGAAAAATTATAAAAAGTATAATTAATTCAAAAGTACCGGTAGCGGTCTTTGTTTTTCCTTCAGGAGGACGGGCAGCTTCCGCAGGGTTTTTTATACTTCTATCTTCTGATATTGCGGTAATGGCAAAGGGAACAAACACAGGTGCTGCCCATCCTGTCGCTTTGATGGGAAAGGGTGGGGATAAAGTCATGGGAGAGAAAGTTCTGAATGATGCTGTTGCATATATTAAAAATTTGGCTGAAAAGAGAGGAAGAAATCAGAAGCTCGCAATTGCAGCTGTGAAAGATAGTAAATCTTATACTGATAAGGAAGCTCTCGAAGGAGGGCTTATAGATTTTATCGCCCAGAGTAGTGGAGAGCTTATTGATAAAGTAAATGGCAAGAAGATAAAGAGATTTAATGGCAGGCTTGAAAAAATTGAGATAAAGGATAAAGAGATAATCAAATATGATATGAGCTGGAGACAGAAATTTTTAAATGTAATAGCCAACCCCTCTCTTGCTTATTTGCTTTTGATGTTGGGGCTTTTAGGCCTTTATTTTGAATTTAATCATCCCGGAGGCATTGTTCCCGGTGTTCTGGGAGCGATTTTTTTACTTTTGGCAGCTATGGCTTTTCAAATATTACCTGTTAATTATTCAGGGCTTTTTCTTATAATTCTTTCAATTGTACTTTTTATAGCTGAAATTAAAGTTCAGGGTTTTGGAATTTTAGGAGTCTTTGGTATTATTTCTTTGATTTTAGGTTCAATTATTTTAATAGATGCCCCAATAAAGGAGATGAAAATGCCACTATCTTTTGTCTTGCCCACTTCAATTCTTTTGGCTGCAATTTTTGTAATTATCCTGATTCTTGTTGTTAAAACTTATAAGAATAGAGTACAGACAGGTGAAGAGGGACTGATAGGAGAGGTTGGTGAGGCTGTATCTGCGATTAATCCCGAAGGTAAAATCTTTATTCATGGGGAGTGGTGGAATGCAAGATCCGAGGAAAAGATTAAAAAGGGAGAAAAAGTGGAAGTTATTGGTAAAGAGGGTATGACTTTAATAGTAAAAAAGGTGGAAAAATAAAAGGAGGATAAAATGCCGGAATTCGGAGCAATTTTACTTTTTATAGTTTTATATTTTTTGTTTACATGTATCAGGATATTAAAAGAGTATGAAAGAGGTGTTATCTTCAGACTGGGGAGAGTGTTACCCAAACCAAAAGGTCCCGGTTTGATTTTCCTTTTACCTTTTGGGATTGATAAAATGAAAAAGGTGGGATTAAGAACAATTGTTCTTGATGTTCCATCTCAGGATGTAATTACAAAGGACAATGTATCAGTTAAGGTCAATGCTGTTGTATATTTCAGAGTGGTTGACCCTATAAAGGCAATAATAGAAGTTCAGGATTATATGTATGCAACATCTCAGCTTTCTCAAACAACTTTGAGGTCTGTTTTAGGGCAGGTTGAGCTTGATACCCTTTTATCAGAAAGAGAGCATCTTAACACAAAGATTCAGGGAATAATTGATTTGCATACTGACCCATGGGGAATTAAGGTTACTATGGTTGAGATAAAGTATGTTGATTTGCCTCAGGAGATGCAAAGGGCAATGGCAAAGCAAGCTGAAGCAGAGAGGGAAAAGAGAGCTAAAATAATTCATGCTGAGGGAGAGCTTAAAGCTTCGACTCAATTGATGAAAGCTGCTGAAATAATGGCTGAAAACCCGATTACTATCCAATTAAGATATCTCCAAACTCTAACGGAAATTGCAACAGAGAAAAATTCCACTATAATATTCCCATTACCTCTTGATTTGCTTGAACAATTTTTGGGAAAAGCATTTAAGAAAAAATAATGAATGACAGAATACCTAAGAATGAATATGAAGTAAGTTATCTCCATTTAATCTTTTTTGTGCTGATATTTATACTTTTACTCTTAATTTCATTTTTTATCGGGTATAAGACAGGAGAAAAGGGAAAGTGTAAGAAAGTGGAAAGCATTTTAGTAAAGGGGAAAAGAGAAAATACTAAATCCATTTCTCCTGTTAAAGGGAAAGGAATGCCTGAGGTAAAGACAAAAGAGAAAGCGAGAGTGGAAAAACCCGTTCCCAAAGTTGAGGAAAAGGTTTCCCGGAAAGAAGAGTTAGTAAAAAAAGAGGAGAAAAAAGAGACTATTGCTAAAAAACTTGAAAAAAAGGAGGGAGTAGAAAAGTCTAAAAAGAAAAAATACAGAAGCGGATATTATGTGCAGATTGCTGCTGCAAAGGATTTTAAATTGGCAGAAAAAGAAGCGAGAAAATACAGAAAGTATTTCAAAGTTGTTATCTTCACTCCGTCTGAAACAGACAGGAGAAAGTTTTATCGTTTAAGAACAGGTCCATTCAGAACAAAAGCTCAAGCTAAGAGTTTTCTCCTTAAAATAAAGTCAAGATATAAAATAAAGGGGTTTATAGTAAAGATTGATTAAAGACATCCCTCTTGAATTTTTGCCTTTTTTTGATAGTGAACTTATAAGGGGGTTTGGAGTAATCCCCCTTGCATTTGAAAAGGGAGTACTTTTTATAGGAAGTGTGAATTCTCCCAATAGCAAAATGAAAAGAGCAATCGAAGAGCTTATTCCCTTTAAAATTCATCTGGAAAAAGTCGAGAAAGAATTTTTTGAAAAAATAGTTAGCAGGATTCACTTTGGGAAAAAGGATTTTATAATTTTTGATAAAAAAAGATTGGTTTTTCCTATGGCTCTGGATCTTCTATCAGAAAAAAGTAGTGGTGAGGATATTTTAAGATATTTGCTTTTCAGAATGATTAAAAATAAGGAAAAGTCTCTTTTTTTAAGTGATAATACTTTAAACTCTCTTTCTCTTCCATTGTATTTTTTGATTAAAGTCAGAGGGTTTTTTGAAAGGATGGTAGATTACAATCCCTTAATTGTGAAGGTTGATAGAAGAAAGCTTTTTTTATACTATCAGATTGAAAAAAATGGAGAAATTTATTTGGAACTTTTGCCGAGCAGATTTGAAAAAGATAATGTAAATCTCCTGAGGAAAAAATTTGAAAACAATAATCTCATTATAATAGGGAAAAAGTCCTTACATCTTGAACTCCTTTTGTACCGTTTTTTGTTGGATGGTATAAAAAAAAGAGGAGTCTATCTTTTAACAAGAAAAGAGCTTGGGTTTCCTGATATTGAAAACTATCATTTTATTGATGAAACTTTTATTAAAGTTTTTGATCTTTTGCTTAAAAAGGGGTATGAAAAATTTGTTATTAGTGGGAATATTGACCTTTACCCATTTATGCTTTTGGGAAGCAAAACAAGGTTTATTATTAATCTTCCCCTTAAAGATTATGGTGAGTTAAAGGAAAAAATAAAAGAAGAGAAAATAGAGCATGCATTGAAGGCAAGAACTGATATTAAAATATTGGATGCTTCTTTAGTTGGTAAGGGTGGGGAAAGAATCTCAGGAGAAAAAATAAAATTTTCTGAAATTTTTTAAAAAACATATTGACATTCCTGTTTTTTTAATAATATTATATGGTAAGTTAGCAGGAGGTTAGAATGAATAAACTTGAAGTAAACTCTTGGGAAGTACTTGATATTATAAGAGATAATGCGGAAAAAACTTATGGGCAGGCAGGGGACCTTGATAATGGAGATGCACTTGCGATTTTCTGCAGGATAGCAGATGATTATTTCGAATTATTTTACAGTGATATAGTTGCCAATTATATTACTCACTTTGATAATGAAGATGAAATGAGGGTTATTATGAAGAAAAGATTTAAGGAATTGGGAGGAGAGCTTCCGGAAGAAATTGTAATGGATAAGTCCTTTTTACCTGATGATGAAGAATCCTGATAAAAGTAATAAGGTAGGGAAGTGGCTTAATGTGGCGACAATGGCCACAATGATTCCTGTTTCCACAGCTGTGGGCTTTGTAATGGGATATTTTCTTGATAAACTTTTTAAAACAGAACCGTATTTAGTGGTAATTTTTACGATTTTTGGTATAATAGCGGGTTTTAAAAATATTATTGAATTTATAGTAAAAGAAGAGAAGAGGCTTGATTCAAATAAAAAGGATTAATTATTTAATCCTTGCTATTTCTATTGGAGGTATGATTCTACTCTTTTTAATAAAAAAAAGAATTTTGTGTGGGATAGCTTTTTTTTCCGGGGGGATGGCTTTCCTTTTGCTATTTGTTCATTTACAATATGTAATAAAAAAGTTGCTGTCAAAGGGAAAAGTAGCTTTTGTCTTTACTTATTTTGGCAGACTATTCTTGATAACCCTTTTTTTTTATGGTAGTATTAATATCTCAAAAGATTTTTTTTTATTTGCAATGGTAGGTTTTATAATTTCTTCTCTGTCTTTAGTAGGTGAAGGAATTATAAATATAATAGTTAAAGGAGAAAGAGATGGGTGAACATCATTTCTTACTTGTTGAACTTATAAACAAAATATTCGGTAAAATAGTCCTTCTTTTTTACTCAATTATTGGTATAAAGGCTTCCAATCCCGCTGAACCTATTCCTCCGCATATTGTTTTTGCTTTTATTGTAGTGCTGTTTATTGTAGTGTTTTTTAAGCTTGTAGTAAGAAAACCAAAAATTTTGCCCTCTCCTCTTCAGTCATTCGGAGAATTTGTTTATACGATGTTTGAGGGGCTGTTGGTTGATATAGTTGGGGAAAAAGGGAAAAAATATGTCCCTATGATAGGTACTATAGGGCTTTTTATCTTTTTCTCTAACATCGCCGGCCTTTTCCCGGGTTTTGAATCTCCTACATCGAATCTTAATGTAACAGCAGGTGCAGCTGTTTTTGTTTTTATCTATTATAATTTTCAGGGAATTAAAGAACACGGTCTATTAAAGTACATTAGACACTTTGCAGGCCCCTATCTTTGGCTTGCACCTCTATTTTTTCCGATTGAAATAATTAGCCATCTTTCAAGACCTTTGTCTCTGTCGGTCAGGCTTTTTGGAAATATAATGGGAGAGGATATGGTAATTTTGATCTTGGCTTCTCTTGTCCCCTTTATAGCTCCTCTGCCAATGATGGCTCTTGCAATATTTACCTCATTTGTGCAGGCAATGGTTTTTACGATGCTTTCGGTTATTTATATAGCCGGAGCCGTTGCCGCTGAAGAGGAACATTAATCTTACAGGAGGATAAAATGAAAAGAATTATCACACTTTTAGTGGTAGTGGTGTTTTTGACAGCCGTACCCCTTTTGGCATCTCCAAATACTGAGGGAGCAACAAATGGGTACGCACAGGCAAAAACAACCACTAATATGTCTTTAATCTGGGCATTGGTTATCGGTGGTGCTGCGATAGCTCTTGCAGCAATGGCCGGTGCTATTGCACAATCAAAAGCAATAGTTGCTGCAGCTGATGGTATATCAAGAAATCCTGCAATGGCAAAGAATCTTCAGACTTTGCTAATTTTAGGACTTGCTTTTATTGAATCGCTTGTTATCTATGTCTTACTTATTGATCTTATTATCTTCTTCGTAAAATGGGGAGACATAATCAAGTAATCTGTTTATGAAATCTTTTCTCTCTGTTTTACAGGAAACAACAAAGAGATTTTACAAGGATAATTGTCCTGACAGAGCAGCAATAATTTCATACTATTCACTTTTGGCAGCACTCCCAATGCTGGGGGTGCTGCTTTTTTTAGTTACTAAGTTTTTTTCATCCGAAGATTTAATTTTTAAGACCCTTCACCTTTTTACCAAAGATTTTTTTACCCGTCTTGATCCCACCTTTTTTGATAAAACTCAATATCTTGCCAAGGTTTTCTCAAAAATGGGACTTTACGGTTTTATTGCATCTATGGGGCTTGCTTTCTTTTTATTTTCCAAGGTGATTAAAACTGTGAATGATATTTTTAAATCGCCGGAACCCACGAAAAGTGGATTTTGGAAAAACAGACTTAAAGAGATTTCATTAATGGTAATAGCTGCTATTCTGTTTTTATCCTCTTTTACCATGACAAACATAATAGCAGCTTTCAACAGGTTTATAAAAAGTTCCCCTCTTGGAAAATATGTTAATCCAGCTTATATAAAAGTTCTGAATAATTTTTTGGTGAAATTCTTTGTGCCATTCTTTTTAACTTTTCTCTTTTTCCTTATTATATACAAATATATTCCCCATTGCGCTGTTTCTAAAAGAGCTGCTATAATTTCAGCTTTTACAGCGTCTGTAATCTGGGAAATTGCAAAGAGTATGTTTTCATGGTATCTTGCCAAGATAGCTCTTTACGGGAGACTGCATGGTACTTTACCCGCTATCGTGGGTTTTGTTTTATTGGTTGACCTTGGCTTTTCAATACTGTTCTGGGGGGCAGAACTTGACTATGTTCTTAATTTGAGGTTTAAAAAAAGGAGAAAAAGGGCATGAAGCTTGAAAAACTTTTGCAGGGTTTTGAATTTGAGTATAAAGGGAATCTTGAACTTGACGTTAGCAGGGCAAGAAGCATTGAGAAATCAGGAAAGGGAGATATTACTATAGTTTTGAGAAGAGAGTATTTAAATATTCTTGAGAAAATAAAAGCTTCGGTTATTATCACCCATTCAAGATTTAATCGTAAAGTGTTTAATGAAAAATTTAAAGGTGAAACAGTAATTTTTTCAGACAATCCTCTTTTCCTTTGGGCTAAAGTTTTAGAAAGACTTTATCCTGATGAAGTGAGAGAAGCAAGAATTTCTTCAAAAGCAATAGTCGGGAAAAATGTTAAAATAGGAAAGAATGTTTCTATTGGAGACAATACAGTAATAGAAGATAATGTTATTATTGGTGATAATACGGTTATAAAACATAATGTAACAATTGAGAAAGATAGCAAAATAGGTAATAATTGTTTGATATATAGCAATGTGTCCATAAGAAAGGGTTCTATCATAGGTAATAAAGTCATTCTTCATCCGGGTGTAATTATAGGGAGTGATGGGTTCGGATATGCTCCAACTCCGTCGGGGAGTTATAAAATTCCCCAGATAGGAATAGTCAGGATAGAGGATGATGTTGAGATAGGTGCAAACTCATGTGTTGATAGAGCAGCGCTTGAAGAGACAGTTATAGGGAAAGGAGTGAAAATAGATAATCTGGTTCAAATTGGACATAATGTGATAATAGGGAAAAACACGATTATTGCAGGTATGACGGGGATTGCAGGGAGTGCAAAAATAGGGGAAAATTGCTTGATCGGAGGAGCTGTCGGCATTGCGGATCATGTTACAATAGGAAACAATGTTAAGATTGCAGGTGGTACAGGAGTTACAGGTAATATTCCTGATAACAAGATTGTTGCAGGATATCCCATGATGGATATGAAAACATGGAGACTTGTTTTTGGAACTTTACGAAATTTCCCATCTTTTAAAAAGAAACTTGATAAATTAACTGAAAAGGATTAAACCTTAGTTTTTGGTTTCCCCTCTTTATCCCATCCTCTGTATTTATAGTATTGAGTAAGCATTTTCTTAAGATTTATTCCACTTTCTAATATCTTTTTGGGTAGTGTATCCTCTTTTGAGGATATTCCTTCTCTTATATTGAAAGCTCTTTCTATATCATATGCTCTTTTCCCCCAGAGATAAAATTTGCCAAAACTCATTTTTAAACCTGTCGCATATTCCACTGCTTTTGAGTATGGCAACAGAGATATGTGAAAGGGAACTTTGAAAAGTAAATTTCTGAAAAGAGGGATTATTGGAGAAATGAAACCTACTATTGAGCCAAGGGCTTTAAGAAAAATTCCATCTTCTTTGAATTTGTGTAAAAAATTGGGAAACACTGCATATGAGGTAAAAAGACATGTGCCTGAGCTTGAAATTGCTTCAAAAAGGTTTTGCATAATAATTGTAAAAATTGCCTTGCCTTTTATTGAGTGTTGTTTTAGTTTCATAGGGCCCAAACCTTCAAAATACACGAGATAGCCTCCATTAAGATGGCATGCTCCTCTGTTTGATGTGGCATAACCAAGTCCCATCCCATAACTGTTTTTAGGATCATAGGCTGAGATTTCAAGTCCCTTTGAATGAATTGCAAATTCCTTGCCTCCGTATTTTTCCGAAAGATACTTTGTGCCATTTGCAAGCTCATCTCCAATATCTTCTCTGAATGCAATTTTTCTAATAATTTCTTTTATATTTTCAAATTTACCAAATTTAAAACCAAAATCTTTTATCCCTCTTTCTTTTAATTCCATCGCGAATGCAAGGGTCCCTCCAAGACTTATCGTATCCATTCCATATAGATCGGCAAGATAATTCCAATCTATTATTTTTTCAAGATTATCATTTAATATGTTTGAACCTAAAAGTCCGACCGTTTCATATTCAGGTCCCTTTATTATCCTATTTTTAAATCTTACTCTTCTTTCGCAATGGATTGGACAGTATCCACATCCTCCGTTTTTCTCAAGGTAGTCCTCTGCCAATTTTTCCCCTGAAATATCATACCAATTCTCAAAACCAGCTTCTGAAAAATTTTTTACGGGAAGCATCCCGAGTTTATTTGTCATTCTGACAAGGCCCGATGTTCCGTATTTTGGCAAAAAGTAGCCTGTTACATAGTGGTTTTTCAGGTATTTTGTCCACTTTTTTGAGAGATTTTTTAATTTTTCTAATTCTGACACAGGTATTTTGCGGCTACCGTTTGCTATTATAGCTTTTAGATTTTTTGAACCCATAACAGCTCCGACTCCTGTTCTTCCTGCCATCCTATCATCCGATGCAATGCTTGCGTACCACACGAGGTTTTCCCCTGCTGGTCCTATTACTATTTTCCCATAATTCGGAGGGAATTTTTTTTGAGTCTCAATAGTATCAAGTCCCCAGAGAGAACTTGCATCTTTAAACTCAACCTTTCCGTCAATAATTTCAATGTAGACGGGAGAGTCGGCTTTGCCGGTTATTATAATTCCTTCATAGCCAGCCCTTCTTAATTTAACTCCAAAGCTTCCCCCGCAGTTTGAGGAAGCTATTCCACCTGTTAAAACATTTTTTGTGGTCACATTGAATCTTGCGGAGGATGGAGATGGTGTGCCATTTAAAGGGCCAGTATTTATTATTAAAATATTTTGCGGGTCAAAAGGGGAGGTGCCAGCAGGTAGGAGGTCATATAAAATTTTTGCAGCAAGTGCTTTGCCTCCGATGTAATTCTTAAAATCTTCATCACTTAGAGAATAATCCTCAACGCTTTTTTTGCTAAGATCTATTAAAATATATCTTGGTTTAATCATCTAAGAGAATCTATATAAGCAATTATTCCTTTGTATATACCAAATGCTATCCTATTTCTAAACCTTGAAGATCTTAAAAGCAGTTCATTGGTTTTATTGCTAAGGAATCCTGTTTCAACTAAAACTGCTGGCATTGAGGCTCCGATTAGAACATAAAAAGGCGCTTTTCTTACACCATAATCGGGGTATCTGTAATATCTTCTTATGTATTTTAGTGTGTTATACTGAATCTTTTTTGCAAAAATCTTTGATTCTATTAATTTTGAGGTTAATGTGATTTTTTTTAAGAGGGATTTTAATTCCCAGATTGATCTCTGGGAAGATGCATTTTCAGAAGCGGCAATTCTAATTGAATGGGGATCGGTTGTAAAATTTAACCAGAAGGTTGAAAATCCGTAAATTTTGCGGTTAGCAGCAGCATTCGCATGAATTGATATGAATAGATCGGCTCTTTTTGAATTGGCAAATGCTGTTCTCTGCTCAAGTGGTATGAAAACATCCTTATCTCTTGTCATGTAAACTTCAAGTTTTGTATATTTTTTAAGGTAAAATTTTAATCTTCTGGCAATATCAAGGACAATCTTTTTTTCTTTTGTTTTATAATATCTTCCAATTGCTCCCGGATCTTTCCCACCGTGGCCGGGATCAATAACGATTCTTTTAACAGTAAGGCTCAGCTGTCTTGCCATGGAATACTTTTTTTCACCACTGATTTCAGGAGTTCCTGTCTTTATCTCCTTTTCCGTCTTTTGTTTTTTCTCCTTTTCTGTTTTTTTAATGGAGGTTTTTCCGTTTAGATTTCTTCCGTAGATATCAATAACAATTCTGAAAGGATGGAGAAGAGTAAAATACCTTTTCTCCTTCGCCTCTCTAAACTCAAGAACAACCCTTGCGATATTCTTTTTAAATTGACCTGCTCTTATCTCTTTGATATAACTATTTTTAAATACTATGGTTTTTTGCTTTTTTACTTTTTCGGAAAGAATTGTATTCTTTAGATCAAAGAAGAACCTTACTCGTGTTTTTTCTTTAAGCTCTTTTGAACTAAATCTTACCGGAGCCGAAAGATCAAGAACCACCCTTGTGTAATCTTTGTATGAAAAATATCTTATATCTTTTAATAAAATACTTTTCGCGTCTACACTCTTTGCAATAAAAACTAAGATAAAAAGTATTATTAAAAATTTTATATTTTTAATTTTCACCTGCTATTTTTCAGGAAGATACCATTCTGCCACCTTATCCTCGTAAACCTTTGCCCTCCCCTCTGTTTTCCAGTACATTACAGAATTGTATTCCCATTTTAAATAAGGGGAAGGTCCTACGTGTCTTGTTGTGATAAGGTATCTTCTTTTTGTTCCTCCATAAAAAAATATTTGATCATCTATATCTTTACTATCTCCTGCATCAGCGTCGACAGGAGCCCATCCGAAGCCGGGAAAATAAACTTCAACCCACCTGTGGTAAACATCATCAAATCCTATATCATCGCCTCTTCTTGAGATTGTTCCTACATATCTTGAAGGAATGCCAGCTGCTCTCAAAAGAGCTAAAAAGCTAAAACTATATTCTGAACAGGAGCCTGAGCCTCTTTTTAAAACTATCGGGGCAGGCTCCCAGCCTCCGTAAAGTTTGTAAGTGACAGTATCTCCCACAAACCTGTATAATTTGTAAACTTTCATATAATAATTATCACATCCATTTAAAAGCTCTTTTACTTTTTTCTTTATGTATGGGTTTTTATAGTCAAATCTTTCTCCGTCTCCAAGATAGATTTTTTTAATATTTTCCGGAATTTTCCCTTTTACCTTTTCAGGGGTTAAAACTGCTTGAACCTCCCAATGTTTGAATCTAAACTCTGTTATAACTCTCACTCTTTCTCCCGGTTTTACCTCATTTATTTTAAAATATGCATACTTTTGTCCTGTGTTATCCGAAAGTATCCTGTCAGGTTTTACTTCTTTTCCTTTATAAAAGTACTTTATGTACTCTATTTTTTGATTGTACTTGTTCTCAGGAAGTGCGATATAAATTTCAAGATCTTTTACCTTTCCGGGGCCATAATTATAAATTCCATTTCTGTATCTTATAATTCTATCTTTAACTTCTCCCTTAATCCAATTTTCTTTTTCCGAATAATAGAGTTTGTTTAATGTTTTACCTGCCTGATCAAGATTCCATAGGAAGTTACCATCATAATAAATACCCCAGGAATAGGTATATTTTACTGGAAAATAAAAGTAAAAAATTCCATACTTTACGGAGCCTCTGTAAATTCTATCATTTATACGGGAACTTGCAAAAAAATCTCCATCTTTATTGTACACGTGAATACCATTGAGGTATTTCGGAGCTTTGAACTCCTTTAAAATTGAGCCATCCGTATAGCTAATCTTTATTATCTTTTTATCCTTCTCAGTTGCAACCCAGAGACCATCTTCTACAGCACTTATGCCGGCAGGTGTTTTTGCCGGAATTGCGATTGACTTGTAGATTTTTTTGCCGTCAAGAGACACAAGATAAGCTTTTTTATCAGCTCTGTCAGCTATCCAGAGTTTTCCATTATAATAGGCTATTCCAATAGGCCAGGGTCCGGGAGCTTGAAAGCTCTTTAAAACCTTTCCGTTTTTTGAAATTTTATAAACTTTTGCATTTAACCTGTCTGTAACCCAGAATGCCTTTCC
>JAMOVU010000161.1 GCA_027067555.1 Candidatus Aminicenantota bacterium | reverse complement strand
CCCACCTCTCCTTTTACCTCAGGGTGTTCGGGTTTTCCTATTATTATTGGTAATCTCTTCTCTTCATATATTCTTTTGACAAGTAACTGGGCTTTTTTTATCAAG
The DNA here is from genome assembly GCA_027067555.1 of Candidatus Aminicenantota bacterium. GTDB lineage: Bacteria > Acidobacteriota > Aminicenantia > JAMOAD01 > JAMOAD01 > JALXDT01. The sequence continues at coordinate 24,872 of JAMOVU010000161.1, read as the reverse complement.
GGACAGGTTGTATCCACAATTTTCGCATTCTTTTTTTTCAAGATTTCCTCTTCCTGAGGAGAGATTCCATGGGTTCTTATAACCACAGTAGTCCCCGGCTCGATTTCCTCCAGGGAATCAACGCTAAAAACTCCTCTTTTTTTCAAATCTTCCACAACAACTTTATTATGTATGAGTTCTCCGTAAACATAGAGAGGCGTATTCCCCTTTTCTACCTCTTCTTCTATTATTTTTAAAGCTCTCTTTACTCCGAAGCAAAATCCGGCTTCGGAAGCTACTATAATCTTCATTTTGGGTAGTATAATTGTCTATTTCTTTTTTATCAAGGCTTTTAAAAGAAAAAAGGAAGTTACGATTAGCGAGGATATTATTTCATTCTTGCAAAGTAAAATTTTTTCTTATTAGATTTTAGATTAAGGGGTAACTTGCAAAAAATTGGAAGTAAAAGAGAAAAAAAGATAATGCGCTCTTAATTTATTTACTTTTCTTGCTAAAACCATCTCAGAGACCTTATTATTTTCTATTAAATTTATCAAAATTTCTTGGTGTTGAAGATAACAAATGTGTTAATATCATACAAACTAATTTTCTTTTATATCTATTACTTCGATAAACCTTATTTTTTAATCCTTTTCGCTCTTTAAATTTCAGGGGAAGGGGTAGGTATAATTATTCTATTTTTCTTTTCAATAACTCGGAAGCGATTTTCTTTATTTTATTGATTCTTTCTTCAGTATCTTCGACTTCAGCTGCTTCCTTTTTGGTAATTTTAATTTTTTCTGAAAATTTTATTCTACCTTCAAGCCCTAATTCATTTTCAACTATTTTAAAAATTGATAATATCTTCTCACCCATTTTATCCCTCCTTAGAAAATTAGTTTTCAACAACAGCTTCTTCAAAAGCGGCGGTGATTTTAGGTAAGATGATGCTTAAGAGCATTCCCAAAGGAACTTCTTTTGTATCGATTACCATGCCCCATTGAAAATCACCGAGGGGTAAAACTATTAACGCTTTGTCATCAACAAGATCCAATAAATAGTATTTATTCAAAGCAGGGAAATTTGCTCCCTCAAGAGCTTTCTTAACATATTCCGTGATCTTGCCGAACAAAGCACAGCCTTCGGGACTACTGTTATAAGCAACAACAGGTTGTAAATCTTTTGATGAATAGATGTCAGTACCAATTAGTCCTTGGCCTGTTTCTTTTTTCAATAGCTCCATTGCCTCTTTTAGTTTTTTTACATTCATTTTTTCCTCCTATTTTTTAGATTTTTTATTTTTATCTCATTTGTAATTTTGGGAAGTATGATATTTAGAAATAATCCAAGTTGAATTTTTGAAATATCAATAGTCATTCCCAACAGATAATTATTGATAGGAGATATAATTATTATTATAAATTTTCCACAATCAATCAAATAATAATCTCCCAAATGGGTATCTAAAGATTTTGATAATTCTTTGTTTATTAATGAAGTCAATGATAAAAAATGTCTGTATGCTCCCTTATCAATATTATATTGAAGGACAGAAGCATTCTCCGGGAGTGATATTAATTCTGCGTTAATGATAGAATTATTTAAGTCCTCTTTAAATTTTTCAAAAAACCCTTGAAAATTTGTTGAATCTGAATTATTATGATGTTTTTTATTTTCATCTATTTTTCTTACTGTTTCTAAAATACCGTATTCAATAGGGATTGAAAAGTCATCGTCTTCTTCCACATACGGTATTTCCGTAAAGATATAATCGTCTAATTTTTGAATTTCTTCTAATGCCTCTAACCCTTTTAACTCACCAAATTCACATTTTTTTAAGAATCCGTTTTTAACTTTAACTATACCACTTCTTTTTTTTGATTTTATGGATATTGAAGTTTTCTTATTGGAGTACTTTAAAATCTGTAGCAGGGTCATTAAGTCAATATTGATTTGTGCAATGTTATTCTCTTCTTCTTTCAATAATTTTTCAATTAAATTTTCTAACCTGTCTATTGAGAACGGTTTTTCAAGAAGATATTGTATTCCGAGAGACAGAAGTTCCTTATTATACATCATAGATGGAAAACCTGTTATTACGATAAATTTTTGACTTGGTGATTTCTTTAGAACCTCTCTTATAAATTGAATACCATCCATCTCAGGCATATTTATATCTACTATGAACAAATCAATATTTTTATTATTGATATTTTCTAATGCTTCCAAAGGTGAATCATATATTATTATTTTATAATTATTATTTAAACTCTCTTGAAGAAGTTCTAATAAATTTTTATCATCATCTAAAATTAAAATAGTCTTTTTCTTCATAGTATTTTTGCCCAACAGATATTTTTTATATTATAAAAAATAATTCTTTTTGTCAAGTAACCCTTGTTTGCTCCCAAAACATAGAAAAGAAAGGAAGAAACAGCGGCTAAGTAGTGAAAGATATTATGAAATAAAGATATTATAAAATATAGTATCTTCACTCACCTATGGAAAAATTTAATTTTCACATGGTTGGTGTTGAAGGTTCGCTGTGGCGGAAAGAAATTCCCATAAAAGAGATTAAAGGATGCCAAAGAAAATAAAAAAAGCAAGAGTAATAAAAAACTTTCGAATAGAAGAGTGACAAGGTCGCCTGTGGTAGTATTTATGCTGAAAGAGTTTTGGAGGATGGGCGAAAAGAGGATTATAAGAGAGAAAGAGATGTTCAATAGTGATAGGGAGGGATAGCGATTAATAAACTGGCACTTGTCAAGAAAGTAGTTAAAAGTAAAAAGTCGAAAATAAAAAGTGGAAATACGGGAGATTTAGTTGTTCTTCAAATGTGTGAAAACTGAAAATCAGTTCCGCTCATTTGGACAGAGTGAAAATTGCGAGAATAACTTAAAAATAAAAGAATTCTTAGGGACTTCTGAAAATGCGGTGCTTATTCGGTTTTGGACAGCTCTTATTTATTATCTTATCCTTTCTTCCTTAGCTTTCGGGCAGGATACCCCGAATCATTGATTTTCTTGTCGGGATCATTCCTGATATTTTATTCTCCGGTGTTGAGTTTGTTGAAACCCTTAGAATTGTAAATAATGGGGAACTTAAAATTATAAACAATAATTTTCTCCTCTCTCTTTTTAGCTGATACACTTAATTTTATTATACCATTCAAGCCAGAAAGTAATGACTTAATTTTTTGTACTCTTCGAATCCGTTAGTTTTCAGGACAGTAGTGGTGGTAAATGATTTTTTTGGTAGTAATATTAATTTTCCTGTATAATTATGGATGCTTAAAAGAATATTTAAGACATCCTTTTATTCCATTGTAGCAAGATTTTTCATAACATCCGGAAATTTAGCAGTAGTTTATTATATAAGCAAAAATTTTGACAAAGCATCCTTGGGACTTTACGGAATTGCTTTCTTTTTTTATCAGTTTTTTCAGAGCTTTAGCTCCATGGGAATGCCTATCTATATAGGTAAAGAGATAGCTTCTTCAAGGGAGAGCACAAAGAAAACAATAAATGTTTTTCATCAATTTATCTTAGCCAATTTTTACGGTCTTCTTTCATCTTTTGTTATTTTATTTATAGCTATTGTCTTTTATCACAGGCTTTCAGTTTCTCTTTTGGTTTTAGCCTTTATTGCTGGATTTTTGTTGGGAATAGAGAGAAATCTCAGCGGATTTCTTTTGGGCAAAGAGAGGATGAACCTTGAGAGTTTGGCTAATTTTATTGAATTTTTGCTTTTATTTATTCCTCTTTTTATCATTCCGAATGATTTTTTTAAAACCATTGCTGCTATCTTTATTTTAAGAATTCTTTCCTTAATTGTTGGAGTTTTGCTAAGGCTTTACTTTTTAAAGGATATGCTTTCTTTTAAGGGCTTTGAGTTTAAATTCAAAACATTTAAGGAAGTTAAATTTTATTGGTTTTCAGGCCTCTCTTATCTTTTTTTCAGGCAAATTGATGTTTTTATTCTGTCCTTTTTCTTTGCAAAAGCTCTCATCGGAGAATACTTTCTTTCAATAAGAATATTTTTTGCAGTTGGCATTCTTGCGGAGGTTGTATCCCTTGCGCTTACTCCGTTTATTTCCAGAGTTTATAATGATAAAGAGGAAATATCATTTGAAAAATTCAGAAATTTGATATTTTCTATTTCTTTAGTAATAGGTGTTTTTTTAGGTGGTTTTCTTTATGTTTTCAGAGAGCCTCTTATTTCATTTTTTAATAAATCTTTAATTAAGGCGTGTAGCCCTTATCTTGCACTACTTTCTATTGCAATTCCTTTCAGATTCTTAATCTATATTTTAGGCTCATTTATGAGCTCTTCAAAATTTCAAAATGTGAGACTTTACTTAAATATTGCCTGGGCTTTCTTTTTTATGATAATTGTTTTCATATTTGTAAATATCTTTTCAATAAAGGGGGCTATCTATTCAAAAATCCTGACAGAATTTTTCCTTTTTATAACATATTTTTATTTTGTTTTTTTTAGGATGAGAGTGAAAAAACAGTGAAAAATACGACAAAATTGTCGGAATAAGGACGATTTTGTTCTTAGCTTGTTAATAGTGTTTCTTTGTTATTAAATGATTTGATGGTTTTATCAAATATATACTTTGGCACAAAAATTGAAATTAAGTAGTATACTTTTCAGGAGGTGTTTTATGAGAAGACGATTTTTTTTATTTTTTCCAATTTTTTTGATTTTATTGTCATTTTCTTTTTCTAAAGATAGTATCGTTGTTAAAAACCCAAAATCCGGTAACACTTGGTTTAAAGGTAAAACTTACACTATTACATGGGAGATAAGAGGTAAATTATTATCTAATAATGTTGAAATTGGCCTCTACGATGTGGGAAAAAGAAAGATAGAAAGAATAATAACCAAAAATGCCTCTAATACAGGGAGTTACACTTGGAGAGTTCCTGAAAAGATGCCATCCGGCTCATACAGTATTATAATCAAAACTCCTAATTCTTCTGCCGTGGGAAAAAGTGCTGTGTTCAGGATAATGGAATTGCATTTGATTGATCCTTGTAAAATTATCGTTACTTCTCCCAAAAATGGGAAAGAATTTTGCAAAGGAGATGATATCTTTATAAGATGGAAATATAAAAATCCAAGTTTATGCAGGGAAAGAGGAGGAAATGTAAATGTAAAAATAATGATGGTAATGAGTACTCATCACCTATGTACTAAAAATTTCTATCCTGAACCTATGACTGACAGAAATATAACTGATAGAGGTGTTTTCAGATGGCACACTTCTTCCCTAATGTTAGGGGGGCTTTACAGGGCTCAAATAACAAAAAATAACAAAGTTTACTATTCACCTTGTTTTATCTTGTTAGTTCATTGTCCTTTGGAGGAAAGTGTTGCCAATAAAATAAAGAATTTTAAATTTACTCCCATTCATATTAAAGTATCAGAGCCTTTAAGCGGAGGGAAAAAAGTTAGTCTTCCTCTTGATGAAATAATTAATTTTTTAAAACATGTTCACCATAGTGATTTTTCTATTGAGTTAGCCGTGGGAAAGAGAAGTAAAGAGCTTGTGAGAATTTTTCGTTCTCGTGTGAATTGGTCTGTTCCCCATAAAGGTAATACGGCATTGGTAAATTCTACAGTTTTTTATACGAATGGTCGTAATCCCTTGGAAGCTAAAATTGAGATTTATTACTATGAAATGGGGGAGCTTTTAAATACAGTAAAAATTATAATGGAAAATAACTGATAAGGAGGATAAAAGTGAAGAAGATTATATTAGGAGTATTACTAATTTCTTTTATAATGATAAGTTATGCTCAAAATATTACTATCCAGAGACCTAAATCAGGTGAACTCTGGAAAAGAGGTCTTACCTATTTTATAAAGTGGAAAACTGATGGTTTAAATAATTCAAACTTTTCTATCTTGCTTCTTGATTCTGAAACAAAAGGTATAAGGAAAATAATAGCAACTAAGGTTAAAAATAAGAATTCTTACACATGGTTTATTCCCGCTGATGTTCCTGATGGAAGTTATATAGTAGAACTTCAATCGGAGGAAAATAGCTCTGTATCAGCAGTGAGCGGTGTTTTTTTTATAGGTAAAAGAGGAGTTATTTCCAGAAGAATAAAGCTTCTTAGTCCTCCCAAAGATAAAATTGAAAGCATATGCAAAGGTAATGAATTTACAATTCGATGGAAAGACAGTTCTTTTACGGGAAGGGTTAATATAAAATTTTTGAGATTGACAAATGGTAATATTTGTAATTTTAATTTTTATCCTTCTCCAATGGTTGATGTTACTGTTCCGAACACCGGGGAGTATAAACACTTTATCCCTATGATGTTTATAGGCGGTCTTTACAGAATAAAGTTTACAAAAGGAAATTATGTAACATATTCAAATTGTTTTAGAGTATTACCCCATTGTAAGCTTGATCCTGAGGTTTTGAAAAAAATTAAGAATTATAAGTTTAAAGCCATTATGGTAAATCCTCCTCTTGTTAGAATAAAAGTGTGGAAGCCAATATTGAATTTAACAGAAGTTATAAATGTTTTAACAAAAATTAAGAATGGAAAATTCAAAGTTGACTTTGTTCATAACAATAAACACAAAACTTTGTTTTATGTTATCAATGAAAAAATCAATTGGTTCGTAGACCATAGAGGAAATATAGCACATTTGAACAATATTTACGAAGGAGTATTCCCTGAAAATTTAAAAGTAGTGATTATTGGGCTTGAAAAAGAGGAAAAAATTAATGAAATTAAAATTATAGTGGTTCAAAAAAGAAGAGGAAATAGATAACATCTTCTTTTTTACGCTGAAGAAGACAACAAAAATGTAGGAATTGCTACAAAAATGAAGGATGTATCTGATAGTAATTTAATTAAACGAAAGGTTCTATTATATGGGATAAAATTTGTTGTAGCTTTTTGTGGAGGTTAAAATAAATAAAAAATTTTTTGTAAGTTTGTTAGTTCTTTTTGTATTAGGAAGTATACTCTATTCTGCTGGTAGAATTAATGTAATTTCTCCAGCTTCAGGGAGTTCGTGGGAATGGGAGACAGAACTTCCTATAAAATGGCAGATGACAGTCAGAAAGCCTATTTGTAGTTATGTAAATATCTATCTGTACAACAAAAGCGGAATGGTGTTAGAAATAAAAAAGCAAGTTTATAATAGTGAAAATTATAAGTGGTTAATTCCATCAAATTTGGAACCGGGTACCTATTATATAAAAATAAAAGGTACATATACTGCTGTTTTTGGGAATAGTGGGTATTTTACTATTAAAGAACCTGCACCTGCCATAGGTGTTCAATCCCCTTTTAAAGATCAGAAATTGTATAAAGGAGTGGATGTGCTTGATATAGCTTGGATGCGTTTGTTTTCCATGGATAGATATGTAAACATCTTTTTATTTAAACCTGACAAGAAAACCTTGCAGACCGTAATTGCAAGAAGAGTGCCTAATAGAGGGAATTACAGGTGGAATATCCCTTCTACAATACCCGAGGGACAATATGTTATTCAGGTAATAACAACGGATGGAAGAGTATCGGATTTTAGCGAAGTGTTTAACATACTTGATATTCCTCCCACTCTGAAATTAGAAAGCCCTGAGAATGGCTTTAAGTGGTATCAAGGTTTGACATATGATATAGGGTGGTTTACTATGTCATTATCAAAGCTTGATCCTTACATTGAACTTGCGCTTTACAGAGCGGATAATAAGGCATTCCAGACTTTTATAACAAGACGCTATCCGACAAGTAGAAAAGATTATAAATGGAAAATTTCTACCACTATTCCTCCCGGTAAATATTTTATCAGAATAAGGACAAAAGATGGTAAGTTTTCAGATGATAGTGGAGTATTTACTATAGCAAAGGTATCACTATTTAACATGAAAAAGGTAAAGATAAAGAAAACAATTATAAACAAAACCAAATTTGACTAAACAAAATGTAAAATTCTCATCGGTTTCTCATAAGTAGAAAGTAAAAAGTTTTTTCAATTAAAAAAGTAAAAAAGAAAAAGTCTGAAAAAATAGAGATAAGAGTAAGGAGAAGAAAAATTGGAGATAAAAGTGTCGAAATGTAAAAAAACCTTATTAAACTAAAGTCAATAAAACAATTAATTGATTAGAGTTTACCATTTTTTTATTTGTTAAAAAGTTGGCACAATAATTGAATATAATATTTATTAAATAGAAGGAGGTGGAGTATGAGAAAAAAGTTTCTTTTTTCACTTTTAATCCTACCTCTTCTCATGGGAATAGGTTTCGGAGAAAGCCTTAAAATAGTTTCTCCTAAAAGAGGAGATGCTTGGTTTAAAGGAGAAAACTATGTTATAAAATGGGTGAACTATGGAAAAATTCCCCAAAAGGTAAAGATAAGACTGTACCAGGGAGATAAAAAAATCCTTAGAATTACGGATTCCACTGAGAACACAGGTTCTTTCAAGTGGACTATACCTATGAACTTACCATTGGGGAAATATTATATCAGAGTTAAAACGGTTGACAATAAAATTTTTGATAATGGAGAGATTTTTGAGATAAGAGAAGCTCCCAAAGGAAAGATTTATATTATATCCCCGTTGGATGGTGATTACTGGCAGAAAGGGAAAAAGTATCATATAAAATGGAGAAGCGAGGGAGAAATTAATTCCAATGTGAAAATAAGACTTTATAAAGGAAATGAGAAAATTTTAAAAATAACGGATAATACACTCAATGACGGGGATTTTTTATGGGAAATACCACAGAGTATCAAGGAAGGTTCTTATTATATAAGAGTAAAAACGGTTGATAATCAGGTCTATGACAATAGTGATGATTTCATCATCACAGACAAAGAAAAGGGTGAAATCAAAGTGATTTACCCAAATGGAGGTGAAAGAATAGGTGCGCCAGAAACATTAGAGATTAGATGGAAAGCTTCCCCAGAAATAAAATATGTTAGAATTTTGGGGATTTGCATACTAAAAGGTAAAGTAGAACCTGTAAAACAGTTTTTAGCAGAAAGGGAAAATACAGGCAAATTCTCTGTGCAACTTAGTGAAAAAGTTTATAATAGTAAAAAGTATAAGATAAGAGTGGAAGATTATAACAATCCACCTGTTTACGATGAATCCGATGGTTATTTTGAAATATATCATATAAACAAACCCTATTTGAAAGTTATCTCTCCCAAAGGTGGAGAGAATTCTAATATCGGGGATAATCTCATAGTTAGATGGGAAGCAAAGGGATTTGATCTTGAGGTTAAAGCTGAGCTATGGAAAGGGAATACTAAAATCGGAACAATTTTCGAAGATCTTACGATGAGTCAGGCTGTTGAAGGCAAAAGACTTTGGAAGGTCGGGGAGATAAAAGAGAGAAATAGGATTGAAAAAGGAAGTGGATATTTCATAAAACTTATTGCGAAAAATAATAATTCCTTGTGGAGTTCAAGCGGAGTGTTTTCAATAGGAGCTAAGGAAGAAGGTAAACCTTTTATTAAGAGAATTTCTCCAACAAAAGGATATGCGGGTACGGAAATAGAGATTTTTGGGAAAAACTTTCATAGTAACGAGTATTATAGAGTAGCAATGAGAGGAACAGATAAGAGAGATTATGGATTAGATATTATTGAGTGGAAAGATGATTATATAAAAGGAACTACCAAGTCTTTTAAAAATATTTTAAAAAAGGGAATTTACAAAATAAAAATTTATAAGTACAAAGGCAAAGATGCCTATACCGAAAGGACATCTTCCAATGAGGTCAATTTTGAAATACTTGAGAAAAAGAATTGTTTGTTAAAGATATTAAAAGTCTGGCTTTCGAAACCAAGTCACAGATACAAAATAGGAGAGACTGTAAAATACTTTTTTGAAGTGAAGAATGTCAGTAATGTGAATTATTCCGGAAGAATTTACACAACTATTATGTTTGATGATATAAGAAAGGGAGTGACTATTTCTCATCCGAATTTTTCCTTGAATAAAGGAGGAACCACAACTATTCAGGATTCTGTTTTAATAGATTTTATTAAAACTCCCGGAGCATATAAGGCCAGTTTTGATATTATAGAAAAACAACCTCGTGGAAAACAATGTTTTAACAAATATGAAAGCTATCTTACCTTGATTTTTGAGGAAGAAGAAAAATATGACCTCAAAGCCACTAATTGCGCTTATGTGAAGAATGTGTTTTCAAAGGGTGAAATCGGGGAATTTAGTATAACACCTTATAATTTGGGCCCTTCAACTGTTTCGGGTTATAAGATTACAGCGTGGAGTGTAAGAGGAGATGGAAAGAGCAGTCTTGCAGTAATGGGGAAAACGATGTTTTCTGTAAAAGTCCCGTCGGTATTAAAAAGTAAGCAATCCAAAATGGAATCCTTTAAGGCTAAAATAAATGATTCACCGGGAGATTATACTCTTTTTATAAAGGTTGAAGCTGAAAAACCTCCTCATTCTCTTGATGTTAAGCCTGAAAATAATACTTGTAAAAATCATTACAAGGTTGTTTACAAAACTTACAATCCATTTTTTAAAAGTATCAGTTTGCCGGATCTTATGTTTGTAAAGTTAAAAACTAAAAGCGGTCCACGCGGTATTGAGATAGGAATAAAAAATCCCTATTACAAGTCGGCCAAAATTCCAATAAACAAGGATATCCGAATTATGATTAAAAATATAAGTGAAAGGAATTATGTCAAAAATTCAGTAGAAATTTCAATTCCGGTTTCAGTAATTAATGAATTGAATAACAAAGGTGAAACCATCTATATTACGGGTTTGAATATCTCTTATCCGAGATACAAAATCATTCTTGATTCGAAAAACATAGTTAAGGAAGCAAATGAAAGGAATAATGAGCTAATATTGGTTAAATAAATCATTGTATATGTAATAAAGAGGTGTAAAATGATAAAAAAATTTTTTTTAACTCTTTTAATCATTTTGTTAGGGATAGGTTTTATCTATTCACAGACAATAACAGTAACATCACCCCATTCAGGAGACACCTGGGTAAAGGGCCAGAGATACACAATAAGATGGACCAAAAGCGGAAGGATGAACGATTTTGTGAAAATAAGGCTGTATCAGGGTGATACAAAAATTTTGGGAATAGTTGACAGGACAGAGAATGACGGCAGTTTTGATTGGACTGTGCCTGATACAATAAATCCGGGAACATACAAAATTAGAGTAAAAACAATTGATAATCTTGTATATGATGATAGCGAGGATTTTACAATTGAAAATTCTCAGTATGCGATGATAACAGTGACATTACCTTATTCAGGAGACACCTGGGTAAAAGGCCAGAGATACACAATAAGGTGGACAAAGAGCGGAAATATGAACGATTTTGTGAAGATAAGGTTATATCAAGGAAATACAAAGATTCTGGGAATAGTTGACAGGACAGAGAATAATGGCCGCTTTAAATGGATGGTTCCAATAAATTTATCTGCTGGTACATATAAAATCAGAGTGAAGACAGTTGACAATCAGGTATATGGAGATAGTGCTCCTTTTACTATTGAAAATCCTTATATAAGAATTAAATCCCCGAGGTCTAATGATGTATGGTATAAAGGTAAGACATATAGAATAAAGTGGAAAGCGGCAGGGATTCCAGCAGGAACTCTGATGAAGATTAATATATATAAAGACTTAATAGCACCATCTAATCTTAAACAACAGTTAACATGTACGAGCAAGGTAAGTAAAAATCTTTTCCAAATGGAGTCATGGACCATTCCTACCAATTTTGAGTCAGGAAGATATTATATAAGAATAAAAACAGATAATGGATCTGTCTACGGGGATAGTGCTGCTTTTATTATTTCAATTCCTCTTGTTAAGAATGGGAATTTAATAACAAAAAAGAATAAAGCCAATTCTGTTTCAAAAATAAAGTTCCCGGATTTAGTTGTTTTAAGAGAAGATATTTCTAAAAAGGTAGAAGGGTTTTATGAGAAGATAAGAATTCATGTGGTTGTTAAGAATATGGGATTGGCAGATGCTGGGAGTGTGCCTTATCTTTTTAAAATCATCAGAACTTCAAAGGGTGTGGACTCAACTGTCTTGGCTGAAAGAGGAAGCTTTCCTCCGATTCAAAGAGGAGAGGTGGCCACATTTGATGAACATTATTTGATTTCTATGTCAAAATTTATAGGTTCGGAAAAATATACTTTTGTTTTTGAGGTTAATCCTTTAGATAATGGAAAAAGAACAATTATTGAGACCTCTTACAATAATAATAAAATAAGCAAATCAATTAGTTTTTACCCGAAGATAAAATAAAAGTTACCTGTTGGGAAAGATAAGCTATGTAAAAGAAGAGGTGCTTCTTTATCTGAGAAAAATTTGCATATCCTAAAATCTACACATATAGGATGAAAAGATCTGACTCAAGTTTGCGAACAACAAAAATGTATGCAATCCGACAAATTTGTAAGGTTTCTTTCATTTGTTTTTAGAAAGAGATTGTAAAATTTTAATATCTAAGAGCAATTTTAGTCTGGTACAAAATTTGCATTTATTTTTTACGAGTTTTTTTCGGAGGTAAAAATGAAAGAAAGGGTACTATTAGCTTTTTTAGTTATTTTATTGGGGGTTGGCTTTACCTATTCACAAACTATAACAGTAACATCTCCACACACGGGTGACACCTGGACAAAGGGACAGAAATACACGATAAGATGGACCAAAAGCGGAAGCATGAGCAATTTTGTAAAGATAAGGCTTTATCAAGGGAATACAAAGGTTTTGGGAATAGTAGACAGGACAGATAATGACGGTAGTTATGATTGGACAGTGCCTGATACTATAAATCCGGGAATATACCGGATTAGAGTAAAGACAGTTGATAATCAGGTTTATGATGACAGTGAAAATTTTACAATATCAAATCCCCAACCTGCAAGTATAACAGTGACATCTCCATATTCTGGAGATAGTTGGGTAAAAGGACAAAGATACACAATAAGGTGGACAAAGAGCGGTAGTATGAACGATTTTGTAAAAATAAGACTTTATCAAGGGAATACAAAGGTTTTAGGGATAGTAGAGAGGACAGATAATGATGGTAGATTTGATTGGACAGTCCCACAAGGTTTATCTGTAGGTACATATAAAATCAGAGTAAAAACGGTTGATAATCAGGTTTATGATGATAGTGAGAATTTTACGGTAGTAAATCCTCAGTCTGCAAGTATAACAGTCACCTCCCCCCACGCGGGCGACACTTGGACAAAGGGACAGAGGTACACGATAAGATGGACAAAGACCGGGAATATGGATGGTTTTGTTAACATAACACTCTATAGGGGGCGTGTAAATATTTTGGAGATAGTTGAAAGGACTGGAAATGACGGAAGCTATGATTGGACAGTGCCGACAAATTTATCTGCGGGTACATATATGTTCAGAGTAAAAACAACTGATGGTCAGGTTTATGATTACAGTGATGAGTTTACAATAGCTGAAGCTCAGCAGAAAACACCACAATCTCCGAATCTTAAAATAATAAGCTTATCATCAAATTTGGAGACAAATTATCTATATTTTGAAAACACTTATAGAATAGAATGGAATAAAAATTATTTTTCGATGCCTGTTAAAATAAAATTAACGAGGGGTAGGTGGGATAGCTGGCCTACATATGTGATATGTAATTATACTACTGATAACTTTTTTGTGTGGCGTGTTTTCTCACATGATTCTAAATATTTAGGAAATAATTATTTGGAAATCAGAACAATAGATGAAAGAGAAAAGGCATATCGTTCGGTTATTGTGTGGGATAAGGGGAAAATAATAATAGACACACCGAGCGGGAGAGAAACTTGGTACAAAGGACAACGATATCAGATAAGATTTCATACGATAGGGGCCCTTAAAGTACAACCCGGAAGCTTAAGCTTATATAATGAATCAGGGAGGAAAGTTTTGGATATCTCTTCTTCTTTTGATTTAAGAACGAAAAAATATGAATTTACTGTCCCCGAAGTTTTAAAAAAGGGAAAATACTTTATCAGAATAAAATCGGGAGATGGTCAGGTAAAAGGTGACAGTTCTCTTTTCTGGATAAAGGAGAAAGAAAAAAAGATGAAAAAATTCTAAGGAATCGGAAATTCCAGCGTAAACATGGTTAATTAGTTAATAATAATGATTGATCTTAGGGAATAATCTTTTTTTCTTTTAGATGACAAAGAGATGTTAATTTTCTATAAAAATGCCGATTATCATTTTTAAACTTTCAAATACTCATGAAAAGCAAATAAAATAGGAAATATTATTACTATTTTTTTTGGCATAAAATTTGCAATTATATTTTGGAAAATTAAAGGAGGGAAAAATGAGAAAAAAATCATTTTTAACTCTTTTATTTGTTTTTTTTACTGTTAGTTTTGTTCATTCACAATCAATAACAATAACATCTCCCCACTCGGGCGACACTTGGACAAAGGGACAGAGATACACGATAAGATGGACCAAAAGCGGTAATATGAACAATTTTGTAAAGATAAGGCTTTATAAGGGAAACACAAAGATTCTGGGAATAGTAGACAGGACAGATAATGACGGTAGTTATGATTGGACAGTGCCTGATAATATAAATCCGGGAACATACAGGATTAGAGTAAAGACAGTTGATAATCAGGTTTATGATGACAGTGAAAATTTTACAATATCAAATCCCCAGCCTGCAAGTATAACAATAACATCACCCCATTCGGGTGACACTTGGACAAAGGGACAGAGACACACGATAAGATGGACAAGAAGCGGTAGTATGAACGATTTTGTAAAAATAAGGCTTTATCAAGGGAATACAAAGGTTTTGGGAATAGTAGACAGGACAGATAATGACGGTAGTTTTGATTGGACAGTGCCTGATACTATAAATACGGGAACATATAGGATTAGGATAAAGACAGTTGACAATCAGATTTATGATGATAGTGAGAATTTTGCTATATCCGGAGCAAGTCAGAATACCGGCAAAATAGAGATAATGCTTCCCAAGACTAAGGATGGATTGTTCCTCTGTTATGCTGGTGAGGATTGTGAAATAAAGTGGAGAAAGACAGGACAAATGGCTTCAACTGTAAACATCACAGTTATTCAAGCAAAGCCCTACCATGAGATATCAATCGCTAACTCAACACCAAATGACGGAAGTTATACATGGAGAATTCCTCCTTTGATTAATAATAACCTTCCGGCAGGAACTTTTAAAATGACCATAGAAACAACTGACCACAAGGTAAGAGCCTCAACTCTTTTTTTTATTTCAAGCGGAAGTATTAAGATAATTTCTCCCAAGAGAGGTGATTTCTGGTATGGGGGTAAAACCTATGAAATAGAATGGGAAACGAGAGGTTCTCTGAATAATATGCCCCTTAAAATAGAACTTTACAAAGGGAATGCTCCTAAATGGGAAATAGTTTCTAACTTAAGACACACAAATAAAGTTCCTTTTTATGTTCCTGCTGAATCTCAAGTGGAAGATGGATACTATTATTTAAAAATAAGAACAACTGATGACCAGATAGGAGATGAAACCTTAATAGGAATAGGCCATCCTAAAGTTAAATTCTTACACCCTCAAAAAAATTCGGTCTACTTTAAGGAAAAAGAGTTTTCAGCTGCTTTGAAAATCAGTGGATTTAGTAAAAATGGAGTTTTTGAATTGCATAATAAGTTTGGAAAGGTAATGGAAATTGCGCGGGGGCTTTTGCCTCCTCTGAACGGCATAACTTATATTTCCGGCAAGGTATTACCAAGAGCATTATCCAATGGTTTTTATTTCATAAGATTGACTGATGGTCAGGTTTCCTTTGATAGTGAATTTTTTGTTATTGTTGATAATCCTGAAGATTATAATTTCCCCACGAGACAAAAGCAACAGATGTTTTGTCGATATCTGCCGGATTTTGAAGTAATCAGTTTTAAGGCAAAGGTAAAAAATAGAGACAACTTTTCCCATAAACCTACTCTTTATGAGGTGACAGCTGTGGTTAAGAATTTTGGAAGGTCAGTTGACAGAGACATATTTTGGGAGTTAATTCGTAAGGATAAGGGAAATGGTGAATCCCGTCCTTATAAGATAAGAAGAAAAATATCTGGCTTTAAGAAAGGAATAACAAAAGTTTTAAAATTTGTAATGCCAATAACTCCCGGAAAAACCAAATCTATTGAATTTGAAATAAACACTTCTATTTCGCCACTCATAGTTGAAGTTACAAAGAAAAATAATAAGGGAATTGTTCTACTTGACAAAAATGGTGAAATTATAGATCTTCCTTTGGAATCTTTCCTTCTGAAATAGGAAAGTTTTACATCTATCAGATTTGTAAAAAGAGAGGAGTCAGGAATAATAATTTTTAGTTTATAAAAAGTGGCATAAAATTTGCCATGTATTATTATAGAGCAAAGGAGGCGAGCTATGTTTAAACAAAGTGTTTTTATAATTTTAATATTATTTTTCGTTAGTTTTGTATATTCCCAGAGTATTAGTATTGTTTCTCCTGCTAAGGGAGACACATGGGTAAAAGGGAGGAAGTATACAATAAGATGGACAAGAAGCGGTAGTATGAACGATTTTGTAAAAATAAGGCTTTATCAGGGTAATTCGAAGGTTTTAGGAATAGTAGACAGGACAGATAATGACGGAAGTTATGATTGGACTGTGCCTGATAATATAAATCCGGGAACATACAGGATTAGAGTAAAGACTGTTGACAATCAGATTTATGATGATAGTGAGAATTTTGAGATAAAAAAAGGTAATAAGATTAATGTTAGTAATCTAAAAGGTTTAAAGGTGAAAACCGGTTTTAAATCATATGATTTTCCGGAACTTAAAGTTTACGGAGCCTCTCTAAAGTTTACTCATGAACATGCAGGAGAAGTTAATTTTCATGTCGCAGTTACAAATGAAGGAAGAGTTGAAGCCAGAAAACTCTCTTATATAATTAAAATAAATGGGCCTCACGGAGACAAGTATGATAAGTATACTTTTTACGGAAGTTTTCCTTATCCATTGCCTCCCAAAAAGTCGGTTGAGCTTGATAAAAAGTTCATTTTAAAAAAGGTTGGATCATATGTTTTTACTTTTATTGTAAATCCTGATCATAAGTCTTTTGTTGAATACGATTATTCAAATAACGAAGTAATTAAAGGAATTTATTTTTCAGGAGCACCTGATTTAATTGTTCTTATTTTAGGTGTGCTGCCTCGTTCCCGTGAATTTGCTCATGTTAGGTTTTTAGTAAAAAATATTGGGAAAAAATCTTCTTCTCCGTGTAAACTATGGACTAATATTGAAGATAACGGAGTAAAATTTTTTGATGTTCCGGGGATAAAACCGGGAGGGGAAGTCTCTTTCTATAGAGATGCCAGGTGGTCTCCTCCACCAGATAAAAAGGTATTAAAAAAGCTATATGCGATAATTGATTATTATAATGAAGTTAAAGAAATTGATGAAAAGAATAATAGGACTTCTTTGATAACAAGAGTAATAAAGGAAGAAATCAGGAGTGTGTGGTTTTAATTTTGAAAAAAACAAATTTTTTATAAGTGATAAATAGAAGGAGTTCTTGATAAATTTAAGAATTTTCATAGACTTGAGTCGCCAATATTGTCCACCTCTCGACAAAATTATTATATCTTCTTTAATCTTTTATCTTTATTTAAAATTAATATTCTTATTTTTCCTATAATTTAACAAATCTGGTATGATAATTGAATGTTATTTTTGTTAGAGAGAAGATATATAGGGAAAGGTAACTTCTGTTTATAACAATTTATTACCCCTCTTAGATTCTCACAAGGATAAGGGTGATAATGATTGTGACTATATATCAGTTAGCTATTAAACTAAGTGTATTATTTATATATTTAGGTTAAAGGAGGCAAAAGTGAAAAAAATTGTATTAATGGTTGGTATCTTAATATTTTGTATTAGTTTTGTTTACTCTCAATCAATTACAGTTACATACCCGCATGGGGGCCTGACCTGGTATAAGGGAGAAAGATATTTGATTAAATGGAGCCATGCGGGAAGTATGAACCCAAAAGTTAAAATAAGATTATATCAGGGGCAAACAAAAATATTGGGGATAGTGGATTCCACAGATAATGATGGTGAGTACGAATGGCGAATACCGGAAAATTTACTTGAGGGCTCTTATTATATAAGGGTTAAAACAATAGATAACCAAGTTTACGATGACGGGGAAATTTTTACGATTTCTGAAAGAGTTCAACCTAAACTCACCATGATTTTTCCCTTGAGGGGAGAGAAATTAAAAAAAGATAGAACTTACAAAATCAGATGGAGACGGGAAGGAGACATGTCTTCTCAGGTGGCTATTAAGCTTTATAAACAAGTGGGACATGGACTCTCCTTTATTATGGATATTGTTTCTTCTTATGTAAATAATGTCGGAGAAAATTTCTATCTTTGGAGGATCCCATCTGTTTTGGAAAATGGGAAATATGTAATTAAAATAAATGCTGTGAATGAAAGAATCTCAGCTGAAAGCAGACTTTTTTTCATAGATGACTTGCTTGAGAGGATAGACACAGTCAATAATCCTGCTTCAAATTTCCTGAATCTTCCGGACCTTTATATTCAAAAAGCTTCAGTTTATCCTGTTGAAGGAGCTGTTAACAAAACTAAATTTGAAGTTAGAATTGGAAACATGGGTTTAAAGAGTGCTGTTAATGTAAAAGCAAAACTTATTATTAATGGACCCGAAAATTATGCAAAGGTTATAGAATATACCTTTCCTAATATCTCCAAACATGGCAGTGTTGACTGGAAAGCAGAGTTTTACTTTAAAAAGAAGGGAAGGTACATTTTTACTTATACTGTTAATGAGAGCAGAGGAATTCGAGAAAAGAGGTATGATAATAATAAAGTTATAAAGACAATTTTAACAAAAGGTCTTCCTGATCTTATTGTATGCGTTGATGATAAGAAAGAAGTTGCTCCCGGTAGAAAGATTGTATTAAATATTGATGTGAAAAATATAGGAGATAAAAGTTCATGTAATCGATGTTTTTTAGATGTTTATATATGGAACATAGTCCACGATCCGAGAATGCCTGCTATGGATCCATTCTTTTTCAATTTACCAAGTATTTCCCCGGGGGGGCATAGATCATTTACAATAACAAGGCGATGGTTTTTACCGGGGGTAAGAAAAGTTGTTGTTTATGTAGTTTGCCCGGTTAATAGTGATTGTACGGAAAATTGTAGTGGAAACAATTCTGTTAAAACTTACATAAAAGTTGTGGAGACAGGAGCCCCTGTTCATAATACAGGGAAGAAAAAATGCTCTGATTAATTTCTTATGTTTGTAAATCTTTTAATATTTTTCAATACAATTATTGAAATGCAATCGCATTATTCAGAAGATTTTGTTGTTATTAATTAACAAGTAAATACAAATGTATTACGACATAAATGTATGAAATTCGACAAAAATGTGTTTTCCTCAAATGTCGTTTTTAAAGTATACTTTTTAAGAAAAATGAATAATGTTGTTTCTCAATATATTTAAAATTATGGCATAAAATTTGAAAAATATTCTTATCAAAACGGAGGTAATCAATGAGAAAGAAATTTTTTATGATTGGATTCTTATTTATTTTTTTTGCAGCTTTTAGCTATCCACAAAGTATAAACATAATGTCTCCCAGATCAGGACAAACATGGTATAAAGGCAGTAGATATACTATTACATGGAATCACAGTGGGAATATGAATGCAAATGTAAAAATAAGACTCTATCAGGGGAATAGAAAGATATTAGGAATAACCGATTCTGCTCCGAATAATGGCTCTTTTTCATGGCAGATACCTGATAATATTGCACCCGGCGAATATAAGATAAGGGTAAAGACAGTGGACAATCAGGTGTTTGATGATAGTGATAATTTTAGGATTTCAAACCCTGAAATCAATGTGACAAAACCTCGAAGGGGAGAAGTATGGCATAATGGAGAAACGCATTTAATAAAATGGGAAAGACAAGGGAATATGAATGCAAATGTAAAAATCAGGCTTTATCAGGGAGACAGAAAGATTTTGGGTATAATAGATTCAATGCCCAATAACAGGCAATACCCATGGAGGATACCGTGGGGTCTACCGGAAGGTATTTATAGAATTAGAGTAAAAACAGTTGACAACAAGGTTTATGATGATAGTGATGATTTTAAAATAGAGAGAAAAAGGCGCTCATTAGGAGGATTAACTGTAAAATTTCCAAATGGCGGAGAAAGATTATTAATCGGTACTTATTATGAAGTATTATGGAATCCTGGGAATATAAATGGTAATGTAAGCATTGAACTATATAAAGGAGATAATTATTATGGTAGTTTAATACAGACAACTCAAAACACGGGAAAACGTAGCGTATTCACCTCATTTGTTTTTAATAACGGAAGGAGCAGAGAAATAAAAGAAGGCGATGATTATAAGATAAAAATAAAAAGTTTATTCTATCCGAATATTTATGATTTTTCGGATGATAATTTCTCTTTTGAGTTTCCTGTTTACTTTGATTTTCCTCCTCCGAAAAGAGTGGTTACATTATATACCGGGGACAAAGTAACTTTTAAGTGGAGAATTCGCAGAGATAATATGCCGCGATTAAGTGGTGGTGTAGATTTTAGGGTGGATATTGTTTCTCCGATATATAAAACTGTTTTTCTAAAAAGACAACTTTATATTACAACTACTTCATTTACTTGGAGAGTTCCTAATAACATTAGAGAAGGATATTATAAAGTTATTCTTTATTTATGGGCAGCAGGCGGAGGTGTTGTGGGCGAATCGAATAAATTTCAGATAAAGAAAAGATGGAAAAAGTAAAATAATGTGTGGTTTAGGGGAAGTAAGTATAGAGAATAAAATAAATTTATATTTGTTATGTATGTGTTCTCTATAAAGACAAGTTTGTCGTAAACACGACAATTTTGTTGGAGGTAGAAAATCATTTAATGGGAAAGATTATAATAGTTCTTTATGATGCTTATCCTTCAATTTATGGCACAATTTTTGTCTACTATAATAATTATAAAAAAATCAGGAGGTTTTAATATGTTTTTTAGATTGAAACAGCTTAAAATTACACTTATCTTATTTTTGTTTGGGTTTGGTTTTTCTTTTGCTCAAACAATTACTGTAACAGCTCCCAGTGCTGGTCAAACCTGGTATAAGGGGCAAGTTTACACAATAAGATGGACAAAAAGCGGGAGTATGAATTCCTATGTTAAAATAAGGCTTTATCAGGGAAGTACAAAAGTATTGGGCATAGTGGATTCCACGGAAAATGATGGTAGTTATACATGGACAGTTCCAACCACTTTAGCTCCGGGTACTTATTTTATTAGAGTAAAAACAGTGGATAATCAGGTTTTTGATGACGGAGATAATTTTACAATAGCCGATGATGTTAGAATTATTGTTAATAAACCTTATTGGGGAGATAAATGGCTATTTGGAGAAACACATAAGATAAAATGGACAACGAAGGGTACAATGAACCCTAATGTAAAAATAAGGTTGTATAGAAATGGGAATAAGATATTATCCATTACTGATTCCACTCCCAATAGTGGTGAATATGAGTGGAAAATTCCTTCAAATCTTACACAAGCATCTGATTATAAAATTAGAGTAAAGACGATTGATAATAAAGTTTTCGGAGAAAGCGGACCTTTTACGATTGAAAGCAGCATAAAACTACACGGAGGAATTAATGTTAATCTGAGACTCATTGATAAGCCTGAACTTGAGGTTTATGGTACTGTCTTAAATTTTACTAATTCAAGAATAGGGGAAGTAAGATTTCATGTTGCTGTCAAGAACAAAGGAAAAAAAGATGCTGAAAATGTTCCCTATGAGTTAAAGATTTCCGGTCAGGGAAGATACAGAAATTATATTGTAAGAGGTACTTTTCAATCCATTCCTCAGGGGATGACTGTTACTTTGGACAGGTCCTTTGTGTTCGAAGTGAAAGGAAGATATGTTTTTACTTTTACTGTAAATCCTGATTTGAAAGCTTTCCCTGAGTACAATTATAATAACAATAAAGTAGTTAAATCAATATTTTTCAAAGGTTTGCCCGATTTAATAGTTTCCTTTATAGGTGTTGGAATGCACTCCAGAATAGGATTTTCTCATGATGTTTCCTTTGAAATTAAGAATATAGGCGATAGTAGTTCACCTCCCTGTAAATTAAGAACTTACATTCAAGGAAATGGAGTAAAAGTTTTTAATGTTCCCGCAATAGCTCCCGGACAGATTGTCAAATTTAAAAGAAGTGCCAAATGGTTCAAACTTGGTTATAAAAAGATTGAAGCTATAATAGATTACGGAAATATTGTGAAAGAGAAAAGAGAAGATAACAATAGAGGTACGGTAAAAACCAAAGTAATTACCGGAACTATTTTTGATTAAATGAATAATGGAGAGAAAAAGTAGAAATCTTTAATGTAAATTAAATAAGATATAGTAAATTTTTAGTTTTTAAGATTTTGTTTCTTTAATTGGAATCCTTTATGGGGAGGTGAAAAAAATCCATAGATTTTGTTTAATCTTTTGTTAAAAACAGAGGAGGGCAAAAAATGTTAAAAAAAGTCATTTTTTTATTTTAATTTTAATTGCTACTGTTTGGTTCATCTGGTCCCAGACGATAACAATAAAATCTCCTCATTCGAAAGATGTTTGGTGGAAAGGTCAGGTTTATACGATAAAATGGGGTAAAAAAGGGGAAATGAATTCAAAAGTGAAGATAAGGCTTTATCATGGGAGTATGAAAATATTGAAAATTGTAGATTCAACAGATAACGATGGAATGTATCATTGGAGCGTTCCTTTCACTTTACAGGAAGGAACTTATTATATAAGAGTAAAAACTATTGATAATCAAATCTTCGATGATAGTGAAACATTTGAAATACTTGAACCGAAAATTAGAATTATTTCACCTCGTTCGAAAGAGGTGTGGTGTAAAGGTAATTCTTATGGCATTAAATGGGATAAAAAAGGAGAAATGAATTCGAATGTTAAAATAAGGTTATATCAGGGAAGTACAAAAGTATTTTCTATAACAAATCAAACGCAAAATGAAGGCCTTTATGCCTGGAGAGTGCCAAAAAGTTTAAAAAGTGGTTCATATAAAATAAGAGTAAAGACAATTGACAATCTTGTATATGATGATAGTAATGTCTTCAATATTAAAGATTACTCTTCTTCCAATCAACCTTCTATTACAATATCTTCTCCAAAAGGTGGAGAAATCTGGAAGGCCGGGGAAGAATATACCATACAATGGTCAAAAACAGGGGATATGGATTCTTTCGTAGGGATATGGTTGTGCAGGGACAGAATGGAAGTGGACGAAATTATACATAGAACGGAGAATGATGGTAGTTTTACATGGAGGGTTCCGGATAATTTAATTTCTGGTTTCTATTATATTAAAATTAAGACATTAGAGAAGAAGAAGATAGAAGGGAAAAGTGAGGTTTTTCATATAGTGGGAAGTAGTAAAAGACCGGAATTAGAGGTAATGGGGATTAAATTAAACGGATTACCAGAAAATGATATGGTGAATACTTTTGATGTTACTATTAAAAATAATGGGGATGATTTTTCAGGTTATGTTGATTATAGAGTGGTTGGAATGGATAAATTTTTAAGCGGAGGTAAGTATACTTTTGATAGAAGAGGAAGGACTCGTTTAAAATTAGCCAGAGGTGAAACATGTACAAAAACACTTTTCAGAAATTTTTCATGGCCTCCTGATGTATGCAAGGTGACTTATAGTATTACACTTGATCCTTTAAAGAGGATATATGACTTGAATAGAAGGAATAATACTTTTAGTAAAACTTTTTACAAAGGGGAGATACTTTTTGCCCATTATTGTGATATTCAACTAATTCCCAAAATAATAAAAATTGGAAAAGCAAACTTAAGACCTGTTCCTGATGGGGGGGCTATTGTTTTAAGCGACAATAAGTTTAATATTTTCTTTACCTTAAGAAATAATTGCAGTAAAGATAGGACCTGGGATTTTTATATTGTTTATGATTTCAATCCTTACAAGGCAAGAGGTGAAAATAAAGTGATATGGCATAGCAAGATTAGATTAAAGTCATGTGAAGTAAGGCCTTTAATTATAAATGGCCTGAAAATCCCTGTGAAAAAGGAGTTTAAAGTTCTGGTGATGAGAGTATTAAAGCTTTATAGTGGTGAACAACGTGGATACGATAATTTTTATCAAATAAAAGTAAAGGTGGATAAATAAACAGGTAGATAAGCTTATAATATTTTTTTGTAAAAGGAGCTGGTTTTTTAGTAGCTGAAATTCTAATTATAAGTTTATAAAATCCTGATACTAATAAAAAAATAGTAATAAAAAAATAGTAATTATCTTGAATAGAAGAAAAAAGGGTTATTATCTCTTTATAAAGAATATCTTCTTGTGTTACTGACAAAATTGTAGCAAAATCTACAATTTTGTTGTTTGTATACCAAAAATAGAATGTCTTGAAGAGAGTTTTTTAGGTAGGTCTATATTTGGTAAATAATGGAAGGTAATTAATAAAATACTATTGGCATGAAATTTGAAATTTTCTTTTTCTTAGACTAAAGAAGGAGGGATAAAATGAGAAAATTTTCTATTCTTACTGTATTTCTATTAATACTTTTCGTAAGTATAACTTATGCTCAAATAATAACCGTAACATCTCCAGGTGCCGGAGATACATGGTATAAGGGAAGTTCTTACACAATCACCTGGACCCATACCGGGAGTATGAATTCAAAGGTTAAAATCAGACTGTATCAGGGGAGTACAAAG
>JAMOVU010000160.1 GCA_027067555.1 Candidatus Aminicenantota bacterium | reverse complement strand
TCAACAACTCCAGAAATACCTTTCCTCGTTAAAAGAAAATCCACAATTTGTGTCAGAGGAATAGTAATAGCATCTTTTGTTGCTATGGAATTAATCTTGCTATAAAGCTCTATCCTTTTTTTATAATCTTTCTCTGACTCTGCCCTGGCAAGCAAAAGCCTGATTTTTCTAATACCAGGATATTCGGGAATAACCATTCTTTTACATATCATTTTATTCCTTGCAAAAAGAAAAGAAAAATAACCGTATGTTTCTGGATAGCTCGCAACCAATCCGGATAAAATTAAATCATATTGTCCGTTTTTAATCATTCTATTATACTTTCTTAAAGAAACACTCTTTATCTCCAATTCTATCCCAACCTTCATAAGAGAAAGCTTGTATCTCATCATTATATTGTAAAAAGCAGACCTCTGAGTTTCCATTGTTATATATCTGAGCTTAACTTTTTCTTTAACATTTGCTTTTTTTAACATTTTTCGTGCTTTTATTGGAGAAAAATCATATCTAAAAATCGAGTTCTCATTGTACCCCGGCATACTTCTTGGAAGCAAAGAATTAATTGGAATCACATTATCCTGAAACTCCACTCTTAAAAAATTTCTATTCCATAGGTAATTTAAAGCTCTTCTAAAATAAACATTATTTAAGGGCTCTCTACTCATATTAAACCGGAGGAAAAATATTCCCCAAACCGGCACTTTTTGGACCTTTATCCAGGGTATGTTTTTAAAATCAAGAAACTTTGAAAAAGAAAATCTTTTATTAAAATCTATATCCCCCCTTAAAAGTAAAAAAAGATCATCAATTTTCCCACCTGCTATTCTCCATCTGAAAGAATTAACAATTCTTTCCACCCGGGCTTTACCTTGCCAGTAATCTCTATTCGAAACCAATACTATTTTGTCCCCTTTTTTCCATTCCTTTAAAACAAAAGGTCCGGTTCCTACAGGTTTTTCTCCTATTTTTTTCCCATATTTTCTAAGAGCGGTCGGAGAAATAATACTTGCAACATCGGATGTCAAAGCATATAAAAAAGGGTAAAATGGTTTTTTTAAATTAAATACAACTTTATAATCACCAATTTTTTCAATCCCATTCACATACCCAAACAAAAAATGGAAAAAAGGGAAATCAAACTTTCCCTCAGTTCTTCTCAAACCTCTTCTAAAATTAGCAATAACAGCATCAGCATTAAATAGGGTTCCATCATGAAATTTAACACCTTTTCTTAATTTAAAAACATATTGCCTTCCATCTTTTCTTACTTCCCAATTTATCGCAAGAGAAGGCAATAATTTTTTATTATTCACATCATATCTCAAAAGAGTGTCAAAAATATTATGCACATAGGTGAGAGAAAGTGTCCCACAACAAGACATCGGATCAAGTGAATCCGGCTCATAAAGGTTGGACTTTAAAACAACTTCTCCCCCTAAATAAAAGTTAAGTAATAAAAGAATAAAAAAAAACATTCTAATTTTCATTTATATTTTATTATAAAGAGATATTATTGCAATGTCAAATAAACCCCATTAAAAATTAAAAATCTTTCATACAAGAAAGAAAAATATTGGTTTTTTTAATATTTCCTATAGAGCCCTTTTGTTCCTTTTTATTTTCTTTTTCTCTGTATTTTAAGAATAAATCAGCAAAAACAAATGATAAAAGAATTAATAAAATCATTAAAACAAGTAACAACCAATTTAATTTTCTCTTTTTCTTGGTTTTTTTTAAATGGTACTCCTTCGTTTCATCATAAGCCTTTGTTGATACAACAATAACCGTAACATTATCCGGAGCCCCTCTCTTTAATGCTGTATCCACAAGCTCATTTACAGTTTTCTTGGGAGAGATATCCTTACTTAAGAGAGTCTCTATCTCATTTTCCTCTACAACAGCCGTTAGACCATCTGTACATAACAAGAACTTTTCCCCTTCTTTAATTTTTATTGGACCTTCAATCTGAACATTTATCCCTCTTCTCATCCCAATGGATTGATACAATATATTTCTTTTCGGATGGACCTTAGCTTCTTCCGGAGAGATTAGCCCATCTTTTACAAGCTTTCCCACGAAAGAGTGATCTTCAGTAAGTTGTTTTAACCTACCACTAAAATGATATATCCTGCTATCCCCTATATGAGCAACAAAAGCTCTATCTTTCTTTATGTAAAGAGCAGAAAGTGTTGTTCCCATTCCTCGTTGCTCCAAGTTTTCATTTCCTTCACTAATTATTTCACTGTTAATTTTATCAAAAACTCTTCTTATTTTTGATGGAAGTGGCTCATCTGTTTTTCGTGTAAATTCCCTAACCAAAGTTTCTATTGCTCTTCTACTTGCGACCTCCCCTGCAAGATGTCCTCCCATTCCATCAGCTACCGCAAAGAGAAACTCCTCTTCTCCGATTCTTTCAGCAAAGAAAAAATCCTCATTATTATCCCTTACTATTCCCCGATCACTTTTTCCATAAAAATACAAATTCATACTGCCTCTTCTTTTACACTAACTTCCTACTATATCTTTTAAGATTTTTAGGAAATTGTCAAGGTTAAAAGGTTTGGAGAGAGTTGCTTTTACAACCTGTCTTTCATCCTCCGATAAAACAAGATTATCCGCCAACCCAGAAGTTAAGATCACAGGTATTTTTATTCCTTTCTCAAGCATTTTTTTTATAAACTCATTCCCTTTAATATCCGGAAGTGTGTAGTCCAAAAAAATTAACGAAATCTCATCTCCCTTTTCATCTATTAATTTAAATGCTTTTTCTCCATTCTCCGCTTCAAAAAATTCATATCCTTCAAATTCGAGAAAATCTTTCATCATATCTCTTATAAAATCTTCATCATCAACAATAAGAATTTTGCTCATTTACCACCCCCTTAAAAAACTAAAAATCAATTCTGGATAAAAAGAAAGCGCTAAAACGATTACCATATTCAAGAATAAAACAATTTTTCCAAAAATGTCAAATTTAAAATCTTTATCTTCATCTTTGAAATATAGATACATTATTATTCTAAAATAATAAAAAACGGAGACTACAGTACCTAAAATAGCGATAAGGGTAATATAAATATACCCACTCTCTATAAGAGCAATAAAAAGATAAAATTTTGCAAAAAAGCCAATTGTCGGAGGAAAGCCTGCAAGGGATATCAAAGCAAGAGAAAAGACAAATGACTCAAAAGGCTTTTTCTTAGAAAGCCCTGCCACACTCTCCATCCCAACATCATCTGAAGAGCTCTCAGTTAGATATGAAAGGAAGGTAAAAGCAATAATATTTAAAAACAAATAAGAAATTCCGTAAAAAAGCAGATACTTATAAGCTGACTCATAGGGAAGAAGAAAGCCCATTGCAATGTATCCCGAATGGGAGATCGCTGAATAAGCCATAAGTCTTTTAAGATTTTTCTGTCTTAAAGCTACAAAATTCCCCCACAATATCGTAATAGCAGCAATAAGCCATAGTATTATCTTGACATTAAATACAGTGAAGACATCCAAACTGATAAACCTCAATATTAAAATAATAATTGCAATTTTTGGGGCTACTGAAAAATATGCAGAGATAGGAGTTGCTGCTCCTTCATAAACATCCGGAGTCCAGATATGAAAGGGGGCA
This sequence comes from Candidatus Aminicenantota bacterium, assembly GCA_027067555.1. Lineage (GTDB taxonomy): Bacteria > Acidobacteriota > Aminicenantia > JAMOAD01 > JAMOAD01 > JALXDT01. Next base: position 2,186 of record JAMOVU010000160.1, on the reverse strand, counting down.
AGTGAAAATTTAAAGAAGATATTTATTAAGAAGAGAATAAAACCTGAAATTATAACTACACTATTAGTTCCTGTTTTAACCATTTTATCAATGAATAAGGTACCACTTGCTCCGTAAAGAAGAGCAATCCCTAAAAGGCCTATTGAAGACGCTATTATACCGGTAAAAAGGTATTTGAAAACCGCTTCGGAAGATAATCGATCTTTAACAATACCGGTTAAGATATAAGAAGAGAATGAGAATATTTCAAAAGCAATAAAAATAACAAGCAAATTATAGCTTGAAACAAGAGCAATTAAACCCGCCTGAGCAAAAAATAAAAGAACATAGTATTCATTGTATTTTATCAATCGTCTCTTATTGTAAGAATAGCTTATAAGAATAATAAAAAAAGTAATAATAGATATTAAAGCTACAAAGGTGTAAGACAGTTTATCCGTTATAAGTTGACCACCAAAAGCTTTTGACCTGAACCCGTAAAAAATCAAAAAAGGGAGAAAGGGGAGAAGTGAAAAAATCAAAGATAGAGTAAAAATTAACTTCTCAGATTTTTTAACCAAAATATCTAAAACTAAAATCAGGATTCCGGATACTGCAGCTAAAACAACAGGCAAAGAGGCTATGTAAACATCATTCACTTTTCAAATCCTCCGTTTGCAATAAAATGTTTTCCAACAGTTTTCGGTATTTTAATCAGCTTTGTAAATGTGGAAGGATAAACTCCCATCCATATTACAAGTATTATTATAGGAACCATATACAGAATTTCCCTCAAATTCAAATCAAAAACTTTTTTATTCAATCCTTCTTTCACAGGTCCGTTGAAAACTCTTCTGTAAAGCCACAAAAGATATGCGGCACCTATAATTATTCCTGTAGCAGCGAAAACAGCTAATAGCTTATTTGCTTCAAAAGTTCCCCATAAAATCAAAAATTCACCTATAAAACCATTAAGCCCCGGAAGACCTGCCGATGAGAACATAATAAGCATAAAAATAGCAGCATAAACAGGCATTAATTTTGCAAGACCACCATAATCCGAAATCTGCCTTGTATGTGTCCTTTCATATACCATCCCAACCAACAAAAAGAGAGCTCCTGTGGAAAGCCCGTGGTTTAACATTTGATAAATAGAACCGATAAATCCTTCAGGATTTAAGGCAAGAAAACCCAACATAATTATTCCCATGTGTGAAACACTTGAATAGGCAACCAATCTTTTTATATCTTTTTGAACAAGGGCCATAAGCCCACCGTATATTATTCCAATCACAGATAAAATCATTAAAAGATATCTGTAATGCATAAAGGCATCTGGAAAAAGAGGAAGACCGAATCTTATAAAACCGTAAATTCCCATTTTAAGCAAAACTCCGGCTAAAATTACAGAGCCCGCAGTGGGAGCTTCCGTGTGAGCATCAGGGAGCCATGTATGAAATGGGAACAAAGGTATCTTTATCATAAAAGCAATGGCAAATGCTAAAAAGAGCCAATTCTGAGCCGCATAAGAAAGAGGTCCTTTAGAAAGCCACTCGGTAAGTTCAAAGCTTGTTCCTCCCGCTGCTTTAAAATACCATATAATAGCAATTAGCATTAAAAGGCTTCCGACCATAGTATAAAGGACAAACTTAAAACTTGCGTAAATTCTGTTTTTACCTCCCCAGATTCCTATTATAAAATACATAGGAATCAACATAATTTCCCAGAAAAGATAAAAGAGCAATACATTCAATGAAACAAAAACACCTATAACTCCCCCTTCAAGTAAAAACATAAAAAATGCAAAGCTCTTTTCCCTCTTATTTACCGATTTAACAGAGGCAAAAAATGAAAGGGGAAAGAGAAAGGATGTTAAAAGAATTAAAAGAATACTCACCCCATCCGCGCCAATATGGAAATTTATACCGGGAGAAATCCACTTTTTATTAATAATAAACTGAAATCCGGCTGAGCTGAGATCATATCCGAAATAAAGGGATAAACTGATTATGAAATGGATTGTTGAAAGAACTCCGGAAACAGGTAAAACTATTTTTTTCTTACTTTCCGGAATAAGCAAGATCAAAATCGCAAACAAAAATGGCAAACCCAAAACATAAAAAAGCATTTAAACTCCCATTAAAATAAAAGTTAAAAGGATTACAACACCTGCCAAAATACTGTATATATAATCTTTGATATTACCT
>JAMOVU010000159.1 GCA_027067555.1 Candidatus Aminicenantota bacterium | reverse complement strand
ATCTAAGGAATATGTAATTGAGTTTAATATGAAAAGCATTGAGTTTGATGGTGAAGATTCCGTATTTGTTTTAATCCGGGATATTACGGAAAAGGAAAAACTTGAAGACAGGATTCGTAAAATTCAGAAGTATGAAGCAATGGGAATGCTCGCAGGTGGTATTGCTCATGATTTTAATAATATACTTGCAACTATAATGGGGTATCTCTATCTTATTAAAAGAGACATAAAGGACTCTACTTTGCTTAAGAAATTGGAAAAAATAGAAGAGACTGCTCAAAGGGCTTCTAATCTCACAAATCAATTGGTGGGATTTGCAAGAAGGGGGAAATATGAAATTAAACCTATTAATGTGGAAGAGCATATATTGAATGTAATTGAAATTTTAAATGCCACGGTTGATAGGAGAATAAAGATTATATTTAATAGGGTTGATGATTTTTTTGTCATAGAGGCAGATCCTTCTCAATTTGAGCAAAGCATAATGAATGTTCTATTAAATTCTATTGAAGCTATGCCCGGGGGGGGAGAAATAAAAATAAATGTTGATTATTTTAAAGCAAGAAGGGATTTTGTTAGAAAATATCCTTTTGTAAATGAAGGGGAATATGTTGAGATAAGCATTATAGATACTGGAATAGGTATGGATGAGAGTACTCTTAGCAAAATTTTTGAACCTTTTTTTACTACCAAGGAAAAAAGAAGTGGACTTGGTTTGTCCAATGTTTATGGAATTGTAAGGAATCATGGAGGATTTTTATTTGTTGATAGTAAGTTAGGGAAGGGGACAACTATAAAGCTATATTTCCCACTTAGCGAAAAAAATATTTTTACCAGAAAAGTAAAAAAGAGAAAAAGGGGCAAAATTAGAAGGGAAAAGAAGAGAGAGGTTTTGATTATTGAGGATGAAGATTTAATAAGAGAGATGTTTAAAGAGATGTTGAGTGATAGAGGGTTTAAGGTTATAACAGCGGAAGATGGATTGAAAGGTATTGAAAAGTTTGAAAAAAACAACTCAATTGATCTTATAATTCTTGATATGAATATGCCAAAGATGAGCGGGAAAGAAACTTTTTTTAAGTTGAAAGAGATAAATCCGAGAGTAAAAATTATAGTTTCAACCGGCTATACTGTTGACGATGATGTGAGAACCTTATTAAATAATGGAGCGGTTGGCTTTGTTCATAAGCCTTTCCGTGGAGAGGAGCTTTTTTCTGTTATTGAAAAGGCCTTTGAATACTAATTAATTATAATAACTAACTCCTTCTGATTCTATTGACGGTTATATTCATTTTAGATAAAATGGTCTATTCTTGAGAGGTGATGAATGAAAGAAAGGCTTTTTTCAAAAATTGAATCTTATAAAGATGAGATGATTGACTTGCAAAAAAAAATAACCTCAATTCCAGCACTTGGGCCTGCAAATGGTGGAGACGGAGAGCTTGAAAGGGCAAAGTTTTTAAAAAAGTGGATTGAGGATAATATAGGAATAGAAGAGTTTATTGAGGTTAACGCTCCTGATGATAGAGTATCTTCCGGTATCAGGCCAAATTATGTTTTTTTATATTCTGGAAAGAATAATAGTAAAACAATATGGATTATGACTCACATGGATATAGTGCCAGCAGGAGATCTTTCAAAATGGAGCGGAGACCCTTTTAAAGCATGGGAGAAGGATGGCAAACTTTACGGAAGAGGAGTTGAAGATAATCAACAGGAGATGGTAGCCTCTCTTTTTGCTCTTAAAGCTCTTAAGGAATTGAAAATTAAACCTGAATACAGAGTAGGGATTGTCCTTGTGTCCGATGAAGAGACAGGATCAAAGTATGGAATATCATACCTTTTGGATAGAAGGGCTGATCTTTTCAAGAAAGATGATTTGATAATCGTTCCCGATGCCGGAAGTCCTGACGGCTCTTTAATTGAAGTTGCAGAAAAATCAATTTTGTGGTTTAAATTTAAGGTTACGGGAAAACAAACTCATGCTTCCACTCCGGAGCAGGGTATAAATGCCAACAGAGCTGCTTCTAAGATGATTGTGGAGTTGGATAGTCTTTATGAGCTTTTTAATAGAAAGGATGAGCTTTTTGAACCTCCGATTTCTACATTTGAGCCTACAAAAAGGGAGTCAAATGTTCCCAATATTAATACTATTCCCGGAGAGGATGTGTTTTATATGGATTGTAGAGTTTTACCCAGTTATTCTCTTTCGGAAATAAAGGAAAAAGTGGGTGATATTGCCAAAGAGATAGAAAAAAATTTTAATGTAAAAATCGAAATTTCTTATGTTCAGGAAGAAGAAGCTGCTCCGCCCACTCCTCCCGATTCAGAAGTTGTGAAAAAGCTGAGTGAATCAGTGGAGGAGGTTTTAGGGGTTAAGACAAAGGTTATAGGTATTGGAGGAGGAACAGTTGCTGCTGAATTCAGAAAAAGAGGTCTTTATGCAGCTGTTTGGGCTACTCAGGAAGAGTTGGCACATGAGCCTGATGAGTATATTATAATTGATAATATGGTTAAGGATGCAAAGGTTTATGCTAATTTATTTATTAAGAGATAAAAAGGAATAAATATGAACTTTTATATGATTTTTTCAACAATTGATGATATTGAAAAAGCAAGAAAAATGGGGAAAATAATTGTTAAAGAAAAATTGGCAGGATGTGTTAATATAATACCTTCTTTAGAATCTATCTATATATGGGATGGTAAATTAAATGAAGATAAAGAGGTTTTAATGATTTGCAAGGTTTCTGAAGATTGTGTTGATAGTGCGATTAAGAGAATAAAGGAGCTTCATCCGTATGAAGTTCCTGAGATTGTAGCAATAAGTTTGGATAAAGGAAATAAAGAGTATTTGGAATGGTTAAAAAAAGGATGTGGAGGAAAAAGATGAAGAGATTTTTAACAATAATTGTTTTGCTTTTTACACTCAGTTTTGCCTCTTATGGGGGCTATATTCACCTTAAGCTTGATCTTGGTAGGCATTCCGGTTATTTGATAAACACTAACAGAATAGTTTACAAAGAGGCAAAGTACGATATTTCCGGAGGTGTTAGTGCGGAGTTTAATTTTAGTAGAGCTTTTGCTCTTGAGTTCGGAGCATTTTATAAAACCTATAAGGTGGCTGCAAATGTTCAATATATTTTAACAGATACAAATAAAATAGCCTACTATACTCCAATATATAAAGTTCACTATCTTTCAATTCCATCATATTTTAAACTTTATTTTTTAAATGAGGAAATATCTCCCTACTTTTTTGTTGGCGCAGATATAAATTTTTATCTAAATTCAAGTTATGAGTTCGAAGATCCGGATGGTACTGGCATAGGACCGTACGATGGAAAGCATAAAGATTTCAGAGTCTTCTTTGATATAGGACTTGGAGTGCTTTTTGCTCCCGATTCTTTAGGGTTAGAAATAGAAATTCATCTTGTAAATGATTTTGGTTATATGTTCAAAACTAAAACGGATGATGACTACAATGTTAGAATAAATGGTGTGGAATTGGTAATAGGTAAAAGATTCTAAATAATCCTGGAGGAGGGGCTTATGTTTATGGAAGCAATAAAACATGTTTTTGAAATAATTTTTAATCCTGATAAAGTTTTAAAAAGGGCAATTGAGCTAAAAAAATACTGGATTCCGATGGCGGTTATGATGGTTGTCCTTTCTGCCATAACTGTATATGTAGCTCCAATTCAGCATGCGGATCAGGTGAAGTTTATAAAGGAAAATCCTAAGATTATGGAAAAGCTATCAAAAGAGCAAATTGAAGAGATGGAACAGTACAATCCGAAAAAATTTATTCCGAGAGTTCTAATAGCAGTTATAATTTCAATCCCTTTTATAATCTTGATTTTAGGCGCTTTTGTTAATTGGTTTTCAACTCTTGCGGGGATTGAAACGGATTTTGTAACATCAATGACGATTGTTGGTTATTCAAGTTACATTGATATGTTATGGGGGGGAATAGTTAAAGATTTACTTGCTGTATCAAAGGGGAGCTTCCTTTCTGTTTCCACAAGTCTGACATTATTCTTTCCCTCTCTTGATTTTCATTCAAAGCTTTACAGAGTTTTGAGTGTATTTGATTTTTTTAATATTTGGAGCTATATTGTTTTGGGTATAGGAATTTCCCTTTTACCAAAATCAAGCCCTAAAAAGGCATTTATAATTGTTTTGTCAATATATTTGATTAAACTCATTTTTTCTATTATTCCATCGCTTTTGTTTAGCTTTGGATTTTAGATTTTGAATAAGGAGGGTATAATGAGAAAAAGAGCAATTTTTGTGATTGCAATTTTAACAATTGTTTCATTTATCTTTGCTTCAAGAATAGTTATAATTGGAGAAACAAATCCGGCCGAAATTTTTATGCTTAAGGATTGGAAAAAGATTTATGAAGACTATTCTCCTGATCTTAAAACTGTGGAAGAGATAAAAAAATTCACAAAAGATGTCAGTGCTGAAGTTTATTTTGGTACCTGGTGCAAAGACTCAAGACACAATGTACCAAGATTGATTAAAATATTTGAACTTTTGCCTGATATTAAGGTTAAGTATGTTGGTATTATCTGGAGAACCTGTGATAGATCAGGACTTTACAAAAAAATGAATTTAAAAAGAGTTCCTACCATCATCTTTTACAAGAATGGTAAAGAGGTAGGAAGAATCATTGAAAACCCGATTAAAACACTTGAGAAGGATATTTTGAATATTCTTTCAAAATAGTTTTGATTGATAAAATAAAAATTTATTTAATCGCTGACCTTTCGGCTAAAACCGAGAGGAATTTTTTTGAGAGACTAGAATTTTACCTTGAAAGCGGTATAAGATTATTTCAGTTCAGAGCCAAAGACAGCTCTGAAGATACACTAAGGTTTTACATTGAAAGATTAAAATTACTTTCGGAAAAATATAATTCTCTCTTCATAATCAATGATTACTGGTATTTTGTTAATGAATTCGAGCTTGATGGTGTACATTTGGGGAGAGATGATTTTCCTCCCGATATTTTTAAAAAAATAGTAGCTCCCGATAAAATTGTGGGATATACTGTGAATTATTTAGAAGATCTTGATTTTGCCAATACTTTTCATTCTGATTATGTAGGAATAGGGCCGGTTTTTCCTACGAAGACAAAAGCAAAAAATAAACTTGCTCCGATTTTAGGGCCTGATGGGATAAAAAAGATAGCTTCAAAAACATTAGTTCCATACTTTGCAATAGGTGGAATTAATGGGGAGAATATCCCGCTTCTTTTGGAAAATGGGATAGAAAGGTTTGCCCTTTCTTCATATCTGATGCAAAATCCCGATCCTAAGAAAGTAGTGAAATTTTTTAAAAAATTATCTCTTATCTGAATCAATGATAAGACTCTCCTAAAATTCTAAGAATTATAGTTACTTAATTTAAGTGTTCATTTCTTTTTCTATAATTCAATTTCCACTACCTTCTTTCTCATTTTTAAAAATCTTTTACCAAAGGGAGTGAAAAGCTCCGCTTTTTCCTTGAATTTTTTTCTTGTTTTTATTTTAATAATATTGTAAGGTTGTAATGATTTGTAAATTATCCAGAATGAAACCTTGCCTGTAAAATCTTTTTTATCAATTGAAACTTCCAATTTATTTGCTTTTTCATTAAGATTAAGTGTTATCCATTTCCAGTGGGTCTTACCTTTTATCTCTGAAAAATTAGCCTCTTTACCATTTATCCTGATTTTTGTATCAGCCTCCACTTTCACATTTTTATCTGTTTCAAAAAGAATTGCAAAAACAGGCTCATATGGGAATGATTTGAAATTTATTTCAAACTCAAAAAGCTTTCCCTTTTTTACAATGCTTGCCTTATCCA
>JAMOVU010000158.1 GCA_027067555.1 Candidatus Aminicenantota bacterium | reverse complement strand
TAGGAGAGAAGATGAAATTAGATGAGATAAAAATTTCAAAAGCAATAGTTGAGCTTTATTTTAAGGATTTAATGGATTCATTGGAAAGTGATGTGATTATAGTGGGAGGAGGTCCATCGGGTTTAACAGCAGCCTATTATCTTGCAAAAGGTGGTAAAAAGGTTGTTCTTTTGGAGAGAGCCCTGAAGATAGGAGGAGGGATGCCGGGTGGGGGAATAATGTTTAACAAAATAGTTGTTCAGGAAAGCTCAAGATTCATTCTCGATGAGATTGAGATAAATTATGAAGAGTATGAAAAAGGATACTATGTAGCCTCTTCGGTGGAAGCGACGGCTCAGCTTACGGGTAAAGCAATAAAAGCAGGAGTGAAGATATTTAATCTTATAACAGTGGAAGATGTGATGATAAGAGGAGAAGAGATAACCGGAGCGGTTATTAATTGGACAGCAGTGGAGATGGCACATCTTCATATAGATCCCATAACTATGAGATCAAAATACCTTATTGATGCGACAGGACATGATACAGAGATTGTGAAGATAGTTGAGAAAAAAACAGAGGGAAGGTTGTTAACCCCGACAGGAAGAATAATGGGAGAGAAATCAATGTGGGCGGATGTTGCAGAGAATATAATTGAAGAAAATACGAAAGAGGTTTATCCGAATTTGTTTGTATGCGGGATGGCTGCGAATGCCACTTTCGGAGCACCAAGAATGGGACCTATTTTCGGAGGTATGCTGCTTTCCGGAAAAAAAGTCGCCGAATTAATAATGGAGAAAGATAAAAAATAGGGGAGCTTTTCTTATGTGAATATTATCTGAGCTCCCGCTGATTTTTCGTAAAACTCTCCGACTGTTAGGATTCCATCAACTTGCTCGCAAAAATCTTCTTTTGTCAAATGAAACATTTCAACAGTTGCTTTACAAGCATAAATCTCTGCTCCCGCATCATGAATCATTTCTATAAATTCTCTTACAGGCGGAATATCAAGTTTTTTCATTTCCTTTTTCATCATCATTGTTGCAAAAGCTGACATTCCGGGAAGTATTCCTATTATTGAAGGAATATGCATTGCGGGGTTTGCAACTGTCGGAACTTTTAGTTTGTCCATCCTCTTTTCTAAAATAGCCTCAAGCCCGAAGAAAGTAAAAAATAAATTAGCCTCGATTCCTTCCATTCTTGCTCCATTGGCAAGTATTAAACCAGGATAAACATCTGTCAAAGAACCTTTTGAAATAATGGTAGAAACTTTTTTAATAGGGTCCATTTTTTTACTCCTTTTATACACATGATTGCGGCTTTGGCAATCCTGATATTTTTGCAGCTTTTTTTATGGGGCCATCTGGGAAAAGAGAATACAAATCTTTCATTCCTACTCCACTTTCTTTTGAAACTTTTCTTAGGGTTGGTACCACTCCATTTTGCTTATAATATTCTCTCATATAATTTATTACCATCATGTGTTTTTCTGTTAGCTCATTGATCCCAAGTTCTTTGGCTATCTCAACTGCGAATGACTCATCCCATTGCTCGGGGTTAGCTAAATACCCGTCTTCATTAAGTTCATAAATTTTTCCTTTTACTTGAAATTCTTTTTTCATTTAAACCTCCTTTTTTATCTCTTTATAAGCTTCTATTATTTTATAGAGAGAGCTTCTAATTTCTTTTGAATTTAACTCTTTTAGTAATTTGAAACTTGAAATATTTTCGTGTTTTTTGTTTTTGATTGCTTTATAAAATTCATTCAGCATAAGCATATTATTTTTTGTGAAAAACTCTTTTAATAATAATATTGCAGGTTCTACCGCTTTCGCAATATTTTCTAAATCTTTTTCATCTAAGTTTTGTACTATATTATCAAAAATTTTCATTATTTCCTTAAAAAATGTGAAGTAACCTTTTTTATCATACTCTTCAAGGAGAACCATAAGATCTATCGAGATTCTTTTTGAAATAGGCCCGAAATCTCTTAAAAAATCTTCAATACTTTCCAGCTGATCTATAAGTTTATTTAGATTATTTAAATTTCTAATAAGTTTTTTCCCTGTATATACAAAAGTTCCTGTTTTTAAATTGTCCGATACATCTTCCATTTCTTCTATTATCGTATTAAATAATGATTTTAAAATTCTGTTTAAATCATTTTTGAACTCCTCTATCTCTTCTCTTTTCTGCCTTTGGGCTTCGAGCTCTGTTGTAATAAACTCTAATTTTTTTTCTATGGAATCCAATCTTTTTTCTATCTCTTTCATGCTAACCTCTTTTTACCGGCCATCATCATGTGGGATTCTATGGGAAGATCAATCCCTTTGAGGAGAAAATTCCAGTACATCCATCTGAACATAACCTTCCCAAAATGATTCATTTTTGTTTCTTCTAAGAGCGAAAAGGGTCCGATTCCAGGTAAAGGATATTTTCCTGGTAATGGTTCGGTATCATAATTAAAGTCTATTAGTATACCTTTGTCAAAACCAGATTCAATAAAGCAATTTGCATGGCCATCGAATTTTGAATTTAATGGTCTTCCATCAATAGCAGAGAGTATGTTTTCAAATAATATATCTGATTCAAAATGAGCAACTGAGCCAGCCTTTGAGGTGGGGAGGTCAGATGCATCTCCTATGACAAGAATATTATCAAACTCTTTGCTCCGTAATGTGTGTTTATCGGTAGGAACTAAATTCAAATCATCTCCGAGCCCACTTCTTTCGATTAAAGAATCTCCCATATTAACAGGAATTGATACGAGAAGATCAAAGGGAACTTTTTTCCCATCATAGGATTCTATGTATTTGTCTTTATTATCAACCCTGGCTATATTAAAGTCCGGTACTAAGTTTATATTCTTCTTATCGAGCATATCTCCTAAAATTTTGGAGGATATTGGTTTTGTAAAAGCACCAGGAAGAGGGGTTACAAAGCTAATCTCCACTTTATCTCTTATCCCACGCATTGAAAAAAAATAGTCAGCAAGAAAAACAAATTCGAGGGGAGCTACAGGGCATTTAATAGGCATTTCTGCGATATTTAACACAAGTCTTCCACCCTTCCAATATCTGAAAAAATTATAAAGATTGTAAGCACCCTCTATAGTGTAAAAATCAAAGATGCTCTTATGCCATAACTCTTCTTTTAAACCTTCTGTTTCTTCGGGGACTATATTCACTCCGGTGGCTATGATTAGATATTCATAATTAATAATAGTTTTTTCCTTAAGAATTATTCTTTTCTTATCCGCTTCTATTTTGTAAACCTCTGAATTAATTACTTCGATTCCAAGAGGAAAAAAATTCTTCTTTGGCTTGACAACATCTTTAGTACTATAAATTCCAAAAGGGATGAATAGGAACCCAGGTTGATAAAAGTGTTTTGGGTTTTTGTCAATAACAGTTATTACCCATTGTTCTTCAGATAGCGCTTTTGCCAACTTATTGGCCATTATTGTTCCTCCGAGGCCTCCTCCGATAATAGCAATTCTTTTCATTTTTCTCTCCTTTGTTTGCAATGTATTTAATTATAATTAATATAATTATAATTGTCAAACAAGAGTTTAAAAAATTGATAATATTTTTTTTATGTGATAGGATTTTTATTAATTATATATGGGAGGTGGAGATGATAAATTATAAAGATTTAGGCCTTGTTAACACAAGGGAGATGTTTAAAAAAGCAATGGAAGGTGGTTATGCTATTCCGGCTTATAATTTTAACAATATGGAGCAGCTTCAGGCAATTGTTGCAGCCTGTGTTGAAACAAAATCCCCTGTGATTCTGCAGGTTTCAAAGGGAGCAAGGAATTATGCTAATAAGACAATTTTAAGGTATATGGCAGAAGGGGCTGTAAAATATGCTGAGGAATTGGGTTATAAGATTCCAATTGCACTTCACCTTGACCATGGAGACAGTTTTGAATTATGCAAAGATGCCATTGATATGGGGTTTTCTTCTGTTATGATTGATGGTTCTCATCTTCCTTATGATGAAAATGTCGCATTAACCAAAAAGGTAGTTGATTATGCTCATCAGTTTGATGTGACTGTTGAGGGAGAGCTCGGTGTTCTTGCGGGAATAGAAGATGAGGTTTCCGCTGAAAAGTCAACGTATACAAAACCTGAAGAAGTTGAGGATTTTGTCAGCAAGACCGGCGTGGATTCCCTTGCTATTTCAATCGGGACATCCCATGGAGCAAATAAGTTTAAACCTGAAATGTGTACGAGGGATGAGAATGGAGTGCTTGTCCCACCTCCTTTAAGATTCGATATCCTTGAAGAAGTGGAGAAAAGGCTTCCCGGTTTTCCCATAGTTTTACACGGTTCTTCATCAGTCCCTCAGGATCTGGTTAAAATAATTAACCAATATGGAGGGAACTTAAAGGATGCTATTGGTATTCCCGAAGACCAGTTAAGAAAAGCTGCAAAGTCCGCTGTCTGCAAAATCAATATAGATTCTGACGGAAGACTTGCCATGACAGCCGCAATAAGAAAGTATCTTGCAGAGCATCCGGAGGTTTTTGATCCACGAAAGTATTTGGGGCCTGCAAGAGAGGCTTTAAAAGAACTTTATAAACATAAAAACATTAATGTTTTAGGAAGCGCAGGTAAAGCATAAAAAAGCTTGCTTTTATTTTAATTTACCTATAAAAAAAGTTTATTCTCTGATAAAATAAGAGATAATGTTAAAATGGATAGAAGTAGATAGCAAAGCCCTTTTGCATAATTTGAGTTTAATTCGTTCTCTTGTAAAAAAGAGAACAAAGGTGATTTTTGTAGTGAAGGCAAATGCTTATGGGCATGGTATTGATCAAGTGGTTAGCATTACGGAAAAGAGTAATCTTATTGATTGGTACGGCGTCAACAGTATTGAAGAAGCTGTTAAATTAAGAGAACTGGGAGTAAAAAGAGAAATTCTAATTTTGGGATATGTTGAAAGAGAGCTCATAGAAGAGGGTATAAGAAATAATGTTAGATTTACGGTTTACGAACCTTCTTATATTTCTGAGATAGAAAGAAAAGCAAGAAAGATGAAAAGAGAAGCATACTTTCATTTGAAACTTGAAACAGGAACAGGGCGGCAGGGGATTGATAAAAAAGATTGGAAGTCTTTTAAAGAAGTTTTGAAAAAAATAGAATATACAAAGTTTGAAGCTGTCTCTTCACACTTTGCAAATATAGAGGATACAACTGATCATAGCTATGCTGAATATCAGCTTAAAAGATTTAATTCATTTTATAAATTGATTGTGAATGATGGGTTTTCTCCACTAAGGCACTTTTCCTGTTCTGCCTCGACTCTCCTTTTTCCTAAAACACATTTTGACTTCGTAAGAGTAGGTATTAGCGCATACGGTTACTGGCCCTCAAAAGAGACTCACCTTTCATTTTTATTAAGACATAAAAATGAACTTGAACTTAGAAAAGTATTATCATTTTATACGAAAGTGGCTCAGGTAAAAACACTAAAGAAAGGAAGTTTTATAAGTTATGGTTTAACTTATAAGACCACTCAAAAAACTAAAATAGCGGTTTTACCTGTAGGCTATTTTGACGGGGTTGACCGAAAACTCTCAAATACCGGTTATTTTTTAATAAAAGGGGAGAGAGTTCCCATTAGAGGTAGGGTTTGTATGAATATTACTTTGGTTGATGTTTCACATATAAAAAATATAAATAGTGAGGACAAGGTTACCCTTATAGGAAGAGATGGAAAAGAAATTGTTAGTGCTGATGATTGGGCTGATAAGGTAGGAACTATAAATTATGAGATTCTTTCAAGATTATCTCCTGAAATTCCGAGGATAGTAAGATGAAATTTTTATTAAAAGAGAGAAAAATTTTGTTGATTTTACTTATTCTTTTTATCTTTGAACCGGCTATTCTGTCTGCTGGAGAGAGTAAAAATCCTGTTGATGCTATTTCTCTTCATTTTTTAAAAAAATACTTAAATGCACAGTTAAAGGGAAAGTATTTTGTAGCTTATATATCTAAAACTAAAACAGGCGTAAATGGCATTATCCAGAGTAACAGTAACAGAATAGCCTTCCCCTTTTTCATAAACTTTATTAAACCCGGTGATAGAAAGGATGAAGACTATCCCTATAAATTCAAAGGATTGCCTGCCAATAAACTCAAGGATGGGACAATTATCGTTAAAATCAAGGATTTCCTTGAAATAGGAGTTAAAAAACCTATTAATGGATATGGAAACCCAATAAATGTGCTGAAAATGTTAAATGTATCAGAAGCAATTGAGAAAGCCTCTAAATGATTAGAAAAAAGTACAGTTTTGCCCTTCTTGTATTTCTCTCTTTTTTAATTTTTATCCTTTTGACATGGGACTTTTTTTATTCTAAATTCTTTCTTGAGCCCAAATTTGAAGAATTAAAAAATTCAAATGTTTTATTTATTACGATAGATGGTTTGAATTCTGATTATTTTGATGAGTCTATTTTGCCGGAAGAGCTCACGAGGAGTAGACTCTATTTTAAAAATTGCATATCACCCGCATTTGGTGAGTTATCTTTTTATGTTTCTCTTTTTACATCAGAATATCCTTTTCATCATGGTATATATGATAATCTTTCTGGAAGCCTTAAAGGGAAACTACCCCAAATGGATTTCCTGAAAAAAAGAAATTATACTACGGCAGCTTTTATTTCAAATATTTTTTTGGCCGGGTTTACCGGTCTTTCCAGCTCTTTTGATTTTTACTATGATATTTTTAATGTTGAAAAAAGAAGGATAAAAAGAACTTATATAAATGCTCAATATACTACAAACAGTGTGATCCCATGGTTAAAAAGAATAAAGAAGAACCCATTTTTTGTCTGGGTAAATTATTCGGATTTGGAAAATCTTATTTTGGATGAGAAAAAGGAAAGCCTGACTGAGATTCGAAATAAGTACCAGAAAAAGCTCTATGAGATTGAAAGAAATATAGTGAGAATTATTAACTTTTTAGATGAGGAAAAACTTCTTGAGGATACTATTGTGATTATTGCTTCTTCTCGTTCAGCCCCTCTAAACAGAGGAAATATATATCCGAATTTTGTTGATCCTGATAGTGTGAGGGCTCCTTTTTTTGTATATCTTACCAAGCTAAAAAAGCCGAGAAAAATTACTATTACTAAGGAGGTTTCTTCTCTTGATATTTTACCAACAGTTGTGTCAATTTTAATTGGTGAAAATGAAAAGGGTTTTGATGGGACAAATTTAAAAAAGGTTTTGTATGGGATGAAACCCTCACAAAAAAGGGCTATTTTTTCATTTAACTATTACCCTAAATATCATCTTGAAGGAGAGCTTGAGATTTTTTATTCAAATGGGAAGGAATCTTTTATTAAAGAGTTTAATGGTAATGCTTTTCGTATAAAAAAAAGTAAGTATGAGAGAATCAGTGAGAAAAAGCTAAGCAATAAAATTGATAAGTTAACAACGGCCGAGTTTAAAAAGCCTAAAAAGATGGAAATAGCGGAGATTAAGAGGCCTGTTATCAAGAGGTTTTCAGAGATAGGTGTTTTACCCCCTCTTATTTTTAAATTAAATAAAAGTTATTCTAAAAAGGAGCTCTCGGATTTCATATTGGCTCAAAAATATTTTTTTGCAAAAAAATTTGAAGAGTCATTCAAATACATCAAAAATTCTTCCCTGATGGAAGCGGATTATTTAAAAGTTTTGATATTTTTTAGAGAAAAAAAATATCAAAAAGCATTGGAAATATTAAGAAGGCTTGTAATGAAGTTTCCTTATAATGAGCTTTTACTATCGATGATAAAAGAAACTTTTGAAAAAATGGGAAGAATAGAGGAGGGCATTTCTCTTTTTGAAAAATTAGCTGATACATATGAAAATAATTTCTTGGCTTATAATCAGCTCGGGGATTTATATTTGTTTAAAAATGATTTAAAAACAGCTAAAAACTATTTTAACACCTCTATTTCAATAGCTCCTTTGAATTTTTATTCCTATTTTAGATTAGGGGTTATAGATGTGAAAAGTGGAAAATATAAATCTGCAAAGGAATATCTTTTAAAAGCTCTTGAGCTTGAAAAGAATGCGGAGGATATTTATTATTATTTGGGAGTTGTGGAAGAAAAAGATGGTAACTATAAAAAGGCTTTAAAGTATTATAAAAAGGAAGCAAATCTTTTTCCCGAAAACATAAAAGTTTACTTTAACCTTGCTAATATATACAAAAATTTTGGACAATATGAAAAGGAAATTTATTATCTTAAGCTTGTTTTAAATTTTAAGCCTGATTCTGTTGAACCCTATTTTGATCTTGCGAGAGCTTATCTTACTTTGCAGAGAAATCTCAGCGAAACGGTTCCCCTTGTTCTGAAAGGGATTCAGAATTGTAAGGATACAAAGATGCTTCCCGATGGATATAATCTTTTGTCTGATATTTATAAATACTTGGGAGATAATAAAAAGGCAAGGTATTATAAAAAACTTGCCCAAAAAATAAAGAAATATGGATTGAGCAAAGCTCCCGTGTTTTAAATTTTCTTTTACTTTTATTTTGAGGAAGAGGATTCCTTGATTAAAAATGTTGATTGAATTACAATTTAGCATGAAGAAGATTTTTATATTTATATTCTTACTTATTTTTGTCTCTTTTCTTGTTGCTGGAAACCTGAATTTTTTATTTTCTTCAAACACAGTGGTGCACAGTGATGATGATTATAAGCTTCTTTATGGTTCCATGGCTTATGGATGGGATACTGGCTTTAGTTATGAGCCCTTTTGGGGAGCAGAGTTCGGAATCAAATACGGACAGTCTTATGACTCCGGATTTTTATCATATACAAAAGAAAATCTTACTCTTAATAAGACACTAATTTCAGGATTTATGAATATATATCCTTTAACTCTTTTTATGAAGGACTTTTTCTTTTACATTGAACCCCTTTTGGTCTTTGAAATGGATTTTATCTCTTATAAAGAAGAGAGTGTTTTAAGTGAAGTTTCGGGGAGTAAGGCTGTATTTTCCTTTGGTGGAGGAATTTCATTGAACTTGAATAGAAAAACAAAACTTCTCTTCTCTGTAAGATACAGAAATTTGAACCCCGCTTCTACTCCTATCGGGAAAAATATAAATACAGAGGGGATTGTTTTGGAAGCAGGGCTTAGAGTAGCTTTTTATAATTTATGACAGAATTTAAAATTATAAATCTTCCGGAATGCGAATCCTCAAATAGTCTTTTAAAAGAAAGAAGAGGGACTTTTGGACCTTTTACTATTTTAAGATGTTTAAAACAGACACAGGGTAGAGGAAGGTGGGGAAGAAAGTGGTTTTCAAAGGAAGATAAGGGACTCACTTTTAGCATACTCTTTCCCATCCATAAAAATGATGATTATATATACTATCCGATGGCTGTTGCTTATTCTGTTGTAAAAACTTTTTCCGAACTTGATATTGAATCAGAATTTTTATGGCCCAATGATGTTTATGTTAAAGGTAAAAAAATCTGCGGAATCTTAAATGAGAGTGTGACAAGAGGCTCTGAAAGCTTCCTGGTATCCGGGATCGGAGTAAATATTAATCTTGATAAGGAGGATTTTCCCGAACCTATTAAGAATACTTCCATTTCATTAAAAATGATTCTTGGGGAAGAGACTGCTCCTGAGTTCTTTTTTAAAAAGTTTATCAATCAGCTTTATTCTCTTATTGATGAAAACACAGCTCTTCCTGCTGTTTTGAATTTTCTAAAAAGAAATTCTCTTTTGAAAAAAGGAGAGAAGGTAAAGGTGAGAGTAAGGGATAGGGAGATTGAAGGAGTTTTTGAAGAGATAACGGAAAATTTCAGGTTAAAAATCATTACTGATCACGGTGAAGAGGAATTTTTTGACGGGGAGGTTTTGAGGATTGAAAATAGTAGCGATTGATATTGGAAACAGCGGTTTAAAAATCGGCTTTTTTGGGGATGATATTAATGATCTTGAAGTTTCCTGTTATAAGAGAGGAGAAAATATCCCTAAGATAAAAGCCGAGCTTACTGTAATTTCCTCTGTTTCCGATTCATTGAAAGATAAAATTCTGGAAAATATTAAAAGCGATAAAATATTTGAAATATATCCCGAAAATATTAGTTCCGTAAAGTTTGATTATTCTCCCCTTTCCTCTTTGGGGAGGGATAGGGTTGCCGCTGCTTTAGGAGCCTTTAAACTTTACGGGGGAGATTCCATTATAGTTGATTTTGGAACAGCTATCACTGTTGATTATGTAAATGAAAAGGGAGAGTTTTGGGGAGGAATGATTTTCCCGGGACCTTTAACAATTCTTGAATGTCTTGCCAATAAAACCGAAAAAGTTAAGGTAAAGGAATTTTACCCGCAGACAGAAAACGGAAAAAATACCATAGGCTCTGTAAACTCAGCGATTACCAATGCTATTCTGGGAATGATAGAAAGAAAGATAAGAGAGCATTCTCCGAAGCACATTATCTTTACCGGTGGATATTATGAGGATTTTATCCCTTTTTTTAAAGATATTAAAATTATCCAGGATAAATGGTTGGTATTAAGGGGGCTTTATCTTTATGCAAAAGAAAGGCTCGGATGAGAATTATTTTTACTCGATTGCTTATGAATTTTTAAGCAGAACAAAAAGAAGCTATTTTTTATCACCTCTTGAAATTGATTTGATTTTAAAATGGGAAGAGAAAAAAATTCCTCTTTCAGTTATCAAAAAGGCTTTAAAAGAGGGTTTTAAAAGAGCCGGAAGAAAAAAGACTCTCCTCTATTTTAAAAAAATCGTTGAAAAGGAATTTAAAAATTATCTTTCCCTTTCTTCGGGAAAAAATATGAAAACTGCTAAGGGGGATAATCAAAAAAGAGAAGAGCATAAAAAACTTATTGAAATTATCCCTGATGAGTATTTTAAGGAGCTTTATGCTGAATTTTTTTCAGAGGAGAGAACTTTTGATGAAAAGGTGAAATTTGATGAGATGATAGATAAAAAAATTTCAGAGCGCTTTTTCACTGACAGGATTTTGGAAGAAGCTGAAATAGAGTGGAGCAAAAAATATCCATTTATAAGTGTTGATAATAACACAAAAAGAAAGCTCGTTGAAAAATATCTTATTGTAAAAAAAAGAGAAGAGCTGAACCTGTTTTCAGTTATGAATTTATAGTAAACGCTCCTGTTATTTTAAGATAAATTGGGTCTCTTAAGGACATGATAAAAGACGGGCAAATTAGGTAAATGGAAAAGAAGGATTATTGTTTTTTCTTATCTCTTTACTATTTTCAATTCTAAGATCTACTTGAAAGTACTTTTAAGTTTGTTTTATGACAAATACTTAAATGTAACAAACAGTTTTATCTTTCCTAAAATTTTTTGATAAAAATCAAACATCACAATGAATAACAGTAGCATTTATAAGTATAATATAGTTTGTTTTAGTGGAGTGTCTGAAAATTCTTTTAGTTTTTATTCGGTACTTGTTTATGATTTGACAAATTACTATAATATTTAATGAGTGAAATAAGAAAATTATATTTTAAAGATCTTAAAAAAGGTGATGTCTTGTTGTGCAGAGGAAAGGGGCTGCTATCAGATCTTATTGTTCTTTTTGATGGTGGCAAGTACAGTCATGCGGCATTTTTTGACGGGGAACAGGTTGTTCAGGCAACTTTGCACGGAATAGTAAGAGAGAGCATCGATAGCCTTAAAGAAGAAGAATTTGTGGATGTTTACAGATTTGTTAAGGATGGGGATTATCTGGGGGAAGGAGAATATCCGGCAAAACCTGTTGTTTCAGAGGCCGAGAAAATAGTTTCTGAAAAATTAAAGTATGCAACTGACCATCTTATTCTCCTTGCTCTTTTAACTCTTACCAGAAAAATTCCCCTCGAACCGCTTGAGAAGAAACTTCTCAGGGTAATTCTTGATCATGCCACAGAAGTTCTTTTTAAGATTATCGATGAAGGTAAAACCCCGATGGTTTGCTCGGAAACCGTTTATACTATCTTTCAAAAAGCTTTACCTGAGAATAAGTACAAAATAGAAATTGAAGGAGTCCTTTTCAAACTTTTTATCCCCTTATTAGGAAAAGAGTTTGACATTAATGATGAGTTAGAAGTATCCAGGAAAAGATTTATGGAAGCATGGAAAAGAGCCAGATTCAAAGATAATTCCGGTTTATTATCCGAAAGCATTTATATAGATCCTGTCGTGGCATCCTGCGTAACTCCTCATGACCTTGAAACATCAAAAAACTTGGACATGATAGGAAGATTCGTATTCGGAGAGAGCTAAGAGATGAAAGTTTTTATGCTTAACGAATATTCTTTTTCCACTTATCTTTTAGCCTTTTTAACATTTGTTATAGCTATTTATACTCTCAGATTCAGAAAAAAGGATCAAGCACTTTTTGGTCTCAGAGGTTTTTATTTTAATCTAAGCTTAATGTTTCTTTCGGGTTTCATAGGGATTTCCTTGAATTTAAAATTTTCCGAGCATTTTATAATTTTACAAAATATGTTCGGACAATATGCTCTTGTTTTTTTAATCCTTTTTGTCTACTCTTTTCAGGAGGAATTTAAAAGAACAGAGAAAATGATTGCTCTTACCATATCTATTGTTATTGCGATTTTAATTACATTTCAAATTTTGTACGGGATTGCGAGCAACCTTTATTTTTTAAGAGAGGAAATTGCATGGCTTCCTCTTGTGATTACTCTTGAATTTTTCTGGGCTTTCATAGTTTTAATACGAAAAGCAATTTATATTACGAAAAAAAATTCTCAAAGAAAACTCAAATTCGTAGATAAAGTTCTACTTTTCATAAAAACAGGGAAAAATAATACTAATGTTTTTGTAAAATTTTCTCTTCTGATGTTATTTTCAACATTTATCAGTTTCCTTGTTTTCTTTGCTTTTAAGGGAATGATCCCCAGTAATATTTACAATTTGATATTTACAGAAGGGTCTGCTGTTTTTTTCTTTTTGTTTGTATTATTTTATATGGATTATTCTGACCTTCCCATAAGTATGATTTCAAAGATTATTGGGATTACAATGGTTTCATTGATTTTGCTGTTGAATCTGGTAGGATATTTTTTAGTTAGTGAAAATAAAAGATTACAGGAAAAAAATGATTATCTGATTTCAAAAATCTCAAAAAATATGGTTATTTCCGAAAGGAAAAAATTTCATCTTCCCGAAGAAGTTGATTATGTGTTAATTTATAATAATAAAAGAGACTTTTTAGCGAATGATTTTAAAATAGTATATGCTAAAAATGGTTGGAATGATGCCAAGTTCATATATGCAGATAATCTCATGTTAGCTAAAAAAAATATAAGTTTAAGTGAGTTGAGTAAAACAAAAAGAAGGTTTAAAGATAAATACAGAAAGCAGGTAAAATATATTTCATTCTTTTTTCTACTGAAGGATAAAGTAATCGAAGTAGGGCTCAATCCGTTTTTCGGGAAGAGGAATATTCATTTTCTGATTCGTAATTCCATTGTTCACACAACGATTTTATTACTTCTTACGCTTTTTGTATTTCCCAGATTTTTCAAAAACAACATGATAGTTCCTCTGGAAAGATTGTTGGAAGGAGTTAAGCATCTTGATAAGGGGGAATACAATATTAATATTCCAGTGAAAGTCAGAGATGAATTCGGTATTCTTTCGGAAGCTTTTAACAAAATGGCAAGTTCAATAGATTCATATAGAAAAGAGATATTGGAGTATAGTTATAATCTGGAAAAAAAGGTAGCAGAGAGAACAAAGGAGTTGGAACTAAAAAACAAAAAATTAGAGGAAATTAAAAAGAAGCTTGATAAGGCAGCCAAGACAGATCCTTTGACTCAGCTTTTTAACAGAAGGGCTATGTATGATAACATGAAAATCGAAATGATTAGATATAAAAGAAGCGGAAAAACCTTCAGTTTAATTTTATGTGATATAGATGATTTTAAAGATATCAATGATAACTTTGGTCATAATTGTGGGGATTATGTTCTCAAAGCCATAGCAAAAAAACTGAAGAAAAATCTAAGGGAACAGGATATTGTAAGCAGATGGGGAGGTGAGGAGTTTCTTATACTTTTACCAGAAACAGAGGTTTTGGGAGCAATTAAAGTGGCTGAAAAATTAAGGCTTTCAATAGAAGAAGAGGTTTTTGTTTTTAATGGTAAACCATTTAATCTTACTATGACTTTCGGAGTTGCTGAATATGATGCAGTTTATAATATTGATGAAACCATAAACAGTGCTGACAAAGCAATGTATGAAGGGAAGAACAGTGGGAAAAACATAGTAATAGAGTATAAAAAGAAAAGTGGTTAAAATATTTTTTAAAATTCTGTAATTGAAAATATTTTCTTTTATATATTTTGTAAGGATAAAGAATAAGCATTATTGCAGTGTTGTTTTCTGTAAATTTCTCCAACCAGCTTCAATTTAAATTTGTTTAAAAAAGTTTGTTTAAAAAAGAGTGTATCTCCTAATTTTTAATTTTTTTTAAGAGTAGTAGGTTGGGTTTAAAGAAGTGAACTATAAGAAGAAGCTTAGTCTTATTATTTTTTTCTACGTATAATTCAAAAGAAAAATCCTATTTATACGCATTCCTTTTTTGAAAAAATATTTTTTTCATATTTACTTTTCTTCCTATCTTTGCTATCTTTTTCTATAAGGTATTGATTGGAGGGAAGAATGAGAAAGTATATTATCGTTGGACTTATTTTGATTTTGGTTTTTGCCGGAATTTTGTTTGTGAAAAACAAAATTTTCAGGGAAAAAACCCAGGGAATAATATCAAAGGAGCTGAGAGGCGAACTTGTCAGTATAAACACTGAGAAAGTTAAAAGCATAAAGGCAATGCTTCTTTTTGATAAAAATCCGTCTTACACAAAAGCTCCGCTTTACATAGATTTTGACTCTGAAATAAATCCTACGGTTAAAAAGAGAACTCCCTATTCCGGAACCTCCCCCATTAAATTCACCCCTGAAATTAGAGGAAAGCTTTATTGGGAAAGTCCTAAAAGACTTGTCTTTTATCCTTCGGATGATTTTAAACCAGCTTCCACCTACAAAGTTGAAATTGATAAGATTAAGGTAAATGGTAAGGAAATAAGGCTAAAGGAGAAATTTTTGTTTAAAACGGATGGCTTGAAAGTCATTACTCCATCTGTTATTTCTGTTAATACATTTTTCAAAACCGCAAAAATAAAAATTTCTTTTAATTACCCTGTGTCTGAGACAGCTCTTAAGGAAGCTATGGAGATAATTGATTCAAAAAGCGAAGCTCCTCTTGAATACACTCTTTCCTCTCTTACAGAAGCCGATTATTTTGCAGAGATAAAAAATCTTCCTCCCTATATTGTTAGCGGAAAAATTCCGGTTATTATCAAAATAAAGCCAACACTAACAGTCTTAGGAGGAGAGACCTCTCTTGAGAAGCCCTATGAAAGAAGCATCGTGATAAAGGAAGGAAAGTATTTTAAACTTGTAAATTACAGGTTTCGCGAAGAGGAAAGTAGTTTTTCTCTCTCTCTTAAATTCTCCTCAGAGCTCAGGCCTCAGGATTTTTCAGCATATTTCAGAATTTATCCTTTTATTAAATATACTGTCAATGTGATAGGAGATACTGTAGTTGTGAAATCCAATTTTCAACCGGGACAGATTTTTAAAGTCTCAATTTTGAAAGGATTAACTTCCAAAGATGGAGCTCTTTTAAACAAAGAGTATAATTTTCAGGTAAAAGTTCCGAATTATTCTCCCTCTTTAAAATTTATGTTTAAAGGGAGATATATTAAAAAGAGCAGTGATCCCCAATTAAAAATAAAGAGTATTAATGTTAAAAGAGCAACCATAATCATAAAAAAGATAGAGCCTAAAAACATCTGTTTTTGGTATGGGAAATATTATAAGAACAGATGGGTTGAGGATAGAAGAGCCGATGAGTATGTTTCAAGGAAAATTTTTGAAAAGTCCATAGTCCTTTCAAAAAATAAAAACAATAAGGAGATAATAACAACAATAGGGCTTAAGGATTTTGTGAGATTGAATGAAAAGGGAGTTTTTGAGATATATGTTTTCTCAACAGATGAAACTTATGAAGAGGATCAATTATGGATTAACCTCACAAACATAGGGCTTATTTACAAAAAATCAAAGGATAGAGTGAAGGTCTGGGCACTTGACCTTAATAAGCTTGAGCCTGTTAGCAATGTTAATATAAAGCTTTTGTCAAAGGATAGTAGAGTCTTGGCATCTGGACAGACCGGTCCTTCGGGAAGTATAGAATTTACGGGAATCACAAAAAACACCCAGCCATTTATTATTACGGGCGAAACAGAGAATGATTTTACATACATTGATTCTGATTATTCAAAACTTGATATCTCAGACTTTGACACGGGCGGAGTTTCATCCGATTTTAAAGGTAAATACAGAGCTTTCATCTACTCCGAAAGGGATCTTTACAGACCCGGTGAAGAGGCAAATATTGCGATAATTGTTAGAGACAAAGATTATCTTCCCCCTGTTTCTCTTCCTGTGATTCTTAAAATTATGTCTCCTCAAGGTAAGATAAAGGCTAAAATCAGGATGAAAACGGATTCAAACGGAATGGCTGAAACAAAGGTGAAATTCAATTATTATGATAAAACGGGAATCTACTCTGCAAATCTATTTTTGGGAGATAATCTTCTGGGAACTTATAAGATAAAAGTTGAGGAATTTATCCCTCAAAGAATAAGGGTTGAAACAGAACTTAATAAGAAAAAGTATGATATTGAAGAAAATCCCCTTTTAAAAATAAAGTCAGAGTACCTTTTCGGAACCCCTCTTAAAGACGGAAAATACAAGGTGGTTGCATATCTTAAATCTCAGAAAACAGCGTTCAAGGATTTTTCATCATATGTGTTTGGTAGTGAGCTTAAAGAGGAAAAGGATATTAAAGTATTTGAAATTGAGGATAATCTTGATGAAAATGGTATTGGTGAACAAAAAATAATTCTTCCTAAAGGGGATTATTCCGGAATGATGAAGCTTTTTGTTCAAACAGAGGTTTTTGAGGGGGAGAGCGGAAAATCGGTTAAAAAAACAGACACAGCATTGGTTTCTCCTTTCAAAGCTTACATAGGATTAAAATCTCCGGCCGGCTATCTTAACAGCGGAGAAAAAGTGAAAATAAACGGAATTATTATTAACAGTGAAGGTAAGATTTTAAAATCAAATAAAACTTTGAAATATGAAATTTACAAAAGAAATTTTAGCTGGATATACTACTACAGCAGAAAAGATTACAGATATGTTTACAAAAGGGTTTTTTACGAAGACTTGGTCAACAGCGGCAGTGTAAATACTTCAAGCGGTAAATTTTCAATATCTTTTGTTCCTGAGTGGGGCACTTACAGAATAAGAGTGTATGGTGCTGGTTTTCTTTCTCCGGTTGATCTTATCACCTCCACTTACTGGTGGTATGGAGAAGCTGAAGAGGTTAGAAACAGGCCGGCGGAAAGATTGAATATTCATCTTGACAAAGAAGAGGTTAAAACAGGGGAGAAGATAAAAGTTGGTTTTGTATCTCCCTATGAAGGGAAACTTTTACTTTCAATAGAGAGCAATGAGCTTTTGTATTATAAGTGGTATGATGTTAAAAGAGGGGAGCAGAGCTTTACTCTGAAAATTAAGAACAATATGTATTATCCCACCCTCTATGTATCAGCTCTCATAATTAAAAAGAGCAGTAAAGAGAATCCTTTTCCTTCGAGAGCATTCGGGATTGTTCCTTTAACAATTGTTCCGGATAAAAATGAATTTAAACTTAAAGTTAAAGTTCCTGAAAAAATCAAACCCAACTCTGATCTTATCATTAAATTAAAATCCTCAAGCAAAAAAGAGTCTGATGTGACAGTTGCCGTGGTTGATGAGGGAATCTTAAATATAACAGGATATTATGCTCCTAATCCTCTGGAGCTTTTCTTTGAAAAGAGAAGGGCTGAAATTTTTACCTATGATATTTTCGGGATGCTTCTTCCCGATCTTCCATTGCTTAAAAACAGTAAAAACGGAGGTGGATACGGGGAAGAGGAGAAGAGGCTGCTGAATCCTCCGGTTGTAAAAAGAGTGAAACCTGTTTCATTGTGGTCCGGAATTTTGAAAATTCCTCCCAAAGGGGAGACAGAGGTTAAATTTTCAATCCCCAATTATCAGGGAAGTTTAAAGGTTATGGTAACAGGTGCATCTTCTGAAAAATTTGCTTCGGATGAGAAGCAGGTAATAGTTAAGGATGATATAACAATTGAGGCAACTTTACCGAGATTCCTTATAAAGGGAGATGAGCTTGTTGTTCCTGTTGAGATTTTTAATAATAAGGATAAGGGAGGATACTTTACAATATCACGAAAAATGAAGGGCCTTGAGCCAATTGAAGAGGGTGTTTCAAAGGTATTTATCAAAGGCAACAGCTCTTCTAAACTTTCAATGAAATATAAGGTAACAGCGGAAGATTATGCGGTTTTCAGACTTCTGGTAAGCGGGAATGGAGCAGAGGTTGAGAAAAAGGTTGAGATTCCCGTAAATAAAATTATGCCTCTTGTGGAAGATTCGGAAATTTTTAAGATAACAGAGGGTAAAGAAGAAATTCCTGTAAATTTTGAAAACTGGCAGAGTATAAATAAGATTATCGTAAGTATCTCAAACTTTCAATATTTGAAAGAGCTTGGTTTTGTGGAAAAGCTTATTAAATATCCCTATGGCTGTCTGGAGCAGACAACATCTTCGGTTTTTCCTCTCCTTTACATAAAGGATATCTTAAATGTTGTGGCACCAAAAGCTGTAAAGAATAAGAATATATACACTTACATTAATGCTGGTATAGAAAAGATAATTTCCCTTCAAACAGTTTCCGGTGGTTTTGCATTCTGGCCAGGAGGTACATATGAGGCTAAGTGGGCATCCAACTATGCTCTGCACTTTTTGATGGAGGCAAAAGCTTCGGGCTTTAATGTCCCTGATTTTGTAATAGATAATGCGGCAAGATTTATAAAGGATGGTATCCCTTACAAGCCTGATTACTACGGAGGAAAATATTACTATTATAAGTTCAACAGAGGAGCATACTCCGTATACCTTTTGACCAAATTGAAAAAATTCAGTGAATCCCGGCTTGATGCTTATTATGATAAATTTTTCAGATATATGTCTTCGGAAGGCAAAGCTTTTATAGGAGGAGCTTACTTGAATCTCGGAAATCTTGAAAAGGCAAATTCCATTCTTGAAAATATAGGTATAAACTCTTTTGATTCTCAGAATTACTATTATTCTTCTGAGCTTAGAAAGTATGGTTTGCTATTGTATCTTCTCTCTGATACGGGCTCCAAGAAAAGATTTGAAATTATGGCAAAAGTTGCTGAGCTTTTATCATCGGATTCCGAATATCATACCACTCAGGAAATTGCATGGGCCGTAATGGGAATAGGTAAGGTATTGAACAAAATGAAAATCTCAAAAACAGATGCGACTTTATTTGTTAATGGAAAAAGTGTGAAAAAATTTGAAGGAAACGGAGGATACTTTGTTCTGAAAGGGTATTCGGGAGAAAAAATAGAGGTCAAAAATAATGGCTCATCTCCTGTTTATACTGTTTTAAAAATAATCGGAAGAAAACCATCAGCGGGTTTTGTCCCTGTTAGCAATGGAATTTCAATAAAGAGAGAATACTTTGACTACAATGGAGTTCCTGTTGAATTTTCAAGCGGAGCTTATAAAACTAACCTTGCCACAGCTTTAATAGTTAAGCTTACGATAAGCTCAAACATAGGAAAAGTTTCCAATTTTGCGATAACTGACAGAATCCCAGCAGGTTTTGAAATTGAAAATCCGGCTCTTGAAGATTCTCTCTTTGATACTCTCGGCTTGAAAAAATCAAGTCTTACTCCCGATTATGTTGACATAAGAGATGACAGAATAAATATTTTCGGAAGTTTAAACAAACCCTCAGCTGTTTACTATTATGTAATAAGAGCTGTTAACAGAGGAAAGTATAATCTTCCTCCCGTAAAAGCCGAACTTATGTACAGACCTAAAATAAGAACAATTCAGGATAAAGGATATTTTATAGTGGAATAGAAATACTTTAATTTGATTGTTTTGCGTTTCCTGATTGCACATAAGCTTAATACTCCATTGGTTAAAGTTTGGTGGGTTACTATTAATAAAGGAGTGGCTGTGTAACTTAAATTTACTCGGTTGCTAATTCCTTAGAACCTGAACTTGATTCCATAAGTATTGAATTTGTAGATTTTAACATTTTCGTCCTTATAGCACTTTTTCTTAAGCCCCGCTTTGATACAGGTATTTTTTAGAAACTCCTTTTTACCCCAGTGATACATTAATGGAATTTCCGGAAGTAAAACTCCTCTCTTATCTCCTTTGATAATTAAAATACCATCTTTTCCTATTTTTATATTTTTATAATTATAAAATTGCCTGAAATTATATGTTAATGATATTTTAACACTGAGCTCTCTTATCTCTTCCTTTTGTAATGGTTTAAATCTTTTATCAGAGTAAGCACTTTCATAGGCAATCTCTTTTAAGGTCAGGAATAGAGGAGTTTTTGGGGCAAGTGCTCCCATGCAACCTCTTAAAACACGATTTTTTCTTAAAGTTATAAAAACTCCGAATCTTTTTCTTAATATGGGATTTTTTTCAAAATTCATTACAGGAAGCTCTCTTTTTTGAATTGAATTTTTAACTATTTCGATTATTTTATCTTTATCAGCTTTTGAAATTTTTAGCTTTTCTTCCTTATAAAAGATTCCCGAAAAATAGCCAACAACTCTGTCTGTATTGCCATCAAAATCAGAGGAATATCCCCTTGAAACAGGAATAAAATTAAGTTTTTCTTTTTTTGCTATTCTTAATCCTATGTAGATGGCTCTCCATCCACATGCCTCTATAATTCCCATCTTCTTAAGTCTTAAAAATTGTTCGGGCCTTTTTTTTTCAATCTCTTTAATTGTTTTTAAATCTATCTCTTTTGCTGTTTTAAGTTTGTGATAGTGGGAGAGATCAGTTGAAATAAGTATGAGAGTATCCTCTCTTTTTGTCAATTTTTCAAGGTATTTTGAGAGAATGTCAAGTTCTCTCTTTTTAGTGTCTCCTATGATAATTGGTAGGATTTTTGTGTGTTTTAAAACAGCTTGAATGTATGGAATCTGAATATTTATGGAATGCTCTTTCTCAAACAATTTTTTATCCAGAAATGTTCCTCTCACTTTTTTGTTAAGCATTAAAACTTCATCTTTTGCTATCATAATCTTACCAAAGGGAGAGAGTAAGTAATCTCCTCTGTAGATAGCGAAGCCTCTGAAGTATTCATAGTGGGGGGGGCCGAGAATAATTACCAGTTTATATCTGTCTTTCAGAAGATTAAAGGCTCTTGCTGCAACTTTGCCCGAAAAATTATAGTTTGCATGGGGAGATATTAGAATTTTAGGAAAACCTATGAATTCGGAAAAATATTTGTAATTATCAAAGTTCTCATGAAAAAAACTTTTAAATTCATCTTTATCTTCCGGATGATACTTAAAAAAAGGGAAAGAGAGGAGCTTTATTGAAATAAAAAGAATAAAAAAAAGTATTGAAAAGATAAGATAATTTTTATTTTTAATCATCAAGTTCTTCTATAAAATGTCTTAAAGAGGCAAGATTAATGTTGATTCTTTTAAAAATTTCATTATCCGATTTGCTTTCGGATAAAATGGTTTTGAAATCAGCCTCAAGCTCTTCTATGTAACTTAGTCCTTCATCCTTAAGCTCTCTTACATACCTTTCCTTAATCTCTCTTTTTATTCTTTCCTTTAAAATAATATAAAATACTAATACTGCAAAAATAAGAAACGAAAGAACAAAAAGCTGGGCAATTCCACTCATTATTTATTATATTAAGTAAAAAGATGAAAATCAAATTTGCTCTATTGACACCAAAGATTAAAAAAGCTACAATACCATACATTAGTTAGGACTAACTAACTGCGAGAGTGAAAGAATGAATACACAAAGAAAAGAAGAGATGCTTGATATTGCAATTAAAATAATTGACAGAGATGGATTCTCTGCCCTCTCCATGAAAAGAGTGGGAGAACTTACGGGGATTACAGAGCCAGCAGTTTATAGATATTTTAAGAGTAAAGAGAATCTGATAAATGAAATTTTCAAAAAGATAGTTTCCATTCACGAGGAAATTCTTAATAAATATAAAAATACAAAAAATGAGCTTCTGAAAATTGAAGAGATTCTTTTATCTCAGCTTGAATACTATGAGAGTAACAGAGAGATAACTTCTATTATTTTTTCATCTGATGCTTTTTCCTATTCACCTACAATAAAAGAGAAAGTCACAGCAATAATGAAAGAAAGGGAAAGACTTATGACATCTCTTATAAAGAGAGCTCAAGCAAGAGGCTTGGTAAAAAGAATAGACCCTTCACATATAACAAAAATGATTGCCGGAGCTATAATGCTTTTAGTTGTAAGCTGGAGAACTGAAAATTATAGCTTCCCTCTTGTTGAAAGAGGGAAGGTTTTGATAGAATCAATAATGTCTGTAATAAAGGAAGAAAAAGATGCTTGATAGGAAATTTTTTGAGAATTTAGGAGAAAAAGGTATTAATTTTTTTACAGCAGTTTATGAGATATTTCTATTATTTATAGACTCTCTCAAAGCTATTCCAAAGATTTGGTTTTACAGAAGACAACTTGTAGAACAAATGTATAATTTTTCTGCAAAAACCCTTCCGATTGCTGCCATAATTTCAATTTTTGTCGGACTTGGTTCAACGGTGCAGGGAACATATCAGTCATCCAGTCTAATACCGAGATATGTTGTTGTTAATGTTATCTTTAAAAGTACGGTGATAGAGCTTTCTCCTGTGATTCTTGCTCTTGTGCTTGCAGGAAAATTGGGAGCTTCCCTTGCTGCTGAAATAGGTAGTATGAAAATTTCAGAACAGATAGAAGCACTTGAAACGATGTCATTGGATCCTGTTGGTTTTCTTATAATGCCGAGAGTTATAGCTGGCTTAATTATGCTTCCTGTTATTACAATATTTGCAAATTTTTTAGCAATATTTAGCTCCTTTTTTGTTTCCACAGTAGTTAGCCAGTGGGTTACCGCCCATGAATTTATCAATGGTTTAAAAATGGATTACAAGAGTTTTGAAATTATTTTCGGTTGTATGGTAAAGCCTTCTGTTTACGGTTTTTTCATAGCCCTTATAGGAAGTTATTTTGGTTTAAAAACAAAGGGAGGAGCAAAGGGAGTCGGTGAGTCCTCAACTCTTGCAGTTGTTGTATCCGCTATTATGATAGTTATTTTTGATTATTATCTTGGAGAATTATTATTATGATAGAAGTTAGAGGTTTGAAAAAGCAGTTTGAAGGAAAAGAGGTTTTAAAAGGAGTTGATCTTGAGATATATGATAATGAAACCCTTGTTATCCTTGGGCCAAGTGGACAGGGAAAGACGGTTATGATAAAAAGTATGATTAGACTGATGGAGCCAGACGGAGGAGAAATCTACTTTGACGGCGAAGATATAAGAAAATTAAATAGAAGAGAACTTGAAGATTTCAGAAAGAAGATCGCTTATGTTTTTCAAAACAGCGCACTTTTTGATTTTCTTGATGTTAGAGAGAATCTTGCTCTCTTTTTAAGAATGCATAAAAAATTGAAAGAAGATGAAATAGAAGAAAAGATTGTGAAAGCCCTATCTTT
Source organism: Candidatus Aminicenantota bacterium (assembly GCA_027067555.1). Lineage (GTDB taxonomy): Bacteria > Acidobacteriota > Aminicenantia > JAMOAD01 > JAMOAD01 > JALXDT01. The sequence goes on along the minus strand of JAMOVU010000158.1, from coordinate 1,458 downwards.
TGTAGGTTTAAATGATGATGTTCTCGACAAATACCCAGAAGAACTTAGTGGGGGAATGAAAAAAAGAGTGGCAATAGCAAGGGCAATGATAAAGGAGCCTAAATACATATTCTACGATGAACCTACAACAGGTCTTGATAAAAAGAATGCGGAACTTGTTAGCAATCTTATAATGGTACTAAAGGAAAAAGTTTCTGCCACATCAATAATAGTTACTCATGATATAGAACTTATGGAAAAAGTTTCGGATAGAGTCGCTCTTTTAAAGGATGGTAAAATAATTTTTATTGGAAAAAAGGAAGAAATTTCCGATGAAACTTTAGAATATTTATATTCAATAGGAGATACATATGAAGTATAAAAAAATGAGTTTTATCTCTGGTGTTGTGATATTTTTCAGTTTTGTAATAATTCTTGTTACAATTTTATGGTTGGCTGACAAAAGAATATTCTTCACCAGTGATTACAAGATATTTGTAAAGTTTGATGATGTAATAGGATTAAGGGATCATTCACAGGTTTATATGAGAGGATACAGAGTGGGATGGACAAAGGGAGTAAAATTTGAAAAGGATGGTGTTGTAGTAAGAGTTGATGTTAAGAAAAAATACAGAATCCCGGCCGACTCAAAGTTTGAAATAAACACACTTAATTTTATGGGAGAGAAGGCCATAACAATTAAGCCTGGAATGTCAGACAAATTTTTACAAGCGGGAGATTTAGTAAAAGGGAAGAATAAAGATATAATGATTGAAGCAAAAGAAATCCTTAATACAATAAAAGAAAGAATAAAAAAGAAAAATTTTGAGGATAAAATAGCTAAAGTTTCAAGATCTCTGGACCTGTTGCACAATGCCCTTGTCAAAATTAATGAGAGAATAGATAAGGTTAATGTTACAGAGTATAACAAACAAATAAAAAAAATCGGGGAAGCCGGTGATAACCTAACCCTTTTCCTTAAAGATGCAAGAAAAGAGCTGAATGTAACAGCTGAAAAGGGAAGAGAGTCTATGAAAAAGGTGGATAAATTGGTTGAAAATTTAAGCAGCTTAACTGAAAAATTAGACAAAATCTCAGATAAACTAAACAATGGAAAGGGAAGTGCTGGAAAGTTTCTCAATGATGACAAATATATTGAAAATTTAAATAAAACTATTGAAGAATTAAAGAATTTAATAGCTGACATAAAGAAAAATCCCAAAAAATATGTTAAACTATCTATATTTTAGAGGAGGTTGCTATGGGAAAGGATAAAGTAAGAGTTGCAATTATCGGAGTTGGTAATTGCGCATCATCTTTAGTTCAGGGCGTGGAGTACTATAAAAATGCAAGGGATGATGAATTTGTACCCGGTTTGATGCATGTTAACCTGGGTGGTTATCATATTTCTGATATTGAATTTGTAGCTGCTTTTGACATTAATGAAACTAAAGTTGGGAAAGATCTCTCAGAAGCTAT
>JAMOVU010000157.1 GCA_027067555.1 Candidatus Aminicenantota bacterium | reverse complement strand
TTTCCCCGGACGGAACAAGTGTGGTTTTCTCATACAATGGTGATATATGGAAAGTCTCAATAGACGGTGGAAGGGCTTTGAGATTGACCGATAATATTGGATTTGAGATAAATCCTGTCTGGACTCCCGATGGAAAATATATTGCCTTTTCATCGGATAGAAATGGAAATTTTGATGTTTTTGTTATGAGTGCTGATGGGGGAGCTCCGAGACAGCTCACCTTCAGAGACAGCCCTGATTATGTCACCGGATGGTCTCCCGATGGAAAATACATAATTTTCCATACTCCGGGAAAACTACACCATTTTTACAGAAACTATAATGTTTACAAAGTATCTGTTTACGGAGGAACACCTTTTATCTTAATTCCGGAAGTTTCCAAAAACGGAAGCTTCAATCATAAGGGAGATCTTGTGGCTTTTAATTTTGGCACAGCACCTGAGCTTAGAAAGAGGTACAGAGGCTCTGCCAATATTGAAATCTATCTTTATAATTTAAAGGATAAAAAATTTGAAAAATTTACGAATTTTAATGGTAATGACAAATGGCCTAAATTCTCTCCGGATGACAGGTATATTTACTTTGTTTCCGACAGATCAAAGAATATGGTATTTAATCTTTATAAAAAGGAGTTAAAAACCGGTACGGTAAAACAGATTACCTTTTTCAAAGAGGGACAGGTGAGATTTCCGTCAATTGCAAATAATAAAAATGTGATTGTATTTGAATACAAAAATAAACTTTACAAAGTGGTAAATGACGGAAAACCGCAGGAGATAAAAATATATGCACCTGCGGATTATAAAGACCCGGTAATAGTTAAGAAAACTTATACCTCTAAAGCTGAAACAATGGCTCTTTCTCCCGACAACAAAGAGATAGCTTTTGTGGTGAGAGGTGAAGTTTTTGTAATGAGTGAAGATGGAAAATTGCTCAAAAGGATTACCAATTCCCCTTCAAGGGAGAAAAACCTATGCTGGGCTGAAGATGGAAAATCTCTCTATTTTACATCAGATAAATACGGAAATTATGATATTTTCAAAGTAAGCTCAGCAGATAAAACAAGAGACAGACTTTCGGAAACTTTAAAATTAAAAATAGAGAGAATTACAAGCACCCCCGAAGATGAAGGAGAGATGAAATTATCCCCGGACAAAACAAAACTTGCATTTGTAAGAGGAAAAGGGGATTTAATCATAAGGGATGTTAAAACAGGAAAGGAAAAAGCAATAGTAAAAGGATGGAGTGAGCTTACCTTTAACTGGTCTCCCGATTCAAAATGGATTGCCTATTCTCAGGATGATAATGATTTTAACACTGATATTTACATAATACCCGCAAGCGGAGGAAAAGCCCACAATATTTCAAGGCACCCTGATATTGACACTGACCCTGTCTTTTCTCCTGACGGAAAGGTCCTTTACTTTGTTTCAAGAAGAGGAGAGATGGGAGAAAGAACGGTTGACAACAATATAGATGTTTTCGCTGTTTTTCTTGAGAAAAAGTATGATGAGATGAATGAGTATGAGCTAAAAAAGGCTCTTGAAAATGAAGAAAAGGATAAGAAAGATAAAAAAGTTACGGTCAAAATTGATTTTGAAAATATTCACAATAGAGTAAGAAGAATAACATCAATCTACGGACATGAATACGGAATCGCAGTATCACCGGATAGCAAATCCATAGCCTTTGCTTCAAGGAATGATAAGGGAGGTTATCTCTTTTTGGGTAAATGGGAAGGATTAAAGCTTAATGTGAAAAAGCTTACAAAATCAGCGGTCAATCCTTCCGAAATTGTTTTTGGTAAAAAGGGAAAGAAAATATACTTTAAAAAGGGAAACGGAACATTTGCGAAAATAGGAACAAACGGAAGCGGATACAAATCAATTCCTTTCAGAGCAAAGGTCATAATAAACAGAGCTCTGGAAAACGCACAAAAGTACAATGAGGCATGGAGAGTCCTTTACAATTATTTTTATGATTCAAAATTTCACGGAACAAATTGGGTAAAGGATAGGGATTATTATAAACCATGGGCAATAAAAACAAGAAATTCAAATGATTTTAACTATGTTTTCACAATGCTTTTGGGAGAGCTTAACTCCTCCCATCAGGGGATAAGAGGACCTTATAAGAAAAATGATGTCAGAACCGGTTACATAGGAGTGGAATTTTGCCCGCACTACAAAGGAAAAGGTTTGAGAATACATAAGGTATTCAAGTACAGCCCTGCTGACAGGGAGATTTCAAAACTTTATCCCGAAGATATTATTTTAAAGGTAAATGATATTGAAATCGGACCTCACACGAATTTTTACAGACTTATGGAAGACAGTGTGAACAAAGAGGTTTTGCTTACTGTAAAGAGAGGAAAAGAGACAAAAGAAATAATAATAAGACCTGTGAGTTATTATGAGTTAAAAACCATTGTTTATAAAAATATAGTTGAAAACAGAAGAAAGATTGTTGAAAAGCTCTCCGGAGGAAAGCTCACCTATGTGCATATAAGAGGAATGGGAACCTCAAATGCAAGGGAATTTGAAAAAGAGCTTTACTCTGTTGCTCACGGAAAGGACGGACTTATAATAGATGTGAGAAACAATGGAGGAGGCTGGATTACCGATCTTCTTCTTTCAATGCTTATGACAAGACAGCATGCGATAACAATACCGAGAGACGGAGGAAAGGGTTATCCTCAGGGAAGAAGGGTATTTTACAATTGGCCTAAACCGATTGTTGTTCTTATAAACCCGAATTCATATTCAAATGCAGAGATTTTCCCCTGGTCAATAAGAACACTGAAAAGAGGGAAATTAGTGGGAGAGCAGACCTTCGGAGCCGTTATATCAACCGGAGCTGTTATTCTTATAGACGGGGCTTATGTGAGAATGCCTTTCAGGGGATGGTATGTGAATGACGGAACATTTACAAATATGGAGCACAATGGCTGCCCTCCGGATGTTTATGTACCTTACAAATTGGGAGAGCTTGCAAAAGGAGAGGATTCCCAGCTCCTTAAAGCAGTGGAGGTTTTAAAACAGGAAGTCAGAGAGGCAAAAAAGCTTAAAACATGGCCAGACTGGATTGATGTGAAAAGGTAATAATCGGGTATATACAAAGAAAATACTTATTACAATTATTTAAACTTTGATGTGTCCACCCATTCGTTTTTGAGGATTGTCCACCAGTCCACAGCAAGGCCTTTTAATACATACTCATAGGGAAGCCAGCCGTACCCTTTGTCTCCCCAATCGGTTCCCCAGGAGTTTTTAATCAGTAAAGCTCCTATTGTCTTTTTTCCGCAGAGTTCATTTTTGATTTCAATCAAATCCGAATAACCCACTGCCATCAAAGCATGACCGCCTTCAGATCTTTCCTTTTCACAGGGAAATGGAATTTTTCCTCCGTCCTCCTCAGCCTGCTCGTAGGAACTATAAACCGAGAAGCCGAAGATAAGAGCAAGACCGCTTGCAAGATGACTTTTTACTCTTCTTAAAAGAGTCTCCCTTGAAAGAGAGGGAGTGTCAAGTCTGTAATACTTTATTGCCTGATAATTCTGAGCAAATGCATAGCAAAATGGTGTGGGCTCTTTGTCAAAATTCTTTTCATCATAGGGCCAGTATTCCTCAGGAGGGACACCGAATAAAACCATTGCCCCTATTGTAGTTCTTATAAATGCTCCGGAATCGCCCTCCCATCCCAAAAGCTTTCTCGTAACCTTGTAAAGAAAATTCCTTGAACCTTCAATATACTTATTAAAGGCTCTCTTTTCATAGTACTCCAAAAGGGAAATAGCAGCCTGAGCTGTGCAGGAACCAAGATCTCCCTGGTCCTTAACAGGAGAGCACCATTTTCTAAGGTCCACTTCAGCAGGAAGTCTCTTCTTTTTCTCAACAGATGTTTTTTTCAAAAGCTCTTTAACCTCCCTCTTTTCCTCAGTCCAATCCCTGAAATCCGGAAAATCGGGAATCCACCCCATACCTCTCTTTTTCATAAAACACCTCCTCTAAAAGCCCAAAGCTGAAAGCCCCGAAGCCTCCAAAGCTCTCTTTGTCTTGAGTAAAAACAAAGCTATAACCATTCATATAACAAAATTTTACAATTAAATTTTTGTTAAATCAAATTTTTTTATCCGACTTGTTATTAATTAGTCGTGATTTATGTGGAGACCCAAGGTCTACGGGTTGTTTGAATCATTATTGTCGGTCATTGGTGTAGAGCCGTAGCATGCTACGGCTCTACAGGTGATTGGTTAGTGATTATTTGATATTTTAATTTCGTAAAAAAATCCACCATACAAATAGTAAATCATCAAGATTAGCTCGGATGCTTGGAGGCTGTGGGCTTTTGGCTTTTAAGGGAAGTTTGAACTTACGCTCTTTTTGTGCAAAAATTAAGAGGAGGTGAAAATGGATTCTTCATTATTTAAAAAAGGGCTTGATTCATACCCATTGACTTCCGTTACACTTAACAATCTCTTGCTATTACTATGGATTACAATTGGAACTGTGGCAAGCTATATTTTCAATCCTGTGGCAGGCATTATTTATTTTTTGTTTTTTCTTATTACTTTTATACTGCTTAAAAAATTAGTATGCGCAAACTGCTTTTACTATGGGAAATGGTGTTCAATGGGATGGGGCAAATTATCGGCTCTTCTTTTTAAAAAAGGGAAGGTGGAAGATTTTGCGGGGTCACCGGGAATGAGGATAGCTCCCATTGTTTACGGTTTTCTTACTTTAATCCCGATAATTCTTATTATTGTATCAATGATTTTCAAGTATGAATTCCGGAAAATAGTTGTTCTCTTTCTATTTTTATTGTTGAGCTTTTATACGAATTTTTTTAACAGAAAGAAAGCTTGTGCGAATTGTAAAATGAATATGCTCTGCCCCGGCAGTTTGGTAAAAAGATAAATTTTTTTCAAACACTTTTCGTCAGGTTTCGTATTAAATTTATAAAATCATAGGAGGAGAGATGAAAAATAAATTTCTTATCTTTGCTTTGTTAATCTTTTTTATTGTTCCTCTGATTGCCTATGAAAAAGTCATTGATTATTCCTTCAAGGTAAGACTTTTCCCTGAAAAGAGGACAGTCGCAGGAACTGAGCTTATAAGGTGGAAAAATACTTCCGAGAAAGAGGTATCAGAGCTTATGTTTCACATGTACATAAATGCATTCAAAAATGAAGATACAACATTTATGAAAGAGGCATTTATAAACCTGAAAAGTAAGCCGTATTTCAAAAAGAAAGAGGAGACAGGCTGGGAAAAAATTAAAAAGATAACAGTAAATGGGGAAGAGATAAAGAATCTCTATTATGTACAGCCTGACGATAATAATCCGGAGGATAGAACTGTTTTAAAGGTTGTACTCCCATTTGCAATAAAACCGGGAGAAACTGCTGAAATAAACATTGAATTTGAAACAAAGCTTCCCAAACTAATAGCAAGAACAGGGTACAATGGAAAATTTTATCTTGTTGCTCAGTGGTTTCCCAAATTGGGAGTTCTTGAAAAGGATGGTACATGGAATTGCCATCAATTTCACAGGCATTCTGAATTTTATGCTGATTTCGGAGATTATTATGCTGAAATAACTCTCCCTCCTGAGTATAAAGTTGCCGGAGCAGGGGTGAGAGAAAATAGCTGGAAAAATCCAAACGGAACAAAAACAGTTGTTTACAGAAGCAGAAAGGTCCATGATTTTGTATGGTCTGCTTTTCCCTATTTTGTAGTAAAAACAAAGAAAATAGTAAAATCAAATCCTCCTATTAATACAGAGATTAAATTATATACATACGATAATGCAAAATGGGCGATTGACAGGTATTTTAAAATTGTTGAATGGGATCTTGAATTTTTCGGAAAAAGATACGGAATGTATCCCTATCCGGTGATTACCGTGATTGACCCTCCACCGGGAGCGGAAAGAGCGGGTGGAATGGAGTACCCCACATTTATTACAGGCGGAAGATACTCTGACATTCTCTCAAGATACCTTTTCAATGCAATAGAGATGGTAACATTTCATGAGTTTGGCCATCAGTACTGGTATGGAATGGTTGCAAATAATGAATTTGAGAATGCATGGATGGACGAAGGGCTTAACACATTTTCCGAAATTGCCGGATTAAGTGAAAAATTCGGTTATCATACCTCTCTTTCAAATATTGGTTCTTTTCATTTGGGAGACTATGATTCAGCAATAATCTCAGTAAACAAAAATAAATTTTACGATAAAATAGCCAAATTTAGCTGGCAATTTTTCAATGGTTCAAGCTATTCTTTTAATTCTTATCATAGAACCGCAATGACTCTCTTTACCCTTAAAAATGTTTACGGAGAAAAACTTTTCTGGAAGGCAATGAGAGAGTACTTTCAAAGATACAAATTTACCCATCCGAAACCAGAGGATTTTTTTAGTACGATAAAAGAGATTATGGGAGATGAAGCGGGTAAATTTATAAAAGAGTTCATAACTGAGAATAAGTATCTTGATTATAGTGTTGAAGAGGTGAGATCAGTTCCAATGAGAAAACCATCGGGTACATTCGGAGATAAGTTCATAAAATCCGAAAAAATAAAAAAGAATAAAGCTAAAAAATTTTACAATAGAATTGGTGTTATGAGAGATGGAAACGGGGTTTTACCTGTGGAGATAGAGGTTGTTTTTGAAAATGGTAAAAAGAAAAATTTGAAATGGGATGGTGAAGGAAGATGGAAAATATTTGAATTTTATTCGAAAAACAGTATTTCCTATGTACAAATAGACCCAAAAGGAAAGATAGCATTAGACAGAAATATTCTGAACAATTCACTCAGGCTCGAAGAGGATAGTAAACCTGTAAAACATTTCTCATCTGTCTTTGCATTTATGCTGTCAGCTCTGCTCTCAATTTTCCCATTATAAGGAGGTTAAAATGAAAAGTATAATAAAAGGGTTTTGGACATCAATAAAAAACAGAAATTTAGTTTACAGACTTTTTGCATTTTATATGTTTGTATATCTCTCACTCTATCTTATGCTAAACACAGGCTTATCAGGTCTGGCAAAGATAGCCGGGATGGGAGATAACCTTAAAAATTTTAACTTTACCTATCTAATGCTCTATCTTTCAAAACACGGAGAAATTCAGCCGATGCTTCTCTCTTTTGTATTTTTTGCGTTTATTCTTTACTTTTTTTACTCTCAATTCATAGTCAAATCTTATCTTGAAAATTTATCCGGAGCAGAAAAAAGCTGGAAAAATTACAGAAAGGTTTTGCTCTCCTGGATATACAATATACCTCTTATAATAGTAACGCTCGTGCTTTTAGGAAAACTCTATATGAAAAGCAGAAACACGGTAACGGAAAATCCTACTACAGCATCAATAATCTATTATATCTTCGTGGCTTTAATACCGATTCTTTTTATTTACCTTATGGCTCTTCTTGATAGCACAAGAATAATCACAGTAAAGGAGAAAAAATCATCTTTTAGGGCATTTCTCACCTCTGCCGCTCTGTCTTTGAAAAAATATCCGGTGTTCGTATTGATTTATGTGTTTTACGGAATTTTAGCCCTTTTGATTTTCTATATTTACAATTTGATTACACAATTTTTGGGAGCAAAGCTCTGGGGTCAGGTTTTAATCCTGATGTTCTTTCACTTTTTATACTTTATGTTCCAGCTTTTTGTAAAATTTTCAATAATGGGTTCTGAATTTGCCCTGATTGACTCTCATTATAAAAAAACAGAAGAAGAGGAGATTAAATCCGAAGAGGAATAAACTTTAAGCTCTTATTTCAGAAGAGTAAGCTCTTTTTACGAAATCAAAGTTAAAGGTGAGATTTCCCCTCTCAAGTACATAATCCACCTTTTTCCGCTTTATTAAATAGTCCGTGACTTTCGGCACTATTTCATAATGCTCAACACTTTTATCATCTCTGTACAAAATATCATGGGTTAATTCTATGATTTTCATCAATGAAATATAATCTTTTAAAAATTTTCCCTTTTCAAAAGAGGCTATTTTTAGGGCTGTTTTTTGATCAAAAAATCTGAGACTTATTCTTTTTCTTCCCTTTTTAATGGCAAGTTTGGAGAGTTCAACAGCCATCTGTTTTAAAACCTCAAGCAAATCATCATCTAATTTGTTATCCTCACGGACAATCTTTTTTACAAATGAAAAGCTTACCTCAACTTTAACATTCATTTTAAAGATAACTTCTTTTTCCTTTATCGTGATTTTATCAACCTTTATTTCAGCCTCCTGTTTAAGAAGAGAGATACTAAAAGCCGCTGAAACCGAATCCACTCTCATAATTTTTAATCGGAGGCTTTATGAGGGAATTTAATAGAATTTTTTTTGATTTGCATTTAATACAAAAAAATAAAGTCAAGTAATCAATCTTTGTAAATATGTGAAACAAAGAAAACAAGCAATATATACCTTGACGATGTATGAAATTATCATATAATATATGAGGAGGTAATAATGAAGAGAAAAACAGTAAATTTGGATGAGTCTATTTTAAAAGAGCTAAAAATATACGCCAACAAAGAATCCAGAGATTTTTCAAGTGCATTAAGACATGTTCTTAGAATAGGGCTTTTAGCCCTTAAAAATCCGGAATTAACAACAAAAGAGATAGAGGATATTTTGGAAGCAAAAGCAGAACTTGAAGAGGGTATGGTTGAGGAGTTCAACATTGAGGATTTATGAAACTCCCAAATTTAAAAGATTAAGAAAAAAGATAAAAGAAGAAAATGAAAAAAGTGCTTTGAAGGAAGCTATTTTAAAAATTATGGAAACACCTCTCATAGGAAAAAAACTCAAAGGAGAGTTTAAAGATCTAAGAAGCTATAAATATTTTGTAAAAGGCCAGCAAAGAAGATTAATTTATCAATATAAAGAAGAGGAAAATAGTATTTATCTCCTTTCCTTTGAACCAAGAGAAGGAATTTACAAGTAAAAACTAAAATAAGTTTAAGCTCTGGCCTGATTAATTTTGGAAAAATTAAACACTCTCCGGTATCAATACAAATAACTACCTTGTCCCCCTCTTTCTCTTTATAAAAGCATCCTTTAAGGTAAAATCAACCCAAAATATTCCATTTAAATTCGGGATAATATTAATAAGCTCTCTTCCGATTGTACCTGCCGGATCATAATAGTATTGCCACCAACTTTTATCAGATTCATAACCAATCTGAAATGCAACCGGAGAAGGTGAGAAAAAGTTTGCCCAATTCTGAAACTCTATCTTCATCTGTCCCAAAGCTCCCAAATCCTGGGAATCATTCACAAAAATAAGCCTCTCTCTGTAATCCGGAGGCATTTTTTCAATCTCCCAGTGTTTTAAAAACAAAGCATAATTTCTGTTAAATGATAAAACTTTGTTTACCCACTTTAAAGCCTCATCATCTGATACAGCTTTTCCCTCATCATACTCATTCCATTTGTACCACTCGACATCAACACCAAAGCCTACAACACAGCTATGATGTCCGTATCTTTTAAGAACCAATGATATGAGAGTCTCAACATCAGCATTTCCGGGCTCAACCTGTAAAAACACCTTAATCCCTCTTGAATCAAAAAAATTTAGGTATTCCTCATTCTCATCCTTTTTTGAAAACTCTATGTAAGGATACTCTTTTCCATCCGAAGGAAAGCTAAGCTCACAGGTTCCATCATCCCAAGTAACACCCAAAATCCAGATAATTGCAGGCTCAAAATTTTCAAACTTCTGGCTCATTTTAACAGCATACCTTGTCCACTCTTCTGCGGAGGGAAAAGGGGATATACCGTACTCGGAAGCTCTAACTCCTCCAAACTTCAAAAGCATGATATTATCGGTTCTGAAAGCTTTTTTAAAATTTTTATTCTCAGGCATAAAAAACACAAGGAAAAAAGATAAAACAACATAAAATCCGATAATTTTTCTACTGTTTTTCATATGAAAATATACTATATTTTTTTATTTATAAAAATACTTTGAATTAAAAAACTTATTAAGAGCAAAGCTTCTGAAAAGCGGCTGAATAACCATCAGTTGAACAAAAAATCCCATCTTACCATAAAAAAGCTACCTTAAAGCTAAAACGGCTGCTCAGATGTTCGGGTTTGCGGGACTTTTTCAAAAGGAAAAACTCATATATAATTACTCCTAAGTTTCCATAGGAGGTTATTATGAAATTACCATTTGCAGAGCCATTTAAAATTAAAATGGTGGAAAATATTAAAAGGACCACAAAAGAGGAGAGAGAAAGGTATATAAAAGAAAATTATTATAATCTTTTTAATCTGAAAAGTAATATGGTGTTCATAGATCTTCTTACGGATTCAGGAACAGGTGCAATGAGTGATCACCAGTGGAGTGAGCTTATGAAAGGAGATGAAAGTTATGCTGGCTCTCGCTCTTATTATAAATTAAAGGAAGCGATAAAAGATGTTTTAGGATTTGATTATTTTCTCCCCACCCATCAGGGAAGAGCTGCCGAGAATGTTCTATTTTCCGTTTTGGTTAAGGAAGGAGACATAATCCCGGGAAACTCTCACTTTGACACAACCAAAGGACATATTGAGTTCAGAAAGGGCAGAGCGGTTGACTGCACTATTGACGAAGGGTTTGACCCTGACTCCGATTATCCCTTTAAGGGAAATGTTGATTTAAAAAAGCTTGAGAAGGTTTTTAAGGAAAACCCGATAGAAAAAATTCCATTTGTAATAATCACAATAACCAATAATACAGGTGGGGGACAGCCTGTTTCCCTTGAAAATATAAAAGCAGTATCAGAGCTTTGTAAAAAATACGGAGTAAAACTTTTCATAGATGGGGCAAGGTTTGCTGAAAATGCTTATTTTATAAAAAAGAGAGAAAAAGCCTATGAAAACAAAAGCATAAGGGAGATAGTCAGAGAGATTTTTTCTTATGCGGACGGTATGACAATGAGCAGTAAAAAGGATGCAATAGTGAACATGGGGGGCTTTATAGCAATGCGCGATCCCGAGCTTTTCAGAAAAGCAAGTGTGTTTAATATAATGTTTGAAGGATTTGTAACATACGGAGGGATGAACGGAAGGGATATGGCTGCCCTTGCAAGGGGACTTTACGAAGGCACGGAGTTTGATTATCTTGAAGCAAGAATAAGACAGGTTGAATATCTCGGAGAAAAATTAAAGGAGTACGGAGTACCCATTCTCAAGCCTGTCGGAGGCCATGCAGTGTTTTTGGATGCAAAGAGATTTTTTCCCCACATCCCCCAGAGTGAGTATCCGGCTCAGCTTTTGGGAGTTGAGCTTTACATAGAAGGTGGAGTAAGAGGAGTTGAAATCGGAACTATTTTAGCGGATAGAGATCCTATAACCAGAGAGGAAAGATATCCAAAACTTGAACTTTTAAGACTTGCTATTCCGCGAAGAGTATATACTGACAATCATATGAACTATGTGGCTGTTGCAGCTGCAAATGTGCTGGAAAGAAGGGATAAGATAAAGAGGGGATTTAAAATAATAGAGGAAGCTCCAATCATGAGACACTTTACTGTAAAGCTGGAAAGATTGTAAAAATATAGTTATTTTAGGGCAAGACAGACACACTGTAGCTGCTCAGCTGCTCGGCTGTTCGGCTTTTAAATGGCTTTTTGTTACTCGAGTCTTTGGGGGGATATTGTAAATAATTGTATCTTTTATTAAAATAAAAAATAATGATTTTAAGAGTTTTTTAATTTAAGGAGGCAGGAAATGTTGAAAAAAGCAAAAAAAATGTTTCTGTTTCTCTTTATCTTTTTATTTTTGTTTTCAATTAATGCAAAAGCAGAAAACAGCCTTGATTTTAAAGACCTCTCTTTTTATGATTTTGTTAAAACACAAATTTTTAATTTACCATTCTCTTCCTCAAACACAACAAACAATATCAAATCAAAAAATAAGTTCATTGAAGCAAAAGATATTTCAAAAATAATAGCATCAAACGGTCAGCCTTTGCAGCGTGCTATGCTCAGAGTAACTGTTACTTTTGATAGGGATGTAGGATGGGGGAATTGTGGTATAAAGCCATGGTTAAAAGCAAGCTGTCCGGGAAGCAAATATTGGTGGAAAATTCATGCTAAAGTCGTCTCAATTAACTATGTGCTCGTGGTACCGGACGGGAAAAATCGCTGGGTAGTCACAGATAATGAAAAAGTGATTAACAAGTATAATCTCAATCCCGGTGCTTTTATGGGAGCCCATTTTTATGAAGAATTACAAGTGAGTCCCGGTAAATTCACGGAATGTCATCCAAAAGCGGAAGGTAAAAAATTTAAAGTTCAGATCATGGGGGAGATAACGGACAAAAAGGCTACCATATATTTCAGCTTTCCTGAAAAACCCATCGAGCATGTCTATGGAAATTGCGGACAAGCTCACTTTGATTGGAATGCAAAGTCGGTTTATTATGGATGGGGAGTGGCATTTTCAGGAAATCCCCTTGACCACACTTTAAAATTGCATCCGAGTAAGCTCTGGATGACCACTTTAAGAGCAGATACAAACCCCTCACCTTCCAAAAGAGATCATGTAAAAGTAAAAGTTGAGTTCTGGTGTCTCAAATACTCTCCCGAAAAGAGCAGAGGGGATATAAACGCTTTTGATTTTGTCCGTTGTCCGTGGGATCGTATCAAATAGCTACTTTCCACAGCCATCAAACCTGAAGTTTTGTCTTGTTCTAAAAACAACCTTACTAATTTTATAATAAAATGATTTTCTCCATTCATTTGTAATTCACCCTTAATTTATTGTAGATACTGTCAGAAAAGTCAAAATGGATTTATGCTTCGCTCCAATAGCTACGGGTAACTTTGTATTAATTATTATAATTATTTAATTTCGTAAAAAAAACATATACAAAAGGCAAATCAACAAAATTAACTCAGAGCTCGGGGGGGTGAGACTTGACATTTTCAAAAGGGCTTGACATTTTAACTCAAGGTAAATATAATTAACCGTTAGTTAAATATTTTAACTTGAGGTTAAAATGAAAGAGGCAATTAAAAAATTTATCATTGAAAAGGCAAAGGAAATATTCAAAGAAAAAGGTTTTAAAAATGCCACTATGGATGAAATTGCGGAAGCTTCGGACATTTCAAAACCCACCCTTTACAAATACTTTTCAAGCAAAGAGGAGTTGTTTTATCAGGTATTGATAAGTATAAATGATGAAATTGACAGGAAAATTTTATCCTCTTTAAATCCTGAAGATGGCGTTTTTAAGAATATGAAGTTAATAATCCTAAAAACAATTGAATTTCTTTTAAAACACAAGCAAATCATGAGAATAGCACTTTTTGAAACAGGCTCATTCTTCAAAAGTAGTGAAGATAAAAAGCTCCATTTTCAGACAATATTCAGAAACAGAGCCAAGAGAAAGGAATTCTTAATAAACCTTATTAAAGAGGGGCAAAATAATGGAACATTAAGAAAAGATCTTGATCCTGAGTTTCTTGCAATTTCTTATCTGGGAATTATGAAAGAGATTAGTTTTGAAATAATCTTTCTGGATTTGAAAATAAAAGATACTGAAAAAGTAGCTGAAAATATAGTGGAAGTAATAATAAACGGGATAAAAAGGAGATAAAATGTCAAAGCAAAGACCTGAAGCATTAGTGGAAATTTTCCGGTGGCGAGAATTATTTTCTCTTAAAATCCCAATAAACCTATATTTATTTGAGGAGGTAAAATGAGTAAAAAAACACTTTTGTTCTTTTTAATATTCAGTATTGCCAGCTTTTTACATGCAAAAACCTATAAACTTACCTTAAAACAGGCTGAAAAAATGGCAATTGAACATAATCCCGAAATTTTACAGGAGGTACAAAAAGTAGAACAGGCGAAATCAAGGATGAATATGTCCTATTCAGCATACTTTCCTTCAATTGATCTTTCAGGCTACAGAGTTATGAAGGAAAAGGTTATGACAATAATAATGCCTTCCTTCATTCCCGGCCAACCTCCGCGAAAGATAGAGATGGATTTTACAAGAAATTATCAGATGACACTCCAGTTTGCACAACCACTTTTCACAGGAGGTGCCATATTTTTCAATTCAAAGCTTGCAACAGCTCTTGAAAAGGCTCAGGAAAGCCTTCTTCAGGCAAAAAAGAATGAAATAAGAGCAAAAACAAAAACAGTTTTTTATTCAATAATCCTATTAAAAAAATCAAAAGAGATTGTTTTGAATGGACTTAAATTTGCCAAGGATACCAAGGAAAAGATAGCAGTCATGTACTCTCAGGGCCTGGTTAAAAAATTAGATCTTTTAAGAGCAAAGAATAAAGTAAGAGAGATGGATGCGAAACTCAAAGAGATAGATTCAAAACTTTTTGAAGCAAAGAACAATCTGAAAAATATCATAGGGATTTCTCTTAAAGATAATGTGGAAATAATAGGTCAAATAAAGGAATATCCCGCAAAACTCAATCCCGAGCTTCTAAAAAAACAGATGGAGACAAATAACCCCATTCTAAAATCCCTTGTTCAGCAAAAAAAAGTTTCAAGCTATAACCTAAAACTTGCTTATTCCAAATTCCTCCCGACTCTTGCAATCGGAGGTCAGTATAATTTCAGAGGAGACTCTTTTTCAAATTTATCAGACTGGGACAATTATTATTCAATAAATCTTACCCTCTCATTTTCAATATTCAAAGGATTTTCAAAAAAATTTAATCTTACTATGGCAAAGGCACAAAAAGAAGAAACAGAAATCAAAGTGGCAGCATATGAGAAAAATATGAAAGCCAACCTTATGAATCTTATAAAAAAGAATAATTATTTACTTGAAAAAATCAAAATAGCCAGAGATAATTTTGAAAATACAAAGGAGGAGCTTGAAATTGCAAAAACAAGCTATAAAGAAGGGTTAATTTCATATACTGACCTGGAACTCATTGAAAATCAAAACTTATCTGCAGAGCTTAACTACTATCAATCAATTTTTGAGCTCTATACAAATATTTTTACAATAGAAACTTTTATTTCAGATACAATTATTAAGTTTTAAGGAGGAAAAGATGAGAAAAAGAACATTTATTATTCTCTTAGTTATAGCAGGGATAGCCTTTATGGTAAGCTGCAAGAGGAAGGAGATTAAAAAAACAAATACAGGAGAGATAGTAGCTTTTACAGTTTCAACAGTTCCGGCAAAAATCGGGAAAATAAGCGAGTATATAGAATATGCGGGAACAGTGGAATCATTCAAAAAAACAAATATTCTCCCTGAGATAGCCGGAAGAATCAAAAAGATGTATAGAGATATCGGAGATAAAGTTAAAAAAGGAGAGTTAATCTTCGAACTTGAAGATACTGTTTTCAAAGCTCAATACGAGCAGGCAAAGGCAGGACTTGAAGCAGCACAAATTTCTTTTGAAGATGCAAAAAAGAATATGGAAAGAATATCAGCGGTCTATAAAAAGAATGGAGTTTCAAAAGCTCAATATGAGCAGGCAGTATCAGGCTACAAGCTTGCCAAGAGCAATCTTGAAAGGGCAAAAGCTGCTTTTGAAATGGCAAAATTTCAATACAATAGTACAAAAATCAGAGCCCCTTTTTCAGGAATTATCACAGGAAAATTCAAAGAAGAGGGAGATTTTATCAATCCTTCAATGGGAGGATTTTCTCAGGGTACGGGAGTCTATGTTTTAGAAGATTTTTCAAAAATTTATGTAAATCTTAATATCCCACACTCTGATGTCCATTTAATAAAAAAAGGAGAAAAAGCCGAGATAATATCAGATAAAACAGTATTGGAAGGAAAGGTTTTTGCAGTAAATGAAAAATCTGATCCAATGTCAAGCTCTGTTGCTGTTAAAATAATAGCTGAAAATAAGGGAGGGAAAATCCTACCCGGTAATATAGTAAAAGTAAGGATTCACTATAATTGGAAAGAAAATGCCCTGATAATACCCACAAAAGCTATCCTTGAGAATGGAAAGGTTTTTGTGAAAACCGGTGATATTGTGAGAGAAAGAAAAGTTAAAACAGGGCTTTCAAATCCTGAGTTAACCGAAATCCTATCAGGTGTCAAAGAAGGAGAATTCGTTGTAGTAAAGGGTAATTTCGGGCTTTTTGATAAAGCAAAGGTTAAGGAGGAGACAAAATGAGCCTTCCGTCTTTCTCTGTAAAAAAGAAAGTTACAATTACAATGCTCACTTTAATAATTGTCTTGGTGGGCTATATCTCATATACAAAGTTGGGTGTGGATTTGATGCCGGATATAGAATTCCCTACTGTTTCAATCGTAACTCCTTACTCGGGAGCTTCTTCCGAAGACATAGAAGAGATGGTAACAAAACCTATAGAGCAGTGGATAAGCACTGTTTCTAATGTTAAAGACATAAAATCAACTTCAAAAGAGGGAATCTCAATTATTAATGTCGAATTTGAATGGGGGACAAATCTTGATTTTGCAGCTCAGGATATAAGAGAGACAATTGGGCTTTATGAAAAATTTTTACCTGAAGGTGTGTCAAAGCCAGTTGTCTTAAAATTTGATATATCACAATTTCCTGTTTTGATGTATGGAGTCGTGGGAGATAGAAAAATCTCAGAGCTTAAAACATATGTAGAGGATGAAATAGCTGAAAGAATAGAGAGAATAGAGGGCGTTGCATCCTGCTTGGTGATGAGCCCAGAAGAGAGAGAGATTCAAATACAGCTTCACAGGGAAAAAATTACTGCTTTAAAAATATCCCCTGACAGGATATTACAGATTCTAAGAGCCGAAAACCTTAATCAGCCTGCTGGATATATAATTAAAGGTCATGATGAGTACATTTTAAGAACAGTCGGGGAATTTACAAGTCTTGATACAATTAAAAAGATTCCTGTTGGCTATACGAGGACAGGTAAAATCATAAGACTTTCCGAGGTAGCAGAAGTTGTTGACGGTAAAAAGGATACAAGAACATACAGCAGAGTGAATGGAAGAAAGGGAGTGTTTTTAATTGTTACAAAAAGCTCAGGAGCCAACACAGCAATAGTTGCCAAAAAGGTTAAGAAAGAGATAAAAAAGATACAGAAAAAATTACCCAAAGACATAAAACTTTACAAATCAATGGATCAGGGTGAATCCGTTATGACAATTGCAAAAGGTACAAGTTCAAATGTAATAATGGGAGGTATTTTAGTTGTAATCTTAATTTTCGTTTTTCTTTCAAACTGGAGACCCACAATTACAATTATTATATCCATACCACTTTCAATAATTGCAACATTTATCTCCTTTTATGTTGCAGGATACACATTAAATCTCATTACCCTAATGGGGCTCGGATTAGGGATAGGAATGTTAGTTGATAATTCAATTGTTGTTATAGAAAATGTATTCCGTCATCTTGAAGAGGGAGAAGATGCTGATTATGCCTCAGCCAAAGGGACAGAAGAGGTGGCAATGGCAATTACAGCCTCAACTTTTACTACGGTCGGGGTGTTTTTCCCTATGATTTTTGCATCAGGCGTGGTCGGAAAACTTTCCCAATCACTTGCTTTATCTGTAAGTTTTGCACTTTTATCATCACTCTTTGTTGCTCTTACGATAGTTCCCATGCTTACATCAGTGTTTTTCAAAGGTATGACAAAGGAAGAAATTTACTCAAAAACAGCAAAGGAAAAATCATTTGAAAAATATAAAAGAACATATATAAAACTCCTTAAAACAGCTTTTAAAAACAGAAGAAAGGTTCTTATAGGGGTTTTGATTATTTTTGTACTCTCTTTCGGTATATTAAAGTTCATAGGGAAGGAGTTTATGCCTGCCACTGACAGACCAATAGTTCTTTTAAAATTAAAGTTACCCGTAGGAACAGCTCTTGATACAACTGATAAGATTGCCAAAGAAATAGAGAAAAAATTCTCCGAAAGAAAAGATGTTGTCTCTGTTACCACAATTGTCGGACTCGATGAAAAGAATGAGCAGGGAGGGGCTGGAGAAGCTTTTAATCCTCAGGGACCACATGAAGCTGTATTCTGGATAAGACTTGTACCAAAGCTTGAAAGAAAGTATACTGGTCTGGAAATAGTGGAGCAGGTAAAAAAGATTTTACCAAAATATAAAGGTGAAAAATTAGAGGCAGTTGATCTCGGGCAGGCAATGATGGGAGGTTCAATGTATCCTGTTGATGTCAAAATCTATGGGAAGGATCTTGATATGCTTAAAAGGATTTCAGACAATGTTGAAGAGAATATGAGAAAAATAAAAGGTTTTGTTGATATTCACAGCTCATACTCTTCCGGAAGAAAAGAAGTTCACATTAAAATAGATAGGGAAAGAGCTTACAAAGTCGGACTTACCGTCTATGAGATAGCTTCAACAGTTCATACTTACACTCTCGGAAAGGTCTACACAAGGTATAAAGAGAAAGGAGAAGAATATGACATAAGGGTCATTATGAAAAATTCTGATAGAAAATACATAAATCAAATAGAAAGATTGCCGATAATAACAAAGCAGGATAAAACAGTGTTCTTAAAAGATGTTGCTCAAATAAGTTATGGAAGTGGCCCATTGAAAATTGAGAGAGAAAATCAGGTAAGAAAAATATCAGTTCTCGCAAATATAATGGGAAGAGATCTGGGAACAACGATAGAGGAACTAAAAACTTCCCTTTCAGGACTTGAAAAAAACTTACCTCAGGGATATTTCATTGAATATGGAGGACAGTATGAGGATATGAAATCAGGATTTAAAGATTTATTTTATGCATTTCTCATAGCTGTTCTTCTTGTTTATATGATTATGGCATCACAGTTTGAAAATCTACTGCATCCCTTTGTTATTATGTTCACTGTCCCCCTTGCAATTATAGGAGTTCTTTTCGCACTTCTCATAGCAGGAGCCACTTTGAATATAATAGTTTTTATGGGAATTATAATACTTGCCGGAATTGCAGTTAACAATGGAATTGTTATGATAGATTATATAAATCAATTAAGAAGAGCTGGTATGGATTCTTTTGAAGCCGTTATAAAAGGAGCATCCACAAGATTAAGACCTGTCCTTATCACTGCAACATCAACAATTTTCGGAATGCTTCCCATGGTTTTTACAAGATCAGAGGGAGCCTCTATGAGAATACCCTTAGGGCTTTCAATAGTGGGAGGACTTACTGTTGCCACATTTTTAACATTGTTTGTCATTCCTTTGGTTTATTCTGTAGTAAACAAAATTAATTATAAAGAATAATTGAAAATAGGAGAAACTTTAAAAGGAAAGATTGAAAAGCTCACAGATAAAGGCTGGGGAGTTTTAAACTCCCCGGCCGGTTCAATAAATATTCATTATGCAATAGAAGGGGAGGAGATTGAATTTAGAATCAAAGAGGAAAGTAAAGGGAAACTCTGGGGAGAAATTTTACAAGTAATATCCCCTTCGAAGCACAGAGTTGAGGTTAAATGCCCTATATATAATTCCTGTGGAGGCTGTAATCTTTTACACATTAATTATAAGCATCAGCTGAAATACAAAAAGGAAATTCTTAAAAAAAATATTGATAGCTTTTTCAATTTTTCCGAAAAAGACATTAATATTATATCATCTCCTCCTTTCAATTATAGGCTTAGAGCAAAGCTTAAGGGAAGAGAGGATGGTAAGATAGGCTTTATTGAAAAGGGGAAAACATCGGTTATAAAAATAGAGGAGTGCCTTCTCTATCATAAAAGAATAAATAATTTTATAAGAAAATGGAATGAATCAGATAAAATGCCATTTATTCACCAGGTAGATCTTTTTTACAATCTTACGGAAGAGCACCTTTATGCATACCTTTCGGAAAATCCTCTTTCAAACTTCCCTTATGATTTTTTTGAAAAGACGACTTTTTCTTACAAAGGGAAAGAAGAAGATTCAATTTCGGAGATAAAGGTAAAAGACTTTAAATACAAGGTTTCTCCTGTTTCATTTTTTCAGAGCAATATATTTTTATTGGAAAAGATGTTGGAAACAGTTGATTCATATATTGAACAAGGAGATACTGCTATTGACCTTTATTCAGGAATAGGCTTTTTTATCCCCGTTTTGAAAAATAAATTTAAAAAAATTTATGCGGTTGAATCAAACAAATTTTCATTCAAACTTTTAAAAGAAAATTTTCCGGATATAAAAGCTTACAGAATTGTAAGTTCAAATTTTTCTTTCCCTCCGGCAGATTTAATATTACTTGATCCTCCCCGTTCAGGAGTTGATGAGAGAACAATGAAAAGAATTGTAAAAAAGGGATACAAAAAGATAATTTATATTTCCTGCTCTCAAAGAGGATTTTCAAAAGATTCAAAAATATTATCCGAAAACAATTACTCTTTAAAAAAACTTTCTCTCTTAGACTTGTTTCCTCATACTCCCTATTTTGAAACCATTGCTCTTTTTGAGCTTTAATAATAGAAAGCTCTGGTGCCTTCCCCTATTTTTAAAATATAGGCAGGTTTACCCATTTTTTCAAAAGCCTCTTTTACCCATTCTTCTCTTCCGGGAGCATAAACAAACATTGTACCTCCACCACCGGAACCATTTATTTTACCGCCCAGGGCACCTGCTTTCATCGCTTCACTGAGCATCTTGTCAATAACCTTTGTGGAAAGTTTAAGCTTATCTCTTAAAATTGAATGATGCTCAAAAAGAAGTTTCCCCAGTTCCTTTTCACTGAAATTTTCAGATAAAAGAAGCTCTTTTGCTTTTTTCGTAAGCTCTCTATTCTTGATAGCTGCTTCACCGTAATCTCTTAATTCTTTCGGAAGTTTTTTCACAAAATCCTCCATCTCTTCAAAGGAGTTTTTGCCCAATTCAAAATCAGGCTTCATCTCTTTTAATTTTTTAATCGCCTCAATTTGAGCCTCTTTAGCTCTTCTTAATGTTCCTTTTGTGTCTTTCGGTTGAAGGGAATGCCCCAAAACAAAGCCACTCAAAGCCACAGGTAATTTTTCAACAATCTCTTTTGCAAAATCAAGATAGAGCACTCCTCCATAAGCACAGGAATAATGATCCATTTTACCTCCGGGTTCATTAAATTCTGCAACTTCAACTTTAAATCCCCATTCGGCAATATCTTTCGGAGAGTTTTTCCTCTTATCATTGGCAAGTTCAAGCAATAATTTAATTATTCCTACTACCAGAGCTGAAGAGCTTGATGCTCCGGCATTTACCGGTATTGTTGAGGAAACAGAAGCCCTTACTCCCCAATCAATATTAACCCCCTCTCTTTTTAGAACATTGAAAGCACTCTTAACATAATCTCTTTCCTCATCATATTTCAGAGGAAAATTAAGTTCAAATCTTTTGCTTGTATTAAAATCAGAAAGATAAAAATCAACCTTTTTCTCACCAAGCCTCTCAGCTGTTATATCCATTGTAAGATTAATACCAGCAGCAATTACAGGCATATTCAGGTAATCCTGATGTTCCCCGAAAAGACAGATTCGAGAGGGTGTCTCCACTCTAACAAGTCCTTTTTTATAAACATGACCGCTTTCAGCTCTCTCCTTATTTTTCCACACCCAATTATAATAGGCTTTGTTCTTTAATAAAGAAGCTGCTTTCTCATCAACTATAAAAGCAACTTTCGGGTGATGTTGAAGAATGGAAGCAGGTGTTGATGTTGAAACGGGTCCTTCTATTGATTTTGCTATTGCTTCGGCTTTTGATTCTCCCGAAGCTAAAAGCATTATTTCTTTTGCAGACATTATTGTTCCAAGTCCCATTGTTATAGCATACTTAGGACCATTTCCATCCGGAAAATTGTCTTTTAAGGTTTTTTCCGTCAGTGTTTTTATCCTTGTGCGAGAGCTGAAAGATGAAGTTGGCTCATTAAACCCGATATGTCCGTTTCTCCCTATTCCCAAAAGCTGAAGGTCAATACCGCCGGCTTCTTTTATCTTTCTCTCGTATTCTTCCGATTCCTTTGTCGGAGGATTTGCAAGAGAATAGGGAATATGGATGTTTTCACGGGGTATATTTATATGTTTAAAAAGGTGTTCCTCCATAAAATATCGGAAACTTACAGGATCATTCGGCAAAATTCCAAGGTATTCGTCAAGATTAAATGTAGTCACAAGAGAAAAGTCAACTTCCCCCCTTTTAAAAGCATCCACAAGCTCTTTGTAAACTCCCACCATTGTTCTTCCTGTGGCAAGTCCCAAAACTGCATCCGGTTTACTATTTACAAGAGAGATTATTCTCCTGGCTGCATATTTACACATTGAATCATAGTCTTTTAAAATTATTATTTCCATATTACCTCCTTAATCTCTTTATCTCATCGGAAATTTCTTTAAAAAGAGATTCCACATGTTTTTTATCCTTCCCTTCAATGAAAACCCTTATCACAGGTTCTGTATTGGATGGTCTTATAAGGGCCCAAAATTCATCGGATTCGATTCTGATTCCATCTTTAAAATTCAATTTTTCGTTTTTGTACTTTCTCTTTAGCTTTTCCATTATCAAAAGGCTTTGCCTTAAAGAAACTTTTACCTTTTCTTTTTTTATAAAATACTGATTAAAAGATGACTTAAGCTCCGAAACCTTTTTTCCTGTTTTTGCCAGAAGTTCCAAAATTAAAACCATCCCTGTGAAACTATCTCTGCAAAGGTGAACATCCTTTGCAATAATACCACCATTACCTTCCCCCCCTATAAAAGAATCATAAGTTAACATCTCCTCTACAACATTAATTTCACCGATTCTGGAACGAAAGACTTTAACATTAAACTCCTTTCCAATATCCTCTATAACTCTTGAAGTTGAAAGATTTACTACAATCGGAGATATTTTTTTGTATCTCAAATAGGATAAAATCCCGAGAGCAAGTGTATACTCTTCTCCGATGGGTTCTCCCCTTTCATCAACAACAGCCAATCTGTCAGCATCTGCATCCTGAGCAAAACCTATATCAGCTCCATACTTTTTAACAGCCTCAGAAAGCTGTTTAAGATTCTCAGGTAAAGGCTCGGGGGAGTGAGGAAAGGGAGAATTAACATCATTGTTAATTACAATTACATCACATCCAAGCTTTTTTAAGAATTCTTCTACATAGGGGGAAGCCGCACCATTGCAGGAATCCACAACAACTTTAATCTTTTTCTCCTTTATAGCATCCAAATCAGCAAAAGAGAGTAATCTTTTTCTATGATATTCAAATGCATCCTCTTCATAAACCTTTTTCGGAAAAGTGTTTTCTTTCCTGAATTCCCCCTGTTGATATATATCTATTATTTCTTCGGCTTCAAAAGAAAAAGGAAATCTTCCGCCTTTTAAAACCAATTTAAGGGCATTCCACTCAACAGGATTATGGCTTGCGGTAATATCTATTCCTCCGTTTGCTCTGCTGTACTTAACATATACCTGAAATGATGGAATGGGAAGAATCCCTAAGTCAACGGGAGTATTCCCCGTAGCAATTAATCCTGAAAAAACAGCATGCTTTACCATATCTCTCGTTGGTCTTGAATCCGAAGCAACTGCAATCTTTCCCTTTCCTACATAAGTTGAAAATGCCTGAGTGAAATCAAGAATGAGACGGGGAGTAAAACTTTTTCCCACAATCCCTCTTATTCCTGATATACTTATTTTAAGATCCGATATACTTTTCATAAAACCCCCCAAAGTCTTTCATCCAATTCATCTTTAATTTTAAAAGCTTTTTCTTTATCCTCAGCTTCTATTATAATCCTCAAGATAAACTCAGTCGTAGAAACCCTTATATTAAACCATCCGGTTTTCCTCTCCACCAAAATACCATCGGTAAGATCAATTTTTTCCTTTCTAAAGATTTCTTTCAAATGATTCACAGCACCATACATTTTACCCGGTGAAACCGGAACTTTATATTTAAGTAAAAAGAACTCAGGAAACTCCTTTCTTATTCCCGATAAAGATAAATCCTTTTTTGTCATGTATTCCAAAATCAAAAGAAAGCTAAAAATAGAATCATAGCCATTGGAAAAATCTCTCACACAAACACTACCGCTTCCCTCTCCCCCGATGAATGATTCTCTTGCTTCCATTGTATGTATAACCTGTGATTGGCCGACCTTTGTTCTGAAAACAGAAACTCCGTACCCTCTGGCTACAAAGTCAATCATCTTTGATGTTGAAACAGTGGTAACAATCGGAGTTTTCTTCTTTAAAAGATAAGCCTTGGAGACAATTGGGAGAGTATATTCCTCAGAAAATGCCCCCCCTTTTTCATCCACAATAGAGACTCTGCTTCCATCACTATTAAAAATAAAACCTCCGTCAAATGAAAAATTCTTCAATATAGATGAAACCTGAGAAGATGTTTCAGGGTTTGGCTCAGGATTGTGAGCAAAATAACCTTCTGTTTTATCATTTAAAAATATTGGTTCAATGCCAAAGTATTCTGTAATATCATTAATAACAGAAGATACAGCTCCGTTGGACAAATCAAAAACTATTTTAAATTTTCTTTTTCTTATAATGTCAACATTAACAAGTTCGGATATTCTTTTTATATAGTCTTTTAAATCAATATTTTCATACTCAATCTTTCCAAGCCTTTGCCACCCGACCTTATTAAATTCTTTTGAGTGATAAATATTAAAGACCTCATTGGATTCAATACTATTCAGATAAAAACCTGCTTCATCTAAAAGCAAAAGTGCATTCCAATTAAAAGGATTATGCCCTCCTGTTATAGATACTCCAGCATCAACTTTTCTGTTTTTTATCAAATATTGCAAAATCGGTGTTGGCAAAATTTTATAAAACACAACATTTGAGCCTGTAGCTGAAAGAGATGAGATAACAGCATCAGAAAGGAGAAACCCCGACTTTCTCCCATCTATTGCCACACCAATCCTTTTCCCTTCTCCTATATAAGTGGAAAATGCTGAGGCAAAGTCTGAAGCTATGTTAACATTTAACCCATCAGGCACAAGGCCTCTAATACCTGAAGAACTTACTCTAAGATTATTCATCAAAACCTCTATTAATTATACCATAAATCTCACCCCTGATAATTAATAGCCTAAATTGATAAAAGAGTTTCAAATAAAGCTTCAAGCTGAACTTTTCTGAAACCAAAAGTACAGATGTACTCGTCTGCATCAGGGAATTGTCTGATATCATAAGGATTTCCTGTGGAAACAATAATGGCATCCTTTCTTTTTTCCAAAATTTCCCTTACGGCCTTCCCCTGAATTTTTTCCGCTTCCGAATATCTTGAATAAGTTGCAACAATAATCTCATCAAAAGAGTAAAGAAAAGAATCTATCTTCTCAGGTAGTTTATCAATGAGAGGTAAAAGCAAAAGTTCTACTTTTTTAAAATATCTTTTCCCGATTTCATAAAGAAAACTTTTTTTTCTTGCTTCT
>JAMOVU010000156.1 GCA_027067555.1 Candidatus Aminicenantota bacterium | reverse complement strand
AAAATGGTGGCAAGATCTAAAAACTCCGGAGTTTTTAAAACCTGCAATGGGTGGACTTTTAGTCGGAATTATGGGATTTTTGGTTCCTAATATTTTCGGACAGGGATTTGACACGATTGGCTTAAGCCTTAATGATAAAATAGGAATAGGTTTACTGGCTGCAATTATCATTCTAAAGATTATTGCCACATCAGTAACAGTTGGTTCCGGAGGAGTAGGAGGAGTTTTTGTCCCTTCAATGTACATAGGAGCTATGGCAGGACTTTTAACCGGTAAACTTTCTCACTTCCTGTTCCCACATATAGTCGTTTACCCCGGTGTTTATGCGATAGCAGGTATGGGAGCGGGAATTGCAGCAGCAACCCATGCTCCTATAACTGCAATTCTTCTAATCTTTGAACTTACAAAAGATTATAATGTCATCTTACCTTTAATGTTTGCAAGTATTATAAGTTCAACAATATCTTCTTCAATTTTTGATTACTCGGTCTACACACTCGGACTAAAATTAAAGGGAATAATTCTAAAAGATGGTCATGATGTAAACCTATTAAGTTCAATAAAAGTAAAAGATATTATTACAAAGGATTTTGCAAAACTTTACAAAGGGACCTCACTCTCTACCATAATGGATACAGTTTTCAAAAGTAAAGAGCTTTTTTTTCATGTTGTTGATGAAAATGATATTTACATAGGAAGCTTCTCCTTAACTCAGTTAAAAGATGTTTTCCAGGAACAGGAATCATTGGGAAACCTTATTATAGCAGAGGACCTTGTCTATCCATTAACAACAGTGAGAGAAGAGGATGATCTTGAAAGGGTTATGGAAATATTTGGTTCTACGGAAGAGGACGAATTGCCTGTGGTTGATGAAAGAGGAAGAATAATAGGGGTTGTTCTCAGAAGGGATGTTATCAAAGTGTACAATAATGAAATAAGGAAGAGAGAGGTTACAAATAGAATTCTTTCCAAATTAAAATTTACACCTGAAACCGGGAAAATAGAGATAGACAAAGGATATGTTATCACTGAATTTCCGATTCCCCCACATTTTATAGATAAAACAATAGCAGAACTTCAACTTAGAAATAAATATGGAATAGAGGTTCTTATGATTAAGAAAAAGCCACCAGAGGAAAATATCCCTTTCCCTCCAGGAAATTATAAATTCAAAAAAGATGATAGTTTGGTAGTAAGCGGGAAAAAGGAATCAGTGGAAAATCTTGAAAAAATAATTAAGATTTGAAATTTTTTAATTATTGTTTTACAATAAAAAGTAAATAAAGAGGAGGGAATTATGGATGTTAAGTATGTAAATCCATTTGTTGAATCTGTAATAGAGAATTTCAGCCAATTTACAGGAATAACACCAGAGAAAAAAGGGATTTCGGTTTTTAAGAAAAAAAATCCTAAGACTGAAATCTCAGCGGTTATTGGAATAACAGGAAGTTTATCAGGTTCTGCTGTCATTTCCTTCCCAAAAAATATAGCTTTAAAAGTAGCCTCTTCAATGTTAATGGACGAAAAAAATGATATAAATGACGAAGTAAAAGATGCTATAGGAGAATTTGCTAATATATCAATCGGGAAAGCAAGAAATGTAATAGTTGACGGAGGAGCAAACATAAAGATATCACCTCCAACAATAATAGTGGGAAAGGATCATCAGATCTTTTTCCCTCCGAATATTCCGGTATTAGAAGTTATTTTTGACTCAGATTTGGGAGAATTTTATATATTAGTGGGGTTAAAAGAAAAATAAAATGGGTAAATTCAAAGAAACAAAAGAAAAATATCATGAATTAAAAAACCTTTTTCTGGCCGGTAAAATCTCTAAAGAAGAATTTAAAAAAGAGCTCCTCAACCTCATAATAGAAGATGAAAATGGAGTAAAGTGGAGCATTGGAGAAAAAAGTGGAAAGTGGTATTTTTATGATAATGGCAAGTGGGTCGAAGGGATTCCTGAAGAAGAAAAAATGGTAGAGTGTCCTCAATGCGGCTTTCTTAACCCTCCCGGTTCCAAGGTATGTGCAAAATGCGGATATTTACTTGAAAAAAAAGAGTTAAGATGCCCCCATTGCAAATCAATAGTAAAATCAAATTACAACTATTGTCCGTATTGCGGCTATCAAATAGGGAAAAAGACTCTGGCAAATGTTAAAAATGTTGAAGTACTTCACCTATCCTTTAAAGCTTTTTTTATCTTTTTCGGAGGAATTGGTATATTTTTAGGTATAATTTTTGGAGCATATCTGGGAGTTAGTGATACAACAATTCCATTCCTGCAAAAACTTCCTTCAATATTTTCTTCGGTAAGACATGGACTTAAGGGAGGGATGCTGTACGGAATAATAGGTGCAATTATAGGTTTTATTATAAGCGGAATTATTGGTGTTGGCATAGCAGGTATCTATAATTTTATAAAATTTTTATTCGGGGGGATTAAATTTAAAGCAAGAGAGAAATTATGAGAATCTCTGAACTTGTTCCTCCCAAAAATATTAAATTTTTAGAAGCAGAAAACAAAGAAAAGCTTTTTAAAAAGATTGCAGATTTTTTTTCAAAAAATAATTCTGATGTTTCCATTGAAGATATTCATTCTTTACTAAATCAAAGAGAAAAAATGGGTTCAACTTATGCAGGAAAGGGATTTGCCATTCCTCATATAAAATGCAAAAAAATAAAGGATTTCTTTGTTTTTCTTTTTATATTAAAAAAAGAGATTGAGTATGATAAAGATAAAAAGATCAATTATGTTTTTTTTGTGGCAGGCCCTGACAAAGAGTATTCAAAACATCTCTCTATTCTCTCAAGAATAGCAAGAATGTTAAAAGAAACAAAGATAGAAGAAAAAATCAGAAAAGAAAGCTCTCCTGAAAAGATTTCACAAATTATTGAAGAACTTGAAAACAAAATAATATGAAATTAATGGTTTTTGTTCTAAATAAAGAGGAAAAGTTAGAAGAAGTACTGGAAGGTTTTCTTGAAATAGGTATAAAGGGAGCCACTGTAATAGAAAGTGTTGGGATGGGTAAAATTATCTCAAGTGATATACCCATTTTTGCAGGACTGAGAGAATTATTTGTATCAGCCAGCCCTCATAATAGAACAATATTCTCAGTAATAGAGGACTCACAGGTGGATGATGTAATTCACATAATAGAAAAAATAATGGGGAATATTAGAGAAGAACCGGGAAAGGGAATAATTTTCTTCCTTGATGTTTACAAATTTGTGGGAGCTGAAGAAACTTTAAAATAAATCACATAAAATTCAAAAACTTTCTGAAAAAACCTTTCTTTATAAGTTTTTTCATCTCTCTGTATTGCTTTAGAAGCTGATTTACCTCTGAAACAGGCCTTCCACTTCCTTTTGCAATTCTTAATCGCCGTTTGCCATTCAGTATGGCAGGATTTTCCCTTTCCTCTTTGGTCATAGAAAGCAAAATAGCTTCAAGATGAAGAATTTTTTTATCATCAAGAGCCATTTTGTTTATTTTACCTAATGCTCCCATATTGGGTAGGTGAGACATAATATCTGATAAAGAACCCATTTTTTTTATCTGTTTTAAATTATCAAGAAAATCATTTAAAGTAAATTCTTTTTTTGCAAGCTTTTTAGCTAATCTTTCAGCTTCCTTTTGATCTATTGCTTCCTGAGCTTTTTCAACAAGAGAGACTATATCTCCCATTCCTAAAATTCTTGATGCCAATCTTTCGGGATAAAATGGCTCAAATTTATCGTATTTTTCTCCTATCCCAATAAATTTAATAGGTTTTCCGGTTATATATTTTATGGAAAGAGCTGCCCCTCCCCGTGCATCTGCATCTAGTTTTGTAAGTATAATCGAGTCAAAATCTATCTCATCAAGAAACGCTTTTGCACTTTTTACCGCATCAGCCCCGGTCATCGAATCTGCAACATACATTGTTTCAAAAGGAGAAAGAATATCCTTTACCTCTTTTAATTCTTTCATAAGCTCATCATCAACATGAAGCCTTCCCGCTGTATCAACAATTATCGGATGATAGCCTTTATTTTTGACTTCTTTTTCTATCTCTTTAACAGCCTCTTTTACACTTCGGGCATTTAATTTTAAAAAATCAACACCTATCTCTTTTGCAATGATTTCAAGCTGTTCCTGTGCAGCAGGCCTTTTCAAATCTATGGAAACAAGAAGTGGATAAAATTCCTTTTTCTTTAAGAAAAGAGCTATTTTTCCGGCTGTAGTCGTCTTCCCGGTTCCCTGAAGACCAACCAACATAAGATAAGAAGGAATATTTGAAGGAATTTTTAAAGGAGCATTTTTTTCACCTAAAATAGCTGTCAGCTCATCATTGAAAATTTTAATAAATTGTTGCCCCGGTAAAACAGTTGTTAAAACTTTTTCCCCTAAAGCTTTCTCTTTTACCCTTGAAATAAATTCTTTTACAACCTTATAATTAACATCTGCAGATAAAAGAGCTAATTTAACATCTCTTAAAGCCTTTTCAATATTTTTTTCAGTTATCGAGCCTTCACCCTTAAGATACTTTATAGCCCCCTGTATTTTTTCTGAAACTATATCTAACATTTAAAAAGTAAAAATAATAAAAATATTAAGCCTCTGCCACAGCTTCCGCTTCCTTCACCTCTTCAATTTTCTGTTTGGGAAATCTCACAACTTTCTGAACTTTCCCTTCCTTAATGCACTCCGTACAAACCCAGACCTTTTTTGGTCCGGATTCTGTCATAATTCTTACTTTCTGTAAGTTAGGTACCCATCTCCTCTTTGTAGCTTTATGGGAATGGGATACATTGTTTCCTGTTATAGGTCCTTTACCACAAATATAACATCTTTTTGCCATTTTTTCCTCCTTTTATACCTGGAGCTGAGGGGGCTCGAACCCCCGACCTCATGACTGCCAGTCATGCGCTCTCCCAGCTGAGCTACAGCCCCATAAATAAAAATAATGCCGAGGAGGGGACTCGAACCCCTACAGGCCTACACCCGCCAACACCTCAAGCTGGTGCGTCTACCAATTCCGCCACCTCGGCATAAAAACAATCTATTTTTTAGCTTTGTTCTGGGTCTTTGTTATGGGAGGCTTTTTTGCCACCCCTTTTACCACAGATTTGGGCCCCTTTGCCTGAATTAAATAAAGGCTTAAAGAGGTAACCATAAAAAGAACAGCAAGGGCAACTGTTATCTTGTGTAAAAGGGTAGTTGCTCCTCTTGGTCCGAAAACAGTCTGACTTCCAGTCATTCCAAAAGCGCTTGCAAGATCACCACCTTTTCCGGATTGAAGTAAAACAACTACAATCAGCAAAAAACTAACCATCACATGAATTATTATCAATAATGTCTCCATTAACTTTCTCCTCCGCTTACTCTAATTCCTGCTTCTATAATTTGCAAAAAAGAATCTCCTTTCAAAGAAGCTCCTCCAACTAAAACTCCGTCAATATTATCCTCTCTTAAAAGAGAGAAAGCATTGTTCGGTTTTACCGAACCGCCGTACAGTATTATAGCATAACTTGCAACATCATTTCCATATTTTTGAGCAATTTTTTTTCTTATAAAAGAG
Source organism: Candidatus Aminicenantota bacterium (assembly GCA_027067555.1). Taxonomy (GTDB): domain Bacteria; phylum Acidobacteriota; class Aminicenantia; order JAMOAD01; family JAMOAD01; genus JALXDT01. The sequence continues at coordinate 19,845 of JAMOVU010000156.1, read as the reverse complement.
TGAACCTCTTCAGCCTGTTCGGGAGTAGCAGTTTCTCCTGTACCAATTGCCCATATCGGTTCATAAGCAATTATTATTTTTTTTACATCAGTTGAAGACAAACCTCTTAAGGCTCCTTCAAGCTGAGTTTCTATTTTTTCAAATGTTTTCCCACTCTTTCTCTCTTCAAGGCTTTCTCCTATACAAAGGATAGGAGTCAAAGAATACTCAAGGGCTGTTTTTATCTTTTTGTTAACCCCTTCGTCCGTTTCACAAAAATATTTTCTTCTTTCGGAATGACCTATTATTACATAGTGGACCCCAACATCTTTAAGCATCAGGGGAGAAATTTCTCCGGTATATGCCCCTTCCTTCTCATAAAACATATTTTGTGCAGCGATTCCTATCGTAGTATCTTTAAGAGCCTCCCTCACATAAGGAAGAGATGTAAAGGGTGGAGCTACAATAACTTTAACTTCCCCATTATCCTTAAAACCGGCTTTTATCTGATTTACAAGTTCGAGAGCTTCTTCCTTTGTCTTATGCATTTTCCAGTTTCCAGCTATTACTATTTTCCTCATCATAACCTCCTATTTATCACTTAAGCATTCTATACCGGGAAGTTTCTTTCCTGAAAGAAATTCAAGAGAGGCTCCCCCACCGGTAGAAATATGAGTAATTTTATCTGAGACTCCAGCTTTTTTAACAGCGGAGACAGAATCTCCTCCACCTATAATTGAAATAAGATCTCCATTTGCAACAGCCTTTGCAATTTCAGTTGTACCCTTTGAAAATTTATCTATCTCAAAAACCCCCATCGGTCCATTCCAAACAACCAATTTAGCTTTTCCGATTTCTTCCTTAAAACTTTTAATCGTCTTTTCTCCAATATCCACTCCTATGTAACCATCTTCAATGTTTTTCTCAAATAATTTTATATCAGCATCCTCTTTGATTTCCTTCACACAAACATGATCTATGGGAAAAAGCATTTTAACACCATTCTTTTCCGCTTTTTCCATTAATGTTTTTGCATCCTCAAAATGCTCAGCATCAAAAAGGGATTTTCCGATTTTAAATCCTTTCGCTTTAAGAAAAGTGTAAGCCATTCCGCCACCAATAAGAAGGGTATCAACCTTGTCAAGAAGATTTTTTATAACAGGAATTTTATCCTTTACCTTTGCCCCTCCAAGAATAGCAATATAAGGTTTTTTCGGGTTTTCAGTTGCCATAGAAAGGTATTCTATCTCTTTAGCAATCAAAAAGCCCATTGCTGAGAGCTTCACATAAGAAGCAATCCCAACAACAGAACTATGAGCTCTATGAGAAGCTCCGAAAGCATCATTAACATAAATATCTATACCTTTTGCAAGTTCCTTTGCAAAAGTTTCATCATTTTTAGTTTCCCCTTTTATAAATCTTACATTTTCAAGAAGAAGAATATCTCCTTCTTTTAATGACTCTTTTGCTTTATCAACCTTCTCTCCTATAACCTCACCGGGGAAAATGACTTCTCTTGAAATAAGCCTTGAAAGTTCTTCTGCAACTGGTTTTAAAGATAGCTCTGGCTTCCTCTCTCCTTTAGGCCTTCCCAGGTGTGAAGCTATCACAAGCTTTGCACCCATGGAATTAAGATACTTTATTGTATCAAGGGCTTTGACAATTCTCGTATTATCCTGAATAACACCATCCTTCAATGGGACATTAAAATCAACTCTCAAAAACACAGTTTTTCCGGACACATCAATCTGATCCACTCTTACCTTCATTTTTTACTCCTAAAGTGAATTAATTATTAAATTACTTTTAAAGGCTTTTTGCTATTTTAACCGCTAAATCTCTTACTCTGCAGGAATAGCCCCACTCATTGTCATACCAGGACAGAACTTTTATAAGATTTCCTCCCATAACAACCACATTATCCATATCCACTATTGAAGATCTATCATCTCCAGTGTAATCTCTCGAAACAAGGGGCTCATAAGAGTACCCTAATATACCTTTGAGCTCGCCATCAGCAGCTTTCTCGATTGCTTTCTTAACTTCTTCGGTTGTTGTTTCCTTTTCCACCTGAACCACCAAATCAATCAAAGAAACATCAGGGGTAGGAACTCTTATTGAGATACCGTGAAGTTTACCTTCAAGTTCTTCAATAACAAGACCAACTGCCTTTGCAGCTCCCGTAGTCGTTGGAATCATTGAAAGAGATGCAGCCCTTGCCCTTCTCAAATCTTTATGGGGTAAATCTAAAATCCTCTGATCATTTGTGTATGAGTGAACAGTAGTCATACTTCCCTTTAAAATTTTAAAATTATCGTGTAAAACCTTTGCCACAGGGGCTACACAATTTGTAGTACAGGATGCATTTGAAATAATATTATGCTTTTCAGGGTCATAAAGGTGATCATTCACACCTAAAACTATTGTTATGTCAGGATCGGTTGCTGGAGCTGAAATAATAACTTTTTTTGCTCCGGCTTTAAGATGTTTTTCAGCATCAGGTCTTTTTCTAAATCGTCCGGTAGATTCAATAACAATGTCTATATTGTCCTCTTTCCAGGGAAGTTCCTCTGGATTTCTAATAGCTGTGACCTTAATTCTCTTACCTGCCACTTCAATATAATCATCCCCGTATTTCACTTCTTCTTCAAAAATCCCAAAAACAGAATCATACTTTAAAAGATGCGCAAGTGTTCTAGCATCTGTGATATCATTAATTGCAACAATATCAATTTCAGGATTTTTAAAGGAAGCTCTGAAAACATTCCTTCCAATTCTTCCAAAACCATTAATTGCAACTCTTGCCATTCTACTCCACCTCCTTAAAAATTTCATCTATTATTTTATTAAATATTTCTGATGTCTGAGTATCTATATTAACACATCTTATATTCTTTACAATATCCCCATTCTCATCTATAAACTTCTTTATACTCTCTAAAATTATTTCTGCACCTCTCTCCTTAGGAAAACCAAAAATGCCAGTGGATATTGCAGGTAAAGAGATACTTTCAATGCCTTTTTCTTTCGCAAGTACAAGAGCACTTTTTACTGCTGACTCAAGTTTATTATCCTCATTCCCTTCTCCCCATCTCGGACCAACTGCATGGATTACATACTTTGCTTTAAGAGAGCCCGCTCCTGTTAAAGCTGCTTTGCCAACAGGCACATACCCAATCTTATCGCTTTCTTCCTGAATTATCCTTCCACCTTTTCTTACTATTGCTCCTGCTACTCCACCTCCGTGTTTAAGGTATGAATTTGCTGCATTAACAATTGCTTCTGTATCCTCTTCCGTTAAATCCCCTCTCACAATCTCTATTTTTACACCTTTGTAATCAATAGATTTTAACACTTCCCTTTTCATAATTAATTATATACAAATTAAAGATGTATGTAAATAATGATTTTTCAATAGGGATAATTTATAAAAAATCTTGATTTTTGTTTTTTTTTGTATTAATTTATAAAGGTAAATGAAAAAATTAATAATTATTTTTCTGTTTCTGGTTTTAATTCTCTTTCTTTATATGGGGCCATTAAAAAATTTTGTTAAAAAAGGAAAAAAATTAGAAATTATTGAGACATTCAGGATAATGGATAGAGTGGGAGAGGCGGTTGAAACTTATATTATTGACTGGGGACAGGCTCCAAAGGCAAGAACATACCAGGAACTTTCAAGAATTTTAAAGGAAAAATATGAAATTGAACTTCCTGAAAATGATAAATGGGGAAATAAACTAATTTACAGAATAAATAATAAAAATTCTTATGAATTGATTTCTCCAGGAAAGGATAAAAAGATAGGAACAGCAGATGATATAATTTATAAAGACGGAGAATTTGAAATAAACAAAAAGAATAAAATAATTTTTTCTGCCTTAAAGGATTACCTAAAAGAAGAATAAAAAAGGAGGGATGGGTCCATCCCTCCTTTTAATTATTAAAATTTATTATCTATTGTTCAAGATCCTCTATAAGATTCATAGCTGCGGTTGCACCACTTCCGGCAACTATAACCACCTGAGATTTTGTACCTTTAACAACATCTCCCGCTGCATAAATACCTTTAACACTTGTCTCCAATCTTTCATTTGTAATTATGTACCCTCTTTCATCAAGTTCAACAACACCCTGCAAAAACTTTGTATTTGGAGAATAACCAATATAGATGAAAACCCCTTCCGCAGGAAGAATCTTTTCCTCTCCTGTTTCCCTGTTTTTTACTCTAACCCCTGTAATCTTATCATCTCCGACAATTTCGAGGAGCTGCGTATTTAAATAAAACTCAACATTATCCTTTTGTTTTATCCTGTCCTGCAAAATCTTCTCAGCATTAATTTTGGGTAAAAACTCAACAAATTTAATGCTTTTTACATAATTTAAAAGAAATAGCCCCTCTTGAATACCGGAATTACCGGCACCAACAACCACAATATCCTTATCTTTAAAAAATGGTCCATCGCAGGTTGCACAAAAGGCAACACCTTTTCCCATGAACTTAGCTTCACCGGGAACATTGGTCTTTTTAGGAACAGAACCTACCGCAAGGATAACCGCCCTTGCATAAAACTCATCCCAATCGGATTTTAAAATAAAACCCTCTCCATCTTTTTTAATTTCGGTTATTTCATCAAATTCAAACTTTACCCCGAAGTTTTCCGCCTGCTTCTGCATATTTTCAAGAAGCTTTGTAGGAACCATCGGCTCAGGAAATCCGGGATAATTCTCAATAACATCACTTAAAACAATCTGTCCGCCAACCGCTGTCTTCTCAATAACCATAGTCTTCAGATTCGCCCTCGCGGTATAAATTGAGGCTGTAACGCCTGCAGGGCCTCCTCCAACAATTATTACATCATATTTTTCCATTTCTCCCTCCAGAGAGAATTATTGAACAATCAAACTTGAATCAGCTTTTTTATAAGCTTCGAGCACCTGTTTTACAAAAACCTTCTCAGGTACCGCACCTTCAAATTCCACAACATCATTAACAACACTCTTAGGAACACCGTAAACATTGTACTTTTGAGCCCATTCTCCAAATTCCATTGATTCAATCATCTTTCCTGTAATGTTTTTATTAATATAAGCAAGCTGATGTGCGAGAAAAACTGCTTTGGGGCAATAAGGACATGTCGGAGTTACGAAAACTTTTATTTCAATAGGTTTGTCAATCTTGGATATTTCTTCAACAGCCTTTTCCGAAAGCTGATGTTTTCCTGAAGAAATCATTACAACATCCTCTATAAAAGTCGTGAATTCATACCCTGAAGGAATCCCATAAAACCTGATTCCTGTATCCTCTCCATCTTCATTTAAAAACACAATAACCGGGGAATCTTCAAGATTATACTTTTCAGCCTCCTCTTTGTCAGTAACAAAATTGAATTCCTGAAATTCAATTTTATCGGATAATTCTGTAACTTCCTCGAGAAGCATTCTAATTTCTTTACAATATTGACAATTTAACTCATTTGAGAAGAATATAATTTTAACTTTCTTATCCATCTCTTTTGAAAATTTTTCTCTCAAAAATTGCTTGTCTTTTTCTTCTAATAAACCCATTTTTCTCCTCCTTAATTTAAAATTTTATATTCATAGGTTATTTCAGCGGTTTTGCTTAACATTGCCGTAACAGAGCAATATTTTTCATATGAAAGCCTGATTGCCTTCTCAAAAAGATGCTCGGGAATATCCTTTCCCTTAATTGTAAAAACAAGTTTAATCTTTGTATAAACTTTCGGATGCTTGGGGGCCCTTTCAATTTCAGTTGCCTTAACTTCAAATTCATCCCATTTAACTTCCATCTTTCTCAATATAGCTATAACATCCATACCTGTGCAACCTATTAGACTCATCAAACAGACTTCCATAGGTCTTGATGCAGTATCTTCCCCACCAACCTCCGGGGATGCATCCATAACAATTGAATGTCCGGAATCAGAATTAGCGACAAATTTCATTCCTTCAACCCATTTAGCTTTTGCTTCCATCAACAACCTCCTTTCTTAAAATTTGTTCTAATGTAACAGAACCCAAATAGTCCTCTATAAGTTTATTTAATGTTTTCCAGAATGGTATTATCCTGCAATTTTTATTAAAAGGACACTGAAGCCTGATTCCCTCACAATCCATAACTTTTACCTCTTTCTCAAGACTCTCTATTATATCTTTAAGAGTAATCTGAGAAGGTGGTTTTGAAAGTTTATATCCACCTTTGGGTCCTCTTTTGCCTTCCACAATACCACAGCTTTCGAGATCACAAAATATTCTCTCAAGATATTTCTTAGATATGGAATACTTCTCTGAGAGCTGCCTAATGGAGATAATTTTCTCCTCTCTGTCAAACTCACTCAAAGATAATAAAGCATATTTTGTCTTTGTTGTTACCTTCATAATTCCTACCTTAATAGTAGGTATTATACCACAGTTTTTCCCTTTTTCAATACCCTCTTGTAATTTTTTTTTAATTATTTTAAACTATTTGGTAAGTTTAAAAAATAAGAGGTGTTATAATGGAACTAAAAGATAAGGAAAAACTTGAAGCTTTAAAAACTAATTTAAAAGAGCTTCAGGGAGAAGACTCAAAGAAAGAAGAAAAATTCCTCAAATTTTTAGATATTCTTAGTGAATTTTTACAGGATATATTCAAAGTGGAAGATGATGAAGTTTCAATTTTAATAACAGACAAAAAAGAGGAGATACTCTCTTTTGTTAAACCGGATTATTTAAGGGGCGCTGGAATTATCCCCATGAGTTCCCAGGATTCTTTTGCAGTACAATCCCTTATAACAGCCAAAGCAAAAGTCGTAAACCATCTTAAGAAAAAAAGACCTTCCTCTATCTTTGAGCTTGTAAAAAATCCTGACAAACCTAACTATCCTGTTCAAAAATTAATGATTGTACCTCTTCTTTTAAAGGGGAAAAAATTGGGTGTTATCGAGATTATGAAAAAGGCAATGTCATGGAATGAAGCTGGACCTGATTTCACAGAAGAGGATTTGAAAGTTTTAGTGGATATAGTAAAAGAGATAGCTACATACTTTGCCTTTTTCAAACCCGAAGATTATAAACCAAAATTAACGGAAGTATAGTGGATAAAAGAGAAAGATTAAAGGAACTCATATTAAAAAAATCTGTTTTTTTCGGAGATTTTGTACTCTCTTCAGGGAAAAAATCAAGCTTTTACATTGATGCAAGAATTTCCACTTTATTCCCTGAATCCGCTTATTTAATTGGAGAGATAATGTTTGAATTATTAAAAAACTATGAAATAGATGCAGTAGGAGGATATTCAATAGGAGCTGACCCTATTGTAAGTTCTATAGCTGTAATAAGTCATATAAAAGGAGAGCCTATCCCAGCCTTTATTATAAGAAAAGAGGAAAAATCATACGGAAGAGGAAAGGTTATAGAGGGTAATTTTTCAAAGGGGATGAAAGTGGCTGTTGTAGATGATGTCATAACAACAGGGGGATCAATATTAAAAGGAATAAATAAAGTAAAAGAGTTAGGAAGTGAGGCGGTTGTCGCTCTTTCTGTAATTGACAGAGAAGAAGGGGGAAGTCAAAAAATAAAGGATATGGGTATTGATTTTTACTCAATATTTAATCTTCAAGATTTAGGTATCAAAAAATAAGTTATTTTTCTTCTAAACTTTTATCCACTCTTTTCTCAGATAAATTTATACTTTTACCGTTTTATTCTCTATCCGACTATTGCATCAACCAATGATTTTCCCACTACTTCAACAACTACTTTCTGAGGAGCACAGATTAATTTTTCTCCCGGACTTGAGATAAAGCCTCTATGCATACAAATCTTGTGTTTACAAGAGCTCTCTTCAACCCTTACTTTTCCGGAATTTGAAGCTATTTTTATTTTTCCAATATTTGTGGGTAGAGCAATCGTTGTGTTTTTATTCAAATCAATATAGCCGTATGTTTTCCCATTAATGCTAATTTTTGCCTTTTCTCCTTTTCCCTGAGAAGGTTTGGTATTCACAGAATTTATCTTAACCCTTATCTCAAAGGTAGCTGTTTTTTCAGAATAAATTTTACTTGAAACATTGGAAAATACACCTGTTCTCGGATCTGCTATCTTATTGCCATATGTCATTGTTATACCGGGTTCCGTTCTGTTTATTCTTCTCACTTCAACAACAGACATAATTGATTTACCGGTAATTCTTGAAAAAACAGGGTCCTTCGTTCCTCCGTAAACCCCTTTCTGAGTTCTGTTTAAGACAAATCTTAAAACATCAGCTGCCTCATTATTAATACCATAAACAAAAATGTTTTTACCAGTGTTTGCCCTTACGGAATTTAAAAGTGCGGTAAGGGATTCAACCGGTCTTGATGTTAATATTGTAAAATCAAATTCCTTTTCGTCAGACAAAATTTTATTAATGTTTAAAAGCGGAAGTGCAGACACTCCCAAAACTTTAAAAAAATCTCTTCTTGAAATCTTCATTTTATTCCTCCTTTTCTATTTCAACAATTTTTGGAATCTTTTCCTCTTTATTCTCAAATTTTTTATAGACTAAATACACAAAGAATAAAAACAGGCCTCCTCCTAAAAGAGATAAAAGCTCCTTTTGAAAACCTATTTTCTCTCCCAGTAAATACCCACCAAATATTCCGACAAGCATCATAAACAGGGAAAAAGTTAAGAATTTAACAAAACGAATATTAAGTTCATCAATGTTAACATCAAATCTTACAACATCGCCCTCTTTCGCTCCCACCAAATTTAGCATTTTAATCTGCTGCGATGAGTTCATTGCACAGAGAGCTGAAAGGGCACACTTTTTGCAAAGCTTTGGATCAGTAGGCCTTACATACGCAAATTCGCTCTCCACTCTCTCAACCTTACCTTCTTCAAGCTTTTTCATTTTCTTCCCTGTCAGATCTTACAACTTTCTCCGGGTGTACAAAATTAATAGCACCCGTAGGACATTTATCTATTCCTCCATAACACTCCTCGGTGAATTTCTCAGGAGCCACCACATACACAAGATTATTTTCCATTGTAAGAGCTCCGGTAGGACATTTTCTCACACAAATATTACACGCAATACATGCATTTTTACAAACAGCTCTTGACTGTTTGGGAGGATCCTGTGACCTACAAAAAATCATAACATTTTCATCAATCGGATGAAGCTCAAGAATATCCTTGGGACATTCTTCAACACAAATGCCACAACCTGTACATTTTTCTTCATCAATAAAAGGCAAACCATCAGGCATCATTGTAATAGCATCAAAGGGACAGGATCTTTCACAATCCCCGTATCCGAGACATCCCCAATCGCAGAGCTTATCACCGGAACTTACAAGAGCAGCTGCCCTGCATGTTTCAATACCTTCATAATAACCTTTTCTTTTTGCAGCTTCCTCTGTTCCTCGGCAATGAACTCTTGCAACAATCTTTGTGGTTTCAGCGGATTCCACTCCCATTATCTTTGCAATTAAATCTGTAACAGGTTGTCCCCCCACAGAGCACTTGTTTATCTCTTCTCCTTTTTCAACAATTGCTGTTGCATAGTTTTTACATCCCGGATAACCACATGCTCCGCAATTTGCCTGAGGTAAAATAGCATCAATTTCCTCTATTTTCGGATCAACTTCAACCCTGAGCTTTGCATCTGCTACTGCCAGGATTACTGCGAAAAGCAAAGCCATAACACCGAGTGTGATTATTGAAATTAATAGTGTACTCATTTAATTCACCTCACTTTATAAGTCCCGCAAATCCCATAAATGCAAGAGCTAAAATCCCTGCCACCAGAAGGGTTATTCCGGGACCTTTCAAAGATTCGGGAACATCAGCAAAATCAAGCTCCTCTCTTATTCCTGCCATTATAACAAGAGCAAGTGTAAACCCTAAACCTGCACCCACTCCGAAAACTATTGTTTCAATATAGGTATAATTCTTCAAAACAGCTATCAGGGCAAAACCAAGAATAGCACAATTGGTCGTAATCAAAGGAAGATAAATGCCAAGAGCATCGTAAATTGCCTCGGATGTTTTTCTTATAAACATTTCTACAAACTGAACCAAAGATGCAATAACCAAAATAAAAGAAACTATCTCCAAAAATTCAAGATGATAAGGCGCAAGAATAAGATGATATATAGGCCAGGTAACCACAGCTGTTATAGTCATAACAAAGGTAACTGCCATACCCATTGAAACAGCGGAACTTAATTTATTTGAAACTCCTAAAAACGGGCAGATTCCAAGAAAGTAAGAGAGAACGAAATTATTTATTAACAGAGCGGAAACAAAAATTATAAGTAAATCCATTTATCTCCTCCTACGCCTTTTTTAATTTTGTTTGAATAAACCTTGAAACACCAACAATTGTACCTAAAGTAAGAAATGCACCCGGAGGAAGAATCATAACCATCCAATTATCCCACCAGCTTCCTAAAACCCTCATATTAAGCCATGTTCCATTCCCAAGAATCTCTCTGAAACTGCTCATAAGAAGAAGAGCAATCGCAAAACCAAAACTCATTCCGAGGGCATCAAGAATTGATCTGAACACCCCATTTTTAGAAGCAAAAGCTTCCATTCTTCCCAGAATAATACAATTAACAACAATCAATGGAATAAAGGGCCCCAATGCTTTACTTTGAGCAGGGTAAAAAGCTGCAAGATATCTGTCTGCCATGGTAACAAAGGTAGCTATAACAACTATGTAAGAGGCTATTCTAACCTGGGCAGGAATAAGTTTTCTTATAAGGGAAATAATAATAGCAGAAGCAGTTAAGACAAAAACAACCGCAACAGACATTGCAATGGCATTTTCAACCGCATTGGTAACCGCAAGAGTTGGACACATACCAAGAAGCTGAACAAGAACAGGATTCTCTTTCCAGAGTCCCTTTATAAAATCATAAAGATAGCTTTTGTTCTCATCCATTCTTAACCTCCTCTTTCACTCTCTTTAAAGCCTTGTTTACAATAGTAACAACAGACCTCGAAGAGATAGTAGCGCCTGAGATAGCATTAACTTCATTGTCTTTAAGCTCACTTTCACCTTTTGGGGGCTTTGCCAGGATGATTTCCCCTCTTATATTCTTATTTTTCCAGAATTTTAAAAAGATATTTTCATCGGTTATTTTTGCTCCAAGGCCGGGGGTCTCTTTTTGTTCAAGAACTTCAAGTCTATACATCTTTTCAAGATGCTTATCAACTCCAAACATAATTGTAATCAGATCCTGAAAACCTGTACCAACCGTATAAACAGCATAGCCTAAAAGCTTCCCATCCTTATCATAACCCGCAAATATCTTAAATTTATTTTCATCCTTTAATACCTTACTCTCTATTGTTCCCGGAACAACTTCCTTTATTGCTTTTTCTATCTCAGCTTTTTTATTTTTTTCTATATAAGGTTGAGTGTAAACAGCAAAATACGCCAAAAGGCCACTTGATATAACAGCCACTAATGTAAGAACAAAAATCATATAAAACCTTGACTTCACTTTTTCCCTCCTTCCCCTAAAATCTTAGGCCTTGTGTATCTGTTTAACAGGGGAACAAAAGAGTTCATTATTAAAATAGAATACATCACTCCCTCCGGCAGTCCTCCGAAAACTCTTATAAGAACCACAAGAAAACCAATTCCAATAGCATAAATCCAACTACCTTTCGGAGTTAAAGGAGATGTTACCATATCTGTAGCCATAAAAAAGGCTCCCAATAGTAAACCACCTGCGAAAAGAAAATAGAGTGGATTTGCAAATTTTTCCGAATTTGCAAGCCAGAGAGCACCTTCAAAAACAAAAACAGAAGTTAAAATACCAACAGGTATTCTCCAATCTATATATTTTTTAAACAAAAGTACTAAGCCTCCAATAATTATAAGAATCGCAGAAGTTTCTCCCAATGAACCGCCTGTATTTCCAATCAAAAGATCCTTATAAGGAGCTAAAACATGGGAAAATTTAAATCCTCCTAAGGGAGTTGCAAATGTTTTTGCATCAACGACCTTTTGAACAACAGGAGGAACCCAGGTGGTCATTGCAACCGGAAAAGCTGCCTGTAGAAAAGCTCTCCCAACAAGAGCAGGGTTAAAAATATTATACCCAAGACCTCCGAAAACCTGCTTTCCAAGGGCAATAGCCACAAATGCACCAATAGCCACATAGGAAGACTTTAAACCAGGGGGTAAGGTCAACGCTAATAAAATTCCTGTAATTAAAGCAGAACCATCAAAAACAGCTGAAGTGTCTTTTTTTCTCGCCAAGAGAAAAACAAATTCAGTTAGAAGAGAGAAAATAATAGAAATTAAAAGAATCCTTATAGCATTCATTCTGAAAAAGTATATTGAAGCTGCAACAGGAAGCATTAAAGTTCCCACAACCCAGTACATTATTTTGGGAACTGACTCTTTATTCCTTATATGGGGAGATGATGATAAAACAAATTCACTCGCGTATTGTTTCTTCATTTTTATTTCTCCGATTTTTTCTTAAGCTTTATATATCCAGATTTTCCAAATCTTATCCAGTGAACAAGAGGTATATTTGCAGGACAAACATAGGAACATGTACCGCATTCAATACAATCCATAAGTCCCCAATCTTTAGCATCTTCGAATCTTTCATTTTTGGCAAGTGTAACAATCCTTGTGGGGACAAGATTCATCGGACAATGTTCTGTACAACTATTACAACCAATACAATTGTACTCCTTCTTTTTAGGAAGTTCCTCTTCCGGAAGGACCAAAATACCGGAAGTAGCCTTCAAAACTGGCACAATATCTGTCCACTGAGAAATTCCCATCATAGGACCACCCATTATAAGTTTGCCCGGTTTACCAACATACCCTCCTGCAAACTCAATTATATCCTTAAACATAGTACCAATTCTAACCTGAAGATTCTTAGGCTCTTTAACACCTTCTCCTGTAATAGTAAGAACCCTTTCGATTAACGGCATACCTGTCTTTAAAGTTTCATATACTGCATAAGTTGTACCCACATTTTGAACAAGAACACCAACATGAAAAGGTAAGCCTCCGGTTGGCACTTCTCTCCCAAGTATAGCCTTTATCAGCATCTTTTCTCCACCCTGTGGGTACTTTGTTTTCAAAGGAGCAACTTCAAAATCAGCCCTTCCATTAAGCTTTTGCTCATAAAGCTCAATCACATCAGGTTTATTATCTTCCACACCAAGATAAATTTTTGAAGCTCCGACAGTTTCCTTAAGAATTTCAGCCCCTTCAATTATCTCATCAACTCTTTCAAGCATTAATCTATAATCCGTTGTAAGATAGGGCTCGCATTCAGCTCCATTGAGGATAACAGTATCCACAGGATACTCTTTCGGAGGAGAAAGTTTGACCGAAGTCGGAAATGCAGCACCACCCAGCCCTACAATACCAGCCTCTCTCACAGCATTTCTAACTTCTTCTGGTGAATAAGAATGAGGATCATTCTTAAGAGGTTTAATTTCAGGAAAGAGCTCATCTTCTCCATCATTTTCAATTATTACAGATAGAACATTTTTCCCCAGTGGGGTCACATGGGGTTCAATGGATTTTACTGTTCCGGAAACAGGAGAATGGATGTTTGCTGAAATAAATCCCTTCGCTTCTCCAATCTTTTGGCCTTTGAGGACTCTATCCTTTTTCTTAACCAATGGTTCAGCTGGAGCTCCAGTGTGTTGATGGAGAGGGATTACAACGGTTTTTCCCGCAGGAAAAACTTCAATTTTAAACTCTTTTGATAACTCCTTTTTATCAGGAGGATGAACACCTTTTGGAAATGTTTTTTTATTCATTTTCCCTTCCAGATGTTAAATTTGTAAGTAAGAATATTAAAAAATATTGCTTTTGTCAAGGAAACTTAAAGAATAAAAACCTCCTACTTTTTCCCAAACCAATTTCTTACTCTACTGGTTCCCATTAAATAAGAGGTGTAAAAAGTAAAAAGGGAGACTATGCCCAAAATAATTAGTAATCTTAGCCATGGTTGCCCTGCAGCCATTCTTATTTTCACATGCTGATAAATAGCAAAAATCCAGACAAAACCTCCTAAAAAAAGAATAACCTGAAGAAAAACCCTGATAAAGTCCTTTCTTATGAGAAAAAGCAGGGGCATTAGAAGAAAGATATAGGGTAAAATTACAAAATTAGCTCTTGAAAAATGAGCAGCAAGAAGTAGCAAAGATAAAACAGGTAAAACAAAATTAAATACTTTTTTCATTGTACTCTCCAAAGTTAAATAAAAATTATAAACACTAAAAAAAAGAAGTTCAAGAATACCTCTTCTTTTTATTCAAAAGCATTTGTCTCAATCCTTCCCCAAAATAATTAAAGCCTACAACAGTTAACATAAGAAGGAAAGAGGGGTAAATAAGAAGAATCGGATGAGTTAATATTAAATTTCTTCCCGTATCAATTATATTTCCCCACGAAGGATATGTTATGGGAACCCCAAGACCTAAAAAACTCAAACCTGTTTCTGCAATTATTACAGCAGAAATTCCCAGAGATGCCTGAATTATTATCGTAGGAATAACAAAAGGCAAAATATGATTGAAAATAACATAAAAATCAGAGGCACCGAGGGCTTTTTCAGCAAATACAAAATCCTCTTCCTTAACTTTTAATGAAATCCCTCGCGAAAGCCTTGCATAAGAAACCCACCCCATTAAAGAAAGAGCTAAAATAAGATTTCCTATACTATTCCCCAAAAATGAAATTAAAGTTAAAGCAAGTAAAATACCGGGAAAAGAGAGAAAAATATCAACAATCCTCATTAAGATCTCATCCAAAATCCCTCCGAAGTATCCTGAAAAAGCTCCTAAAATCGTTCCAATAACAGAAGATATAAAAATTACAATCATGCCTATACCAAGTGAAACTCTCCCCCCATACATAAGCCTCGCAAGTATATCTCTTCCAAAATCATCTGTTCCGAGAGGATGCTCAAATGATGGAGTAGCTAAATCATTTGAGAGATCTATTTTAAAAGGACTTTTCGTATAAAAAAAAGGTAAAACAAATGAGAATAAGAAGATGAAAATCAAAATACCAGCCCCAATTTTCAAATGAAAGTTCAACCTATAACTCCTTTGCGAATTCTCGGATCAAGGATCAAATACACAATATCAGCCAAAAAATTAGCTATTATATAAACAGAGGATATAAATATAATAAGGCCTTGAACTACGGGATAATCTCTTGCTTTTATGGATTCAATTAAAAGAGTTCCCATACCCTGAATTGAAAAAACAGTCTCAGTTATGATAGTTCCTGTTAACAATGCTCCAAACTGAAGAGCCAAAACAGTAATAATCGGTACCATTGCATTTTTTATTATATGAAATTTCCAGAGTTTCTCATCGGGCAATCCTATTAATTTAAAATTTTCAACATATGATTTTCTTTTTTCTTCTTCCAAAGAAGCCTTAATTATTCTTATCAAAATAGCTGCTAACCCTGTTCCTAAAGTGAAAGAGGGAAGTATAAAATGCATAAGGGAGCTATCACCTGACACAGGGAAAATCCCCAGGTAAATGGAAAACAATATAATAAGAATAGGCCCAAGAACAAAATTCGGAATTGCTATTCCTAAAACAGAAAGACCTGTGGTAAGTTTCTCAAGTGGGGAATTGGATTTTTTCGAAGAAAAAATCCCAAGCGGAAAAGCTATTAAAATAGCCACAATCATACCCCCAATTGCAAGATAAACAGTAGAAGGAACTCTTTCCATAATTATACTTTTTACGCTCTCCCTTTTAATTAAAGAATTTCCAAGATTCCCTGAAAAAATATCTTTTAAAAAATTTTTATACTGAACTCCAACAGGTTTATCAAGCCCTAACTCTTTTCTTAGCTTAAGTATGTCAGCCTGCTGCGCTCCCTCTCCGAGCATTAATTGAACAGGATCGCCGGGAATTAAATGGATAATAAAAAATACAATTGTTATAACACAAAAGAGAGTAAAAACAGAAATTAAAGCTCTTTTTAAAAAAAACCTCATACCTCTATATTATACTTTTTTAGAAGATTATAAAACTGCATTCTACTAATTCCCAGCATCTCTGCGATTTCCGATTTGCTTCTTTCCTTTAAAATAGGTAATAGTTTTAACAAATACTTTTTTTCTGCATCCTCTTTAACTTTTTTTAAACTCTTTATTATCAAAAGTTCTTTTTTATCAAAATTAATATCAAAATGTTTTTTGCCCAATATTAGTTCATTCTCGCCAAGAAGGACAATGGCTTTTTTCACCTTTGCCTCAAGCTCTCTAATGTTTCCGGGCCAGGAATAATCCATTAACTCTTTTAGAGCATCTTTGGTAATCCCTATATTACTTTTTTTAACAAATCCTTGATATTTTTTAATAAAATAATTTACTAATAGAGGTATATCCTCTTTTCTTTCTCTCAGAGGAGGAAGGTCCAGATTAAATTCATTAATTCTAAAAAAAAGATCTTTTCTGAAATTCCCTTTTTCCACTTCTTTTCTCAAATCCCTATTTGTAGCAAAGACAAATCTTACATCAATTTTTTTAGGTAAGGTAGCCCCCACTTCTGTAATTTCTTTCTCCTGAATTACCCTTAACAATTTACTTTGCATTTCAAGAGGAAGTTCTCCTATTTCATCAAGAAAAAGGGTTCCCTTATGAGCGCTTTCGATAAACCCTTTACTATCCTTATTAGCACCTGTAAAAGCCCCTTTTTTATAACCGAAAAACATAGCTTCAAGAAGCTCTTTAGGAATCGCTGCACAATTTACAGCAACAAAAGAAGCATCCCGTCTTTCTCCAGTATAATGAAGATATTTTGCCATAAGCTCTTTTCCTGTACCGGATTCACCGGTTATTAATACACTAAAAGGAAGATTTTTAATTCGATCGGCCATTTCCTTTACTTTTGAAAGCCCTGTCTCAAAACCGATTATCTCAGAATTAATATTGTCTGACAGATCATCAAAAGAGAAAAACCTTTTCCCCTCGATGATAGAATCAAGAAGTTTTTCATAAAACTTCAGATTAAATTTTCTTATACCTTTTTTATATCTTTGGATTATAATTTTATCAAAAAAATCATCATTTTTCTTAGAAAGAATCAGAAACATCAAAAGTATCTTTATCTCATCATAAAAATTGGCTGCAAATCTTTCAATAGCCTTTTCAAAATCACCCCACTTTATAAAAGAGGCAGAACTCTTTTTCTTGTTTCCCTCGGCTATAAAAATAAAATCATAAAAAATAGAAAAAAGTGGGATTCTTTTTTCAATCTTATTCCTTGGCAACTCATTTAAAGCTTTCTCCAAATATTTTTTTGCCGCTTTAAAATTTCCTCTCAAAAATTCAATTTCTCCCAAAGAAAAGAGATCTATTATTTTTGACAAGAGATTTCCGGAATAATTATCATGTAAAAGAGCCTTTTTGATTAACTCCTCCGCCCTATCAAGAGCACCCATCTCCTTTAAAACTTCCCCCTGATTAAACAAAGAGAGCGTAAAAGCTTTTTTGTTTTCAATTTTCTTAAAATAATACTCTGAAAGTTCAAACCAACTTAGAGCTTTACCGAGCATCTTCTTTCTAAAATAGTATTGACCTATGTCAGAACTTAATTCGCCAAGTGCAAAATAATCAGCTTTGTTAAGCTTTTCTCTGTAAATTTCAAGTAAATCAGAAAGTTTCCCTCTCCCTTTTCTTCTATCTATATAATAAAGGTATCTCCTTACCTCTTCAACAAAATTTAAGTCATCCGGATTAGAAAGAATTCTTTTAAAAATTTTTTCCGCCTTTTTTAACTCTCCTCTTCCATAGTAAAAAATTCCTTCTTCCAGAAGTAAACGGGAAATAATCTTTTGATCATAACTTCCATTTTTCAATACCTTAATCCACTTAAGAAAATCATCTTCAAATCCTAATATTCTATAAAGCTTTATTCTTAACAATAAAGATTCTTCATCGCTAAAAAAATCACTATTTGACTCTATTAAATTTAGAGCTTCTTTATATTCCGAATTTTTGAATAAAAGAACCAAAAGTTCTTTCTTTTCCTCATCCGTTTTTCCTTTAATTTTTTTAAGAACCTCCATTTTGTGATAAGGAAATTCGTCAAAATCCTGATACAAAATTCTTAATTCATTATCACTGAATGAGCACTCTCTGAAAATAAAAAAGTTTGATTTCTTGAGTATAAGTGGAATTTTCAAGAAAAGTAATTTTAAAGCTTCCTTGTTCTTAATTTTATCATAAATAATTTTTACCATTGAATCATCTAAAAAAATTTCTTTATCCGAATTCTCTTTTAAGACTCTTTTAAGAATTGTCTCATCAAAAAAATCATCAATTTCAGCACCAAAAATAGCTTTCTTTTCTTCAAACTTCCTTATGTCAGCCTTGCTAAAAGTTGAAGGATACTCACCATATAGAAAATGGTAAGTTAATGCGACTTTTTCCCTGAAATTGAATTCAACAGAAAAATCAGAAAATAGAGATTTTTTCAGTTTTTCTATGTCTCTTCCACTTTGCTCAAAAAGTTTACCACTTCTATTGCTCCAGAAAAAAATTTCTTCAATCTCATTAGAATTAAAATTTGGAAATTCAAATTTCACAAAATTATCCACTTTAATTTTGTTAGTTGAGATAACCACAATCTTTGCTTTTTTAAAAAAATCAATTAATAATTTTAAATCACCGCTATTCAGGCCTTCATTATAAGAATCAAAAAAAATAAAAGTAGAATCATTATCTAGAAGATGAAAAATTTCTGCATCCACTACAAATTCCTTTCCATCCTCACCCAAAAATAAAAAATTCTCAATCTCTTTGTAAAATTTTTCAAGTGAACTAAAGAAAAAAACTATCTTCCCGCTTAATTGTAATATATTTATAATATCTTCCGCAAAAGTTGTTTTCCCTGTTCTTCTTTTCCCAAAAAGATTAATTCTTCTTCCACTTTCCAAAAGAGAAAGAAATCTTGATGTTTCTTTCCTTATTATTTTCTTATATCCCTGAGACTTTCCAAAATTTAGCGGGTACTTTATCTCAGAATCTTCCTCAATCTTTAAAACTTTATACTTTCCACCGTAACTTTCTTCAGACAATAAAACTTTCTTCCCAACACATTTAAAGAAATTTGATATTTCCTTCTTTATCGCATCACTCTTTAAATTATCCGAGTTTAAGTGTTCAAAGGCATAAAATTTACTTCCATCCGATTTTTTCCCATAAAATACAATATTTAATATTTTTTCATGATATAAGTTGGAAAGTAAATCAAAATCATTACTTTCTATAATTTCCACTCTTTTTTGCGTAAAAAAATCCCAATAAATATTATCTTCTATTTTTTTAAGACGAGAATAATAGACATACATCAGGAGAGTAAAGAGTCTAATTTCTCTTTAGCATCTCTAAACTTTTTATCCTCTTTGACAATCTCTCTTAAAAGCTGAATAGCATCATTGATTTTTCCCTCAATCTCATACAAACTGGCAAGCTCATACTTCAAGGATAGATATTCTTCCTGAGATCTTCCTTTTACTTTAAGAGCCTCCTTAAACCATTTTTCCGCTTCGCTAAAAACCCCTTTCTTAAAAAAAGAAAGACCAAGGTGGACAAAAGAATCAAATTTATATTTTTCATTTTTACTTGAAATCAAAAAATCATTAATAGCCTCATCATACAACCCCATTCCAAAGTAGGCAATCCCCAAATTGTATCTTGTTGCATAATCCTCTTTTTCTATTGTATCCTCAAGCTTTTCTTTAAATTGGGAAAGTATGTCATCAAGATTCTTTTCCATGGTAGTTGTAACATTATCCTTTGCTTCCTGTGATATATCTCTTATTGCTTTTACCTCATCCGAGACTAT
>JAMOVU010000155.1 GCA_027067555.1 Candidatus Aminicenantota bacterium | reverse complement strand
TTTCGACTATTTCACACACACACACACACACACACAATTCTCAGATTTCTCCAGAAAAAGTGTATATACGAAAAGTTTTGCAATAACAGATTAAAGCCACCATGACCCTACCTCCGGTGAAGCTAAAAGCTTATTTAATCGAAAAAAATTAACGGAGGTAAGGTTATGAATAAGAAAAAAATTTTGTCAATATTAATTATAAGTTTGATAGTGTTGGGGTCTGTGTTGTTTGTGGTGAAGAGTTTGCAGGCGATTCCATCTGATTGTGATGAGTATTTAGCTTGGTGTTCTGGAACCTATTGTCTTTCTCAACCAGGTGATATTAAAGCTTGTTTAAGTGGATGCCTACAGAACTACTATAATTGTTTAAAAAGGTAATTTATGAGGGGGCAGCCTTAATGCTGTCCCCTTTTTCTTATATAGGAGGATAAAATGGAAAAGATAAAGATTTTTATTTTTATGTTTGTTTTCTTCTTTTTTGTTATTATTGAAGGAGCCTTTTCTTGCAAAATAAATTTAAAAGAATTAAAAACCATAGGTTCTGATAGTCCTCATTATGAGTTTTTTTTAATATCAGGTGTTGACACAGATGATAAGGGGAATATTTACATAGCAGATGGTAGAGGCTGTTTTATAAGGAAGTATTCGAAAGATGGTAAATTTATTGCGAAAACGGGAAAGAGAGGCCAGGGACCGGGAGACTTTGGAGATTTGATAGATATTGTTGTTGGAAAAGATAAAATTTTTGTTAAAGATAATATGAACAAGAGGATAGCAATCTATCCTTTGGATTTGAGAGGAACACCTCAATATATAAAAACAAGTAAAATAGGATATTTTACAAGTTTTTTTTATATGAACGGACTTTTGTATTTAACAAAACAATTGAGTTTGGATCCTGAGAAAGCGGATTTTGAAAAAAGAATAGTCGGGGTTAAAATAAATTCTTCGGGAATAAAAATTATTTACAGTTTTTTTGATAAATTTCCCGACTTTTATAAAAAGGGAAAAAAGGGAAAAATGGAGATGGCATTGTTTATGACTAATATGTTTTTAAAAAGTGCAGGAGATGAAAAAAGAAATGAAGTTGTTAGTACTTTTGTTTTTCCGGAAAAAGCTCTCTCTCTTTATTATTATAGTGGAGATGGGAAATTTTTAAGAAAACATTCCATAGAGATATTAAAAGGTTATAAAATGCCAAGATTCTATCTTAAGTTCCCTTTTAAATATCCTCCCAAGCACCGTATTGTAACGGTTGGATTTTTAGATTATTTCAGAAGTAGATATATTGTTGTTCATTACAGCATTTCGTTTTATAAAAGAAAGAAGAAAATAAAGAGTGAAAGTTTTCTAATGTTCGTAGATGCAAATACAGGTAAAATAGTTGCTAAATTACGCGTTGAGGAAGGTATAAGAATCTTTAAAATAAAAGGAGACTACCTTTATGCAAAAAATTTTGATGATGATATTGAAAAGCTACATGTTTATAAGATAGAGGGGATAAAATGAAAAGGAGAATAGGTTTTGTTATTATTCTTTTAGGTTTTGCATTGTTTACTATATCTCTGTTTGGAGCAATTGATAAGAATTTTATTTACAAACTTATTGTTAGCTCAAATATAGATAAATCCTTAAACTATGCCAATCATTCTTCTTATAATTACAGAAATTATAAAATTACAATGACAATAAGCTTCCACAGAGATATAGTAGAAAATCTTTTGAAAAATGGAGAGATAAAACAAGAAGAAAAAGATTTAATTTATAAGAACATACGTACTGTATTGGAAGAAAGAGAATTTTCCTTAAAAAACAGGGAAAAGATATATTATTCAAATGAAGGAAGAAGTAGAATTAGTTATCCGTTTAAAGTAAAAGATAAAGTCTATTTTTTAAAAAATACAATTGATTTTGGGAAAAAAAGCTCCGATTATTCAATAATTTTTTATAAAAAGGGGAAAGGAATGGATGAAGTTAAAGATACAGCTTTTAATTATATTAGTTCCTTTAAAGAGCACATAATTGGAGTAATGGGAGCATGGAAAAAAACATTCCCATATTACTACATTCTTGACGATAACTTTAAAATAATCAAAAAACTCAGACACAAAGGGTTGATATTCCCCAAAGACATAATAAAAAGGGGAGATAAAATATATTTTCATAAAAAAAGATACAAAAGGGGTGAACCTGCTGTTGAGGTATGGGAAAAAGGCAAAGTGAGATATTATTTTACAAGGGTTCAGAGCCTGAGGGATGAGATTGAAGAGGTTGCTGTTATGGATGATACAGTGTTTTCTTTGGGAGATGATTGTTTTTATATTACATTTACTTATCCAAAGGACAATTTTATGAGGATATATAAATATAAGGAAGACGGGAAAGTTTCGGAGATAAAGGTAAACATAGACGAATATTTCGGAGTACAGAAAGCATGGAAGAATTTGGATAAGCTTCAAAGAGGCATATATGATATAGCAAGTGTTAACGGGATATTTGAAGGAAAGAAGTATTTATACATAGCAGTAGGAAGAAATACGATTGACAGGGGAAGGGATACGGATTTGAGCGATTATCTTTACATACTCAGCAGAGACGGAAAATACTATTATGGTAATATTAAAATCAGATACGGAACACCTGTGTATTATGATAGGGATAGCGGATACTTTTATTCGGTAAAGACAAAGAATTATCCTGTGAAAGAGATATGGAGATGGAAGATAGCGATAAAAAGCCGAGCAGCCCAAAGCTGAGCAGCAGAGCAGCCGAACAGCTTCCAAAGCAATTTTTTCAGAATAATACAGTGAGGTTAGAAAAATGAGAAAAAGTTTTGTTTTGATAGGTGTTTTGTTTTTATTATTTGTTGTGTTAATTATAATTTTTATTAATAAAAGAGGAAAACCTGATATTTGTGTGGTGGGAAATAGCAATCAAGAAGGAATTTCAATAATATTTATAAAAGGCTTTGATAGAAAAAAGGGAGGGGGTTGTAAGATATGCTCAATGAAACAGGAAAATTTCAGCCAGTGGAAGAGGATAAACAGTTTATACGGAAAAAGGGTTAAGATAATAGGTTATTATTCAAAGGAGTGGGAAGATGTAATAGGATTGTACAATATTAATTTCAAACCTATGGATTCGGAAATGGAGAAAGTATACGGTAATTATTCAAGTTTTACCCTTATTTGTAAAGACGGAAAGCTCGTATACAAACACAAAGGAGAAATAGAAATGGCTGATTATCGAAGAATAAGGGATATACTAAAACAGCAAAAAACCAGGACAAAAAACTGAAGCTACTAAGGGGAAAATATATGGTGTGAAATCTTTGTTTTTCTTATTTTCCTTG
The DNA here is from genome assembly GCA_027067555.1 of Candidatus Aminicenantota bacterium. Taxonomy (GTDB): domain Bacteria; phylum Acidobacteriota; class Aminicenantia; order JAMOAD01; family JAMOAD01; genus JALXDT01. The sequence goes on along the minus strand of JAMOVU010000155.1, from coordinate 22,543 downwards.
AAAAATTACAGAATCTGTTATAAATTTGATTATTTAGGAGAAGGGGATGAAAAAGACGATTAGGTTTTTTTTGATTTTTCTTATTGTTGCGGGAATAGGTTTTGTCGGATGTAAGATTGTTAAAAACATAGGTTCGGAAAAGGATAATCAGGACAAAACCGAAACAGCTGTCAAAGAAAGCGGTAAAAGTGAGGAAGCTCCGCTTCCCGTAAAGGTCGTTAAAATCAGAAAGGGGGATTTGCCTCTGAGATTAAGGGTGTCCGCTGTTACGGAGGTAAGACAGAAAGCTGCCATAAAAGCTGAGATTTCGGGAAAAGTTGCTGAGGTAAGAAAAAAAATCGGAGACAGGGTTAAGAAAGGAGAGCTAATCATAAGGATAGATGATAAGGAGATGAAACTTGCTCTTAAAAAAGCCGAAGCCGAAAGGCTTCAGGCTCTTTCAAAATATATAGTTAATACCGAAGGTTTTAATTCATACATCTCTTCTGAAAAGAAAAAGGGAGTAAGTGAAAAAAAGTCAGCTTATGAGAAGGCTTTAAAGCTTTACAAAGAGGGTAAAATCACGGAAAAAGAGCTCCACGCTGCTGAGGATGAACTTTTGAAAACCATGATTGAAAGCGGAGCAATGAGGGAGCAGGTTCAGAAGGTGGTATTAGGACTTACGCAGGCTGAGCTTAATCTTACAAAGGCAAGGCTTGATTATGAGAGGACAAGAATTAAAGCTCCATTTTCCGGAATCATATCAAAGTTGGATGTATCTGAGGGGGAAACAGTATCCGCTGGTACTGAGCTTTTTAAAATTATTAATCTTAATTCCATTTATTTAAAGGCTTTTGTCCTTGAGACCGAGGCATCAAAAATCAGGGAAGGGATGAGAGTCAGAATCAAATTCGTGGGTTTTCCCGGCAAGGTTTTTTACGGAAAAATCTTTGCAATAAGCCCTGAACTCAGTGAGAAAGAGGAGACATTGCCTGTGTACATATCCTTGAAAAATCCCGGCTATCTCAGAGCAGGTATGAGAGCGGAGGCAGAGATAGAGTATAAAATTCTCAAAGATGTTATAATTGTGCCGAGAAAGGCTATACTTGTTAGATCCGAAAGGCCTCTTGTTTTTGTTGTGGAAAATAATATAGCGCTCTGGAGATACATAGAGATGGGGGAGCAAAACAGCGAAGATGTTGAAATCAAAAGCGGAGTTGAAGAGGGGGAGCTTGTTATTGTTGAGGGACAGCTTACCCTTGCCCATCAGTCAAAAGTTAAAATAGTCAAATAAGATGAGCCTTACAGAAATAGCCGTCAAAAGGCCTGTTGCCACTATTATGTTTTTCATCGGAATTATTCTTCTCGGAGTAATTTCTCTCAGGAATCTTTCGGTTGATCTTTTGCCTGCCATAGCATATCCTAAAATAACTGTAGTGACTGAATATCCGGGAGCTTTGCCCGAAGAGATTGAAAAGATAATAACCCGCCCTCTTGAAGCCCAGCTTTCTCCCATATCCGGAGTTAAAAATATAAAATCTGTTTCCAGAGAAGGAGTTTCAATCATTACAGTGGAATTTCACTGGGGGACAAATATGAATTTTGCCCTTCTTCATGTAAAGGAAAAAGTTGAAGAGAGTAGCGATTTCCTTCCGAAAGAGGCTAAAAAACCTCAGATTTTTGAATTTGACCCTTCAACAAGGCCCATAATAATTGCGGTTGTAAAATCAAAGGGGAAAACTTTAAAGGAGTTAAGGGAGATTTCCGAGTTTTTGATAAAACCCCGTTTTGAGCAGCTTGAGGGTATCTCAAGGGTTGAAATAAGGGGCGGAGGTAAGCAGGAAGTTCTTGTCAAACTTTTTCCTGAAAAACTGACACTTTACGGAGTTTCATTTGAAAATGTAGCTTCCGCGATAAACAATTATAATCAGGTTGTTTTAGGCGGGACAATTAGAAAAAACAAACTTAAACACAGTGTTAAAATAGAAGGTGAAATAAGAAATTATAGGGAAATAGAGAATATCCCCGTTAAAAGACTGAAGTCCGGTCATATATTCATAAAAGATATAGGAAAGGTAAGTTTGAATGAAATTCCAAAGCAGGGGGATATAAGGTATGATGGAAATTCCACTGTGGCACTACTGATATACAAGGAAGCTGATGCCAACACTGTTAAGGCAACACAAAAGGCAAAAAAGGCCTTTTCCCTTATGGAAAAGGAGTTCGGAGATATAAAATTTGACATAATTACCGAAGAAGCGGGACTTATTCTATCTTCAATAAATTCCCTTAAAATGTCTCTCTATTTAGGCTCTATTCTTGCTTTCTTTGTTTTACTCGTGTTTCTTCAAAATTCGAGAGATCCTCTTCTTGTTGCCACTGTTATTCCGATAGCAATTATTTCCACCTTTGTTTTAATGTATTTTTCAAAGGTTAACATTAATATTATGAGCTTGGGAGGATTGGCTCTTGGTGTCGGTATGTTTGTGGATAACTCAATAGTTGTGCTTGAAAGTCTTTTCAGGCACAGAAAGAGCAAAGATGCTATTACAGCTGCTATAGATGGTACAAAAGAGGTGGCAGGAGCCATTACAGCTTCCACTCTTACAACAATAGTTATCTTTTTGCCTGTAATGTATATTTACGGAATAACCGGAAGGCTTTTCAGAGATCAGGCTCTCACGGTATCATATTCACTGCTTGCTTCACTTATTGTTTCAATTACTCTTCTTCCATCTCTTTTTGCTGTGTTCTCTGGTACAAAAGAGGATAGTGTAGGTGATGTGCCGGAAAAGGCATCGGGATTCGGAAAAAGATTGCTTAACCGGATTCTTTCATTCTTCTCATGGAAAAATCACAGTGGTAGCAAAATACTGTGGATAATCCATCTGATTTTCAGACTACCGTTTTTTATTATCGGTATAATACTTGATTTTATTATAAAGTTTGTAAAAGCTCTTATTTCCATTATTTTAAAAGTTTTTTCACTTTTCTTTTCATTTTTGATGAAACCTGTTTACAAAATTTTTAATAAAACTTATGAAAGCTTTGATGAAAAATACCACAAATTTTTGGAATTATCTCTTAATAAAAAGATTATTCCGTATTCGATTATGATTTTGATGTTTATCCTCTCCTTTTTACTTTACATGGAACTTAAAAAGGAGCTTTTGCCTCAAACAGTGTCCAATAATTTTGAAATTTCGGCTCAGACAAATTCTGACTATGGATTTGAGGAAACTGACAGGATGGCAAAGGAGATTGAGAGGAAAATAGGAAAAATCAATGGGATAAAGCATGTGTTTTCACAGGTTGGAGCTGTATCCTCTCTATCTTTCGGAAAGGGAGAAATTTCACTTAATAATATCCATATTATTGTGAATGCAAAAGGAAAAAGGGATAAACTGATGTCTCAAGTGAGAAGAATTTTAAGCGGATTTTCCGATTTGAGTTTTGCGGTATCTCCCGAAAAAAACACACTATCAGAATATCTTAAATTCGGAGCGGAGGAATTTCAAATACAGGTGTTTTACGAAAGAATAGAGAATGGCAAAAAGGCTGTCAATGAAATTATAAAAAGAATAAAGAATACTGAGGGGCTTGTTGATTTGAGAGCAAACACGGAAAAGGGAAAGCCTGTATTGGCCATTACCTTTAAAGACACTTTGCTGAAAAATCTTAATATAACAAAAAAGCAGATTGCTTCTATAATTTCAAATTCCTTGAAAGGGGAAAAGGTCTCCGTACTTAAGCAATTTCAAAAAAATTATGACATAGTTTTGTCCACTCCTTTGAGAAAGAGCAGAAGTTTTAAAGGGCTTTTGAACATGCCTGTTAAATTCGGAGATACTATTTATCATATAAGTGATTTTGTAAGTACAAAGAGAATCTCATCGGTAAAAGAGATTACAAGAGAGGGGCAGGAAAGGTATTTTATGATTTCTGCAAACCTTGCAGGTAAAAAACTTTCGCAAATAGCCCCTGAAGTGAACAAAAAACTTTCGCACATAGTCCTACCTCCGGGAACAAGATTTAAGATTGCGGGAGAGGAGGAAGAGAGAAAAAAGGCATTTACATCAATTAAGGAAGCAATTCTTCTTGCGGCTCTACTTGTTTATATGGTTATGGCTTCTCAGTTTGAAAATCTTATTCATCCTCTTATAATCATGTTAACTCTTCCGATGGGATTTTTAGGAGCTTTCCTTTTTCTTCTTATAGCAGGCTCGACCATAAATGTCATAGCGGGAATAGGTTTTCTCGTGATGGTGGGTATAGTTGTAAATGATGCTATTGTAAAAATAGATTATACGAACAAATTGCGGCAACAGGGGAAGTCTGTCCGCGAGGCTCTTATGATTGCTTCAAAGGTAAGATTGACCCCCATACTTATGACAACTTTTACAACAATTTTCGGTTTGATTCCCATGGCTTTGATGATGCAGGAGGGCTCCGAACTTCAAAGACCTCTTGCCATAGTTGTTATCGGAGGATTGCTTTTTTCAACTTTTCTCACTCTTATCTTAATTCCTGTTTTATATGAAAGTATTGAAAAAAAGGGGTAAAAATTATTGAAAAGGATAATTGAAAAACCTGTCATATCAATTCTGATTTTCGCATCCATCCTTTTACTTGGAATATATTCTATAAAAAACACCCCGATAGAACTTATCCCCGATGAAAAACTTCCCTCTCTTTCAATAGTCTCTTCATGGCACGGAGCTTCGGCTGATATGATTTTGCAAAAGATAGCTCTTCCTCTTGAAGAGCAGATTTCGGGTATGAAATGGGTTAAAAAGATAAAGACCCAATGTAATGAAAATAGTATGAAGATAGAGGTTGAGTTTTCCAAAAAGGCTGATATGGACATGGCATATGTTCTTTTGAAAGAGAGGTTGAATAGATTAAGGGATAAAATACCTCCGCAGGCAACTTTTCCGGAAATTGTTCCCTATGTGCCCAGGGAATTTAAGAAAAAACCATTTATCTCTTTCGGAATATTCGGTAATTATTCCGTTAATACATTAAAAGATATTGCTGAAAGGGAAATATCTCCCATGTTAAGAGCTGTTCAGGGGGTTGATAGTATTTCCATCTGGGGGGGATCAGAACCTCAGATAGAAATTAACCTTGATATAAACAGAATGAAAAAATATGATGTTTCCGTGGGAGAGGTATACAGTGCCATTTCAAATAATTTTTTTCTGCTCTCCTCGGTGAATTCAAGATATTTGAATAAGGAAATTGTTATTTCTCTTTCACAATCAGCGAAAAAGATATCTTCCATTGAAAATATCATAGTAAAAAGAACAAAAAATCTTCCAATTAAAATCAAAGACATAGGCGGTGTAAGGTTTGCCTATAAAAAAGTTGAAAGTGAGCAGAGATACAATGGAATGCCTGTTGTAACAATAGATATAATGAAGCAACCGGAAGCATCCACACTTAAATTATCAAAAATTCTGAAAGAAAAGATATCTTTGATAGAGAAAAAATACAATCTTAAAACAAAAATCATTCAGGATGAAAGCAAGGAGTTGATTAAAAGGCTGACAAGATTGGGGAAATTATCAGCTTTGATACTATTCACGATTTTTATAATTCTTCTTATTGTGGTTAAAGATCCGAAAGCTTCTGTGCTTGTTTTTTCTTCAGTGATTTTTTCGGTATTTGCAACTCTTACCTTTGTATACATATTAAAAATCCCCCTTAATCTTCTGACTCTTTCAGGATTTGCTCTCGGATTCGGAATTTTCGTGGATAATGCTGTCGTTGTATTCGATAATATATTAAGGCACAGGGAGTACGGAGAGGATAATCTTACATCCGCGATTAATGGTTCGAGGGAGATGATTTTACCTGTTCTTGCTTCAACCTTTACGACAATAATAGTGTTTTTCTCATTTGCATATTTTCAGGGAAGACTTAGATTGTACTATCTACCCCTTGCCCAGCTAATCAGCATTGCTCTTGTATCATCTGTCTTTGTTGCATTCACATTAATTCCCTCTGTTTCAACCTCTCTGAATTTCAGGGTGCGAAAAAAGAAAGCTAAGGCCCGAAAAGGCAGGTTTTTTCATTTTATTTTAACCTATCCCCTTTTTGTGATTTTACCTATGATTTTAATTATATTTTTTTCATACAAGATATTTTTAAAGGAGACTCCCTTCGGGAAATTTTTTTCATGGTATCAAAAACAGAGGCTTACAGTGTGGGTGGAATTGCCATCAGGGGCTGAATTTAAGGATACGAAAAAGACCATCATGGAGTTTGAAAAACTTGCACTTTCAAAACCTTATGAGAAAGAGGTTAAAACAAGAATTATGGGAAGAAACGCATTTATGGAGATAAGTTTCCCTGAAAAAATCGAATTTTCCGCATATCCGTATATATTGAAACAGGAGCTGATTTCACTTGCAACAAATATGGCAGGTATAGGAATAAGTGTGTCCGGGTTTGACCCGCAGGGGTATTATTATTCTCCTGAAACAGGCTCATGGCTTCCATATTCAATTATTATTAAGGGATACAATTTTGTTAAACTTTTGAAATTAGCGGATAATCTTAAAAAATCTCTTCTTTCCAACCGAAGGATTCAGGAAGTTGAAATAGTAACGCAGAAAGGGTTTTTCTGGGGGAGCAAATCCAAGTATTATCAGATGGAGATGGACTATGATGCAATGAGAAGATATGATATAACTCCGAGATACCTTGTGTACATACTCTCAAGTTTGCTTTCTTCCTCTTTTGCAAGAAATAAAATTGTTTATGATGACCGGGAGATGGATTTTGCAATTAAGTTTGATATCCCGAAAGAGGTGGAATTGAGAGATATAATGGAAGAGGAATTCAAATCCCCGACAGGAATACCTTTCAGGTTAAGCGATGTGTTAAGAATAAAAGAAAGATTTTTCAAAGCGGGAATAAGCAGGGAAAACCAGGAGTTTATTGCAATTGTAAGATGGGACTATCTTGGCTCATCAAAGAGAGGTGATAGGCTATACAAAGCTTTTTACAATGGGCTTACATTACCTGCGGGATTTAAAAAGAGCAAGGAAGAGTATTCATGGATGATGAAAAAGGAGGAAAAGCAGCAGCTGATTTTCGCAACAATTCTTTCTCTCTTTTTAATCTATCTGATTTTAGGAGCTCTTTACGAGAGTTTTGTACAGCCGATACTTATAATGTTATCAATACCATTGGCATTAATCGGAGTTTTTATCGGATTTACAATTGCGAATCAGTTCGGTACTTTTTATTTTGATTCCACATCTTATATCGGAATAATCCTTCTTTCCGGTATTGTTGTTAATAATGCGATTATTCTTGTGGATCATATTAATAATTACAGAAAAAAAGGAGTTTCACTTGAAGATGCTGTATCAATGGGAGCAAGGGAAAGGATAAGACCTGTGCTTATGACTGCAACAACCACCATTTTAGGGATGCTCCCACTTGTGATTTCTCATAAAGCCGGACAAACCGATATCTGGACCTCGCTTGCCCTTTGTGCGGTTGGTGGGCTTACGACATCATCTGTTCTGATTTTTCTGATTATACCGGTTTTTTACGAGCTTTTTGAGAAAATGAAAATGTATTTTAAAAGAATATGAGAACCAGAATGTTTAAAAGATATCAAAGCCTCGGAGCATTTTCGAGCTGCCTGAAGGGATGGCTTTAAGCTTTTGGAAAGGAGGTTAATAAATGAAAAATTTTAAAAACTCCCGGGCAAGGGGGAAAAAGGTTTTATTTTTTAAATTTTTTGTTTTATTTTTTCTGTTTCTTTTAATGGCAAGGTTTCTGAGTGCTGATTCTCTTATTGATCGCTTTGACAAAATATTTTCAATTCAGAAGGAAGAATACAAAGGAAAAGAGTATATTTCAACAAGAGTGCTCAAATTACCGGAAAATGATCCTTATGCTAAAATAGTCAACAACAATACTATTTATCTTGACTATCTTCTCGTAAATTTTGCAAAAAAGGATTATTATGAAAAACTGAAAGGGGTGTCTGATCCGAAAGAGTTAAAAAAGGAATTTATTAAGAGCTTGAAAAATGATGAAAAATTTGTAAATCTTTTAAAAGAATTTGAGTATTATTATGTTAATAGGGGGGCTCCTACGAAAAAGAAGAAAGTCGTCTCCCTTGACAGGGTACTTGAAATTGCAACAAAGTTTTTTGCAATATCAAGAGTAGTTAAAGACCGGTATTTTGTGCACATCTGTGTGGGGATAAATTTGATAAGGGAGACAGAAAAAGAGAGATTGCCACATGTGGAAGCCTTTGTTATAAATGCAATTTTTAATGATAGGAGAAGTAAAAACAGAATTTTGGATAATACTTCCGAAATAATAAAAAAGGTGAAAAAACTCAATCTCGGACTTGAACCGGAAAAAAGGCTTTTAAGAGCTCAGGGGGCTCTTTTGATGGCAATGTATGAGAACCCGAAATTAAAAAAGCTTATTATAAGTGAATATGAAAAGAATAAAGAGTATTTACCCTTTGTAATCAAGGGAATTTAATCGCAAAAAAGTGTCGGAGGTTTAAAGTGTTTGTTTTATCAAGAGATTATTTAAGAATGTCAAACAAAGGAAAAGTTTTTATTGGTTGGAAAAAAGCTATTGTATTTATTTTGCTTTGTCTATTTATTTCTACTCAGAGTATTTATGCTAAAAAAATCTTTGAATTAACGGATCTTCTTGAAGCGGCAAATATTGCAGTTGCTGACGGAAAATTGTTTGTCTCGGCGGATAATTCCATCTATATCTATTCTCTTAAAGAGATGAAACTGATTAAGAAAGTCGGGAAAAAGGGAGAGGGTCCCAATGAATTTAAGTACAGTCCCTATTTGCGGGTAAAAAATAATAAATTGTATGCCCACGGAGAAAGATTGCATATTCTTTCATTGAGCGGTGATTTTCTGAGGTTGATAAAATTGAAAAGGAATGTTTTTGATCTGGATTTGATAGATAAAAATTATGTCCTCCGTGAAATGACTTCCCTTCCACAAAAATCCGGAAAACCCATATTGGTGATAAGAATTGGTCTTTATGATAAGAATGAAAAGCTTATAAAGGAATTTTCGAGAATAGATCATAAGTATATGGACAAAATTGAACTTCCTCCGAGCAGAATAATGTTTGCTGTACTTGATAATAAGATTTTTGTTGCTGATGCAAGAAAGGGGCTCTATGTTGATGTTTACGATAGCTCGGGCAAAAAACTTTATTCTATAAACAAACCTTATGAGAAAAAATTAATTCCAGAGGAATATATAAAAAAGGATCTCGAAAAATTAAAATCCGAAACACCAAAAAATGTGTGGCAATTATTAAAGGACAAACATGTCTATGTTAAATACTTTCCGGCATTTGACAGGTTTTTTGTTCTGGACGGTAAACTCTACTTTAAAACATATGAAACAAAAGGGGATAAAGTTTTATTCAGAATATTAGACCCGAAAGGAAAAGAGCTGAAAAATGTTTTTCTTCCCAATAGTCAGATATTTACAGTGAAAAATGGAACATACTATTATCTTAAGAGGAATGAAAATGATGATTGGGTTCTCTTTGCTGAAAAAGTGTTTTGAATTTCAAATTAAAAAGATGCTTACAATTTTTTTGCGGGCATTTAAGAATTATTTACTTTTAAAAAAGGAGGTTTTATGAAAAAAAGCTTTATTTTATTTATCATTATATCTATTTTCTTCTTATTTTCGTGTAATCGCAAAACCACTGAAAAAAAAGGTACGAAGGAAAACAATCTTCTCGAGCAAACAAAGCCTTTAAAAGGTGAGATAAGACTTGAACTTGAAAAAGTCTTAAGCTTTGACCCTTCGAAAACAAATAGAGAGGCAGTGGATCTGGGATGGTTCGGAAAAGATGTGAAAGGAAATTATTATTTTTCCTCCTCTGAAATTTCTGTGTTTAAATATTCTCCGGAAGGCAGATATTTGAAAAAATTTTTGCATAAAGGGCAGGGCCCGGGTGAACTCTCTTATATATCGTATTTTCGAATACTACCTGAAGGAATATATATATCAAACGGGAGAAAACTAATTAAATGTGATTTTGAAGGAAAAATTGTTTTTGAGAAGAATTTCAAAGAGAGACACGGAATTGAAATGGTAAATGATAATGAATTTGTCGGGACATTTAATGATGTTAAAAAAGAAGGAGGTAAAACTATTTTTAAAAAAGCTCTCGGTTTACTTGACATAAATGAAAGAGTGCTTGCAAAGTATTTTGAGAGTAAGAAGAGCGGAATTACAATAGTTAGAACCGGTAAAGGAGTAATTGCTTTCGGTATTAAAGGTGTTTTTCCTTCCATTGAATGGGCTTATGATAGAAAAAATGGAATAGTCTATTTTGGTGTTAGCGATAAGTATAGGATATATTCCGTTGATTTGAAAGGGAATAAAATTTGCTCCTTTGGTAAAAAAGAAGCGCCCAGAATCAGAACATACAGGGAGAAAAAGGAAATTGCCGATATGTTCAAACAGATGGGAGAAGGAATAAAAAAGGCACTTATTAAAAAAATTCCGGATGAAAAGCTTGCTTTTATAAATATGAAAGTATCGCCTTCCGGTTATCTGCTTGTTTATGACGGAGATGGGAATGTTGATGTTTTTGATAAAAAGGGCAATTATATCTATAAATTACTTCCTCCAGAAGGTATGAAGATGGAAGCTTTTGCTATTTTCGGAAGAGGATATCTTGGTTATATTGAGGAAACGGATAATGGGGATATTTTTACAGAGTATAGAGTGAAAAAACCGCTGAATATTTTTTAAGGGTAAAGGATAAGGGGAAAGAATGAAAAAAATATCCGTTTTATTTATTATTTTATTTACTCTGTTTCTATTTTCTTGTAAAAGTAAAACCACGAAAAAGAATGTTAAAAAAACCGCTGAAAACAATCTTCTCAAACAAACTATTCCTCAAAAAGGAGAGATTAAACTTGAACTTGAAAAAGTCCTGAGTTTTGACCCTTCAAAAACAAATCTTGAAGCTCTCGGAGCAAAGATTGTGGAAAAGGATATTGAGGGGAATTATTATTTTGTGGTTCCTGAAAAAGCATTGGTACTAAAATATTCTCGTGAAGGGAAGTTTATAGGGAAAATTTGTAAATATGGGCTTGGTCCAGGTGAAATGAGATATGTTGATTATATCAAACCGGTTGAGGATGGGATTTTTCTATCAAATTCAAGAGAGATAATGAAAGTTGATGAAAAAGGAGAATCTATTTTCAAAAAGAATCTCAAACAAATTTATTCTCCTCTTGATATAGTGGATGATAAGAGATATCTGGCATCTTTTTATGAAATAGACAAAAAAGAAGAGAAAGAAAAACCATTTTCTTATAAAAAAGCTTTTGGTTTGTTTGATATGAATGAGCATTTAATAAAAAAGTATGCTAATTCAAAGGATGTAGGGATGATTACGGTGAAAACAACAAAAGGTGTTTTTTCAATTTCAATTGCAGGGTTAAACCCCAGTCTTGAATGGTCATATGATAGTAAAAATGATGTGATTTACTATGGCTTTACAAATAAGTATAAAATTTTTGCTATTCAACTTGACGGAAAAGAGAAATTTTCTTTTGGAAAAGTCTCAAAAAGAATATCACTCTCAAGAAATGACAGGGAGAGGATAGGAAAAACATTCTTTCGCGGTCTTGATAAAGAGTTGAGGAGAGCTTTTTTAAAAGAGCTTCCCGATAGACTCATGAGTTTTTCAAAAATAAGAGTTTTGCCTTCAGGATACATTGCCATCTTTGTTCCTAACAAAAATTTGAGCAGCAGTCTTGATATATTTGATAATAAAGGAAATTATCTATATCATTTGAACCCCCCGGAAGGGATTGGTTTTGTGGAATTAAAATTCTTTTCGAATGGTCACATTGGGTATCTGAAGGAGACAGATGAAGGTCTTTTTTTTATTGAATACAGAGTAAAAAAACCGGAAGGAATTTTCTACGGTAAATATAAGTAGGTTTTAGTTTTTCCCGATTATAAGCTCTGCTCTGTAAACCCGAGGAAACGGTTCGCTTTGAATAAAATAAAAGAATCCTTTTTTATCAATGAATTCTAATTTTGTTGATTTTGGTAATTTGTATGATCCCATATAAACTCCTTTTGAATCAAAAAAATCAAGATATTTCGTAAATTCATAATTCTTCTTATCTTTTTTCTTTACTTTGAATACTGAATTTATAAGGTAATTTTCATAAAAGAAGACAGGTCCGGAGTGATCGGAAGGATATACGGTTACTCCTCCCCCTGCAAATACTTTTATGTTCGGGGGAGAAAGTTTTACATCCCTTTTAATAATTTTAAAAAGCTTTCCTTTAAAATCATATTCTCTGATTTCATATTTTACCGGAATACTAAGGAAAACTTTCTCACCATGTACTCTGAAGCCCCCTCCTCCGATGGACACTCCTATGCTTTTTGATAACTTTGGTCCGTATCTGTACTCTACGGGAAACTTTGAAATTAATCTTCCGTCCGAAGAGTATAGAGCAGCCGCTACTCCGGGTTGCCCCCTTAAAAATGTGTCAATAAACATTTTACCATCTTTTAAAAAGTCTATATGGGTGCTCATTATGTCCAGTTTTATATCCTTTAAAAAATTCCCGTTTTTATCAAAAACATGAAGAAAAAAACCGTCAACCACTATAAGTTTTCCTGATGGGGGAACATATATGTCACAAAACTGCTCTCTGAACTCTCCAGGTCCTTCTCCCTTTCTCCCTTTGCTCCAGAGGTATTTCCCGTTTTTGTCGAATTTCAATACTCTATATCTTTTACCATCAAAAATAAAGATATCACCATTTTGAGAAATCGCAACACTTAAGTATTGACTGAACATTTCATAATCTTCACCCTCTTCTTTCCCGAGACTTAGATCTTCTTTGAGCCTGATACCTTTATTAATAATGAAACCACTTTCCTGATTTTCTATTATTGCCACCCCATTTTTTGTGTAAACTTTTGTTTTTCCGGAAAATCCTAATGATAGGAAAAATCCAAAGATTATAATAAAAAAAACTGCTCTCTTCTTCATTCTTCCCTCCTTAATAATAAGCTTATATAATTTTTTATCAGACTTCTTTTCAAATGTAAAGGAAAATTCTCAATCATATTTTTCATCAATGAAGACAATTTTGAGAAGAATCTAAGTAATAAATTTCTTACAGGTGTAAAAAAATAAATACCTTTGTAAAAAAAAGATATGAATGTTTCCTTTTATTTAAAAGCTTCAGGCTTTGGAATAAATCTTGATAAGTATTTTTACTGAGTTTAAGGAGGTGCACTATGAAAAAAAGTGTGACATTAATAATTGTCTTCCTGTTTATATTGACAATAGGAGTTTACTCTTACGAGAGGTACGATGAATATAGAGGAGAGCCACCCGTAAGAGTATCCTATGTACAGGGAGATGTTATGGTTCAAAGAGGTTTTGACCTTGGGTTTGAAGATGCGACTGTTAATTTACCACTTGTTGATGGAGACAGGGTAGCAACAGAGCAGGGAAGAGCCGAAATTGATCTCGGAAGAGGAAATTATCTGAGACTTGATTATGGAACAAAGATTGAAATTAATAAGAGAGGTGAAACTTTAAAAATTAAAATCTGGCAGGGTTCTCTCTATCTTGATCTTATGAATTTTACGAGAGAGGGAGATATCATTATTGATTTTAGAGAGGGTGAAATTGTTCCTCTTGATAGTGGTTTGATAAGGGTTAATATGTACTCAGGAACAACCGAAGTAATTGTGAGAGAAGGTTTGGCAGAAGTTATAACAGATGATGGCTCCAGATATGTAAGAAGATCTCAGAAGATAAGAATTGATAATGGAAGATTCATATCAAGACCGGTATACATCTACTCTTCATCCAAGGATGAATTTGACAATTGGAATGATTACAGAAATGAGACCTTTAGAGAAAGGATTGAGAACAGAAGAAGAAACAGATATGAAAATAGCTATCTCCCGGAAGTTTTGTCCTCATACGAAGATGATTTTTATGAGAATGGAAGATGGGTTTACACCGGGGACTATGGATACTGCTGGAGACCCCTAAGAGTAGTCTCAACATGGAGACCCTATTATAACGGACGATGGACATGGGTTTATCCTTACGGATGGACATGGGTTTCCTATGATTCCTGGTGGTACACATATCATTACGGAAGATGGCTCTGGGATCCTGTTTATGGTTGGGTTTGGACTCCTGGCTCAATCTGGGGACCTGCCTGGGTTGACTGGTTCTGGTATGGCGATTATATTGGCTGGGCTCCTATTGATTGGTACGGAAGGCCTGTGATTGTGATAAACAATGTTTGGGTCAGAAATTATGGAAGAATTCCAATAACAGCTCGCTCTGTTGTTGTTCTAAAAAAGAGCTCTCTTATGGCAAGAAATATCTCAAGAGTTGCAATAAATCCAGGAGCATTGAGAAGTGCTTCTTTAAAGAGAGTAACTTTAAGGCCTATTGGCTCCCAACCATTTGCTATGCAATCCTTAAGAAAGGTTAGAGTTGGGAACAAGGTGATTTTAAAGAGGAGTTACACACCGGTGATAAAAACCAGCTCTTTAAAGTATAAGGGCTCCGGAGTTAAGATTGTAAAACCTGCATCAACCTTTAGAAAAATAACGGCTATAAGAGAAAGCTCCTTTTCTATAAAAGGGAAAAGCGGAAGTTCAGGAAAAGTTATAAGAAAATCCACTTATTCTACAACGGGAAAAAGCTCTTATTCTACTACGGGCTCCCATTACAGAGTTATAAGAAAGAAAAGCAGCTCTACTGTGGGGAGTACTTCCTCTTCTTCCACAAAAGGCTCATCTTCTTCTAAAAAAGTTGTAAGGAAGAGAACTTTTACGGTAGGTAAAACAGTTAATTCTTCCTCCTCTTCGAGTTCTTCAAGCGGAAAGAAAAAGATAAAAAAGAAAAAAGAGAATTATTACTCTTCCTATTATAGTGGAAGCAATTATAACTCATCTTCAGATCAGTATGAGAGCGGAAGATATTCAACAAGGGCATACAGAAAGAATAACTATTATGGAGGTGGCTTTTATTCAAGGTACAATAGAAAAAGTAGATATAAAACTTATTCAGGAAATTCTTCTTATAATAGCTATTATTCAAGTTCAAAAAAATACTATTCCTCATCTAATAATTCCCATAACCCTTACAAATATTATTCCAATGGTTCATCTTATTCAAGTAGGGGTTCTTATAGAAAGTACTCATATGGAACTAATAACAGTGGAAGTTTCTGGAGCAGATTCAAAAGTAAGGCATACTCTTCTCGAAAAAGCACACCATCTTATTATAATAAGAAATCTTATGGCTCTTACTTTTCTCCGAGAAGTTATTCTTCAAGAACATATAAGGGTTTTTCCTATTCTTCCAAAAGCTATAAAACCCCATCAAGAAGCTCTTCCTCTTGGTCAAGATCAAGAACATTTTCTTCTTCGGGGTCTTCTTCAAGCTCAAGTTTTTCTTCCCACTCCTCATCATCTTCTTCCTCTTCATCCCATTCTACTTTTAAAAAGAGGGATTAAAGGATAAATCCTGATCAACTTTAAATAGATCAAAGGGGGTGCGGGCTTTTTTAAGCCCGCAGCCCCTTTTTCTTTTTATATTATTTTTAGAAAAGTAATAAAAGCCACTCCAAAAAGAAAGTAACCATAATATTCTTTTATTTTTTCAGCCTTTGTATGAGAGGAGAGATGACTTCCTAACCGGGCTCCTATAAAAACGGGGATGAAAAGAATTAAAATATTATGCCAGTTTACATTTCCGATGGTTGCATGGCCCAAAAATCCGGCACTTGCACTTATTCCAACCATTAAAGCACTGGAGCCTATTGCTATCGGAAGGGGAATTTTAAAAAGGCCAATCATAATCGGGACTTTAAATACTCCTCCGCTGATACCAAGAATACTGATTATTACTCCGACGGAAAACATAATTGGAACAGCAATTCGAATATCAATGTAATAAAAAAGTTCTTTCCCGTTCTCATTCCATTTCCTTTTCCAGAACCATTTTTTATTTTTAATTTCTTTTAGTTTGAAAGAATAAGTCTCTTTTGTTTTAGCTGAGAAAATCATAAATATTCCAGATAAAACTAAAATGACAATGAGAAAATAACTCAAAAAAGTATTGGAAAACAGGTGAGAAAAAAATCCTCCGAGAAAAGCTCCTGCTGCGGTTGGTATCTCCAGAACCATTGCCAATTTCCAGTCAACTTTATGGGCCTTTCTGTAGACAATTGTTGAGGAAACAGATGTGATTAAAATTAAAAAAAGTGATAATGAAGAAGCTTCTTTGAATGGAACACCGAGCCATAATTGGATTGGGGTATAAAGGGTACCACCTCCTATTCCAAAAAGAGCAGCCAAAAGTGAAGATAAAAAGAGCGCAAAGGTTAAGATTAATTCCATAGTTTCCAAAAGGATAGGTAAATATTTTTATTATTATTCTCAATCAAAAATTTTGTCCTTTTTATTAATTGCCCTTATTGCTTCAACTCCGACTATTCCTCCTAAAATCACTAATATTATTGCAACGGATGAGAGAATAGAATCGCCTAAATTTTTTCCGAACCCCTTAATATATCTAAAAATAAGAAGGTAAAGTAGTGCTGCTTCGGTTACAATCCACATAAATATTGCGGGAACAAAGCTATAAAGTTTTGGCTTTTTGTATCCTACAAAGTAGGCAGTTACTGTAAATAAGGAAAGAGCCGCTATTAACTGATTCGCACTTCCGAATATTGGCCATATAACATTCCAGCTTTTGGTGGCAGCTAATACATATGCAAAAAATACTCCTATAAAACCCGCTATCCATCTGTTTGATAATATTTTATTATTTTTAACGAGGGCTTCCTGAAATACAAATCTGCTTAATCTTACGGCAGTATCCAGTGTTGTTAAGACAAAGGCATTTAGCATTAGTATGCCAAATGCTATCCCTATATTTAGAGGAATTCCAAGAGATGTAGCTGCTCTTCCAAAGGCATTTCCGAATGTTACTATAGGACCTTTTTTCATTAGATTTTGAAAGACAAAATCTCCAAGTCCGGAGGGAGCACTTTTCCAGAAAAGAGCCGAAGCGACCAACATTAAAACAAGAAGAGCTAAAACACCTTCGGAAATCATACCGCCAACCCCTATTATTCTTCCGTGTTTCTCTTTGTCCAATTGTTTTGCAGTGGTTCCTGAGGCTACAAGTGAGTGAAAACCTGATATGGCACCACAGGCTATTATTACAAATAGCATAGGAACAAGTGGCGTCCCGTTAGAAATAAAAGTAGTATGTATGGGACCATTTATATGAGGGTGTAAAATGAACATTCCTACATATCCTATGAAAAGTCCTGCAAAGAGAATTGTCATACTTAAGTAGTCTCTTGGTTGGAGTAATAACCAAACGGGGATTGAGGAAGCAATGAAAGAGTATATTAAAAATACATAAAACCATGTGTTATATGAGGCAACTATGGGATATTTATATCCAAGATCAACAAGGAAAAACAGGATTATCCAGGCTATTATAGTTGAGGGGATAAGCTTCCACTTCAGCCTGTACACTACCAAACCGAAAAATATTGCAAGGACGATAAGTCCGAGAGTTGGTACTGCAATTTCAGGCTTTGATTCAAGGGTTTTCGCTGTAATCACAGCAAAAACAGCTATAACCAAAACAAGACTGAGCCATACAAAGATTGAGAACATCCATTTAGCTGTGGGGGAAATTGTTTTTTCTGAAATTTCAGTGATGCTGACCCCATCATTTCGTACTGAGGTCATTAAAGAAAAGTAATCATGGGTTATTCCGATGAATGCTGTTCCCAGTAAAATCCACAGAAGAGCTGCTCCCCATCCGAAAAGGGCATAGGCTAATATTGGACCTACTATGGGGCCCGCCCCAGCTATTGAAGAAAAGTGGTGCCCAAATAGAACAGGTGTTGGAGAAGGCACATAATCCACCCCATCATTCAGGCGATGCGCTGGTGTCTTTTTTGAATCATCAGGATTAACTATCTTTTTATCAAGTATCTTTCCATATACAAAATAAATAAAAACATACCAAATTATTCCCAAAAGTAAAATCCAGAATGAATTCATCTTTCCCTCCGAGAGGTAATATAATAAAAATTATAGCTCTTTATTAAAGAATATTCAATTCATCTCCGCTGGTTTGACAAATATAATTAATTTAATCATAATTAAGAATGAAAATTTCTACAAAATTAAGATATGCCGCAAGGATGTTGCTTTTTCTTAGTGAAAAAAAAGAAACAGTTAGCACAAACGAAATTGCAAAAGGAATAAATGTTTCTCCAATGTATTTGAGGGTCCTCGCAAATGACTTAGAGAGAAAGGGGTTAATAAAGAGTGTAAGAGGGGCTCATGGAGGTTATAAGTTATTAAAAAACCCTTCTGAAATCACTCTTAAGGAAATAGCGGATATACATGAGACGCTTGACCTTGTTCCGTGTCTTGAAGAACCTGCTGTTTGTCCATTTAGTTCTGTGTGTAAAATGCGAAAATTTTGGTTGGGATTAAGGGAAACTCTCTTAAATTATCTTGATCAATGGACAATTAAAGATATTTCCAATCTTTAACTTAGTGTCGAAAAAATAAATCTTTCCTAAAAATAATCTTGACAATTATAATTAAAATACTTATAATTATGTATGGAAAAAAAAGTTCCTTTAATAATTTTAGTAAAAGGAGTTATAAATGAGTGAAATTTATCTTGACTATAATGCAACAACTCCGGTGGACCCCAGGGTTGTAAAAGCGATGGAGCCTTTTTTATATGAGAATTTTCATAATCCTTCATCTCTTTATAAAGGGGCAAAAATAACGAAAAAAGCTATAGAAGATTCAAGGGAGAAAATAGCAGCTCTCATAGGAGCTTCTCCGAAGGAAATAATTTTTACCGGTGGTGGTAGTGAATCAGATAATCATGCTATAAAAGGTACTGCATTCTCTTTGATGCACAAGGGGAAACATATAATAACTTCATCCATAGAACATCATGCAGTGCTTCATACCTGTAAATTTCTTGAAAAAATAGGGTTTGAGATTACATATCTTCCTGTGGATAGTTATGGTATTGTTACTCCTGATTCTGTAAAAAGAGCTATAAGGGATGATACTATTCTTGTTTCAATTATGTTTGCCAATAATGAGATAGGAACGATAGAGCCTATAAAGGAGATTTCCAAAATAACACGAGAAAAAGGGATTCTCTTTCATACAGATGCTGTTCAGGCAGTCGGAAAAATTCCTGTTAATGTGAAAGAAATTGATGTGGATATGCTTTCTTTATCAGCTCATAAGTTCTATGGGCCTAAAGGAGTTGGTGCTCTTTATGTCAGAAAAAAAACCCGGATAGCTTCTCTTATTCATGGGGGGATGCAGGAGAGAGGAAAAAGGGCTGGAACTGAAAACATAGCTGGAATAGTTGGCGCTGGAAAAGCGGCTGAGATTGCAATGGAAGAGATGGAAGAAGAAAAAATTAAGATAAAACCTTTGAGAGATAAACTTGAAAAAGAGCTTTTAAAGAGAATACCGGAGATAATTGTAAACGGACATCCTTCAAAAAGGCTTTACAATACCCTGAATATAACGGTTAAATATATTGAAGGAGAAGGAATGTTGACTTTTCTTGATTTTGAGGGGATTTCTGTTTCATCTGGCTCTGCATGTGCATCTGGCTCACTTGACCCATCTCATGTACTTCTTGCTATAGGGGTTCCTGTGGAGCATGCACACGGAAGTTTAAGGTTCAGTTTGGGAAAATATAATACAGAGAAGGATATTGAAAAGGTTATTGATATACTACCTGGAATTGTTGAAAGATTAAGAAAGATTTCTCCATTATGGAAGGAAAAATGATTGTTGATGAGAATCGTATAAAACAGATGAAAGAAGAAAGGGATGCGATAATAATAGCTCATAATTATCAATTACCGGAGGTTCAGAGAATTGCTGATTTTGTAGGGGATTCTCTTGAACTTTCAAAAATAGCTAAAGATTCTAAAGCTTCGGTTATAGTTTTTGCGGGGGTTAGATTTATGGCAGAAACCGCGAAAATTCTTTCTCCTGAGAAAAAAATTTTACTTCCTGTAAAGAGTGCCGGTTGTCCAATGGCCGATCAAATATCAGCTGAAGATGTAAGAGAGCTTAGAAAAGCATATCCGGAAGCTGCGTTTGTGGCTTATGTAAATACAACTGCGGAGGTAAAAGCTGGAGTGGATATTTGCTGTACATCCTCAAATGCCATCAAAATTGTAAATTCTTTAAATGAAAAGAAAATTGTTTTTTTGCCTGATAAAAACCTTGCCTATTGGGTTTCGCTTCATTCGAAAAAAGAGATTATTCCTTATGATGGTTTTTGTTATGTTCACAATAGATTTGGTAAAGAGGAAGTGTTAAAAATGAGAGAAAAGTATCCTGATGCTGAAATATTGGTTCATCCTGAATCTCCCTCTGATGTTATAGAATCAGCTGATTTTATCCTCTCAACATCGGGTATTTTAAAACGAGCAAAAGAATCAAATAAAAAAACTTTTATTATCGGGACAGAATTTGGATTAATATACCGTCTTGAAAAGGAAAATCCGGACAAGGAATTTTATTCCCTTGGATCTCCCAAGATATGTTTTAATATGAAGAAGACAACTCAAAAAGATATTTTTGATTCCCTTCTTTATAATAGATATGAAATTATTCTTTCGGAGGAAATAATTAAGAAGGCTAAAAAATCAATTGAAAGGATGTTTGAGATATGATTTTAGAGATTCTGATTAAGATTTTAAAAGAATCCTGGACTCTTTTACTTGATGTTTCCCCTTTTCTATTTTTAGGATTCTTTTTTGCGGGAGTCCTTCATGTGTTTGTAGGAAAAGAACTGATTTTAAAGCATCTTGGGAAGGGGGATTTTGCTTCTGTTTTTAAGTCAGTTATATTTGGTGTTCCTTTGCCTGTTTGCTCTTGCGGAGTTATTCCAATAGCAGCTTCTTTGAAAAGGGATGGGGCCGGAAAGCCTTCTGTCTTGGCTTTTCTGTTTTCTACCCCTACAACCGGTGTTGACTCAATATTAGCAACTTATGCTTTTCTTGGAGGTCTTTTTGCTGTTTTTAGGCCACTTGTGGCTTTTCTTGGAGGATTGTTATTAGGTGGTTCTGCTCTGTTTATTAAAGACAAGCAGAAAGTTGTTGAAACTGGTAGAATTGAGAATAGGAGAAGAGGGGGAATTGTGGAAATTGTTAATTATGGCTTTTTCTATCTTCCTAAAGAAATTGGAAAATGGCTTATTATAGGTATTTTACTTGGTGGGACTATTACAGCTATTATTCCCTCTGATTTTTTTATGAGATATTTATCCAATCCTTGGATCTCTTATCCACTTATGCTGTTGATATCCATCCCTCTCTATGTTTGTGCTACCGGCTCAATACCCATTGCGGCAGCCATGATTTGGAAAGGGCTGAATCCTGGCGCGGCTCTGGCTTTTTTAATTGCCGGGCCTGCTACAAATACTGTAACAATTACTTTTGTTTTTAAAGAACTTGGAAAAAAGTTTGCTGCTCTCTATCTTTTTATGATTATCCTGATCTCTACTTTATCTGGTTTGGCCTTTGATTATATCTGGAAAATATCTGGAACTGAAAGTTCCATACTTTCTGGAGGGGGGAAGTTTATTCCATTGTGGATTAAAGCATTTTCTTCTGTCGTATTACTTTTAATAATATTTTTACCACAGATAAGGATAAAATCAAAAAAGGAGAAAAAGATGAAATTTAAATTGAAAGTTTCAGGAATTCAATGTATGGGATGTGTTGATGCAATAAAAGAGAGCATAAATCAATTAAAAGGTGTTTTGGATGTTGTAGTTGATCTTAAGAGCAAGATGGTTTTTGTTGATGGAGATGTGGGTTATGAAGAGATTGTAGGGGCAATAAAAAAAGCGGGGTATGATGTTGATATGGATTAATTTTTTTATAGGAGGTTAAAAATGCTTGATTATAACGAAAAAATAATAGAAGAGTTTAGAAATCCTAAGAATATGGGAGAGATAGAAGATGCTGATGGAATCGGGCAGGTTGGAAATCCAACATGTGGAGATATGATGTGGATTTACATCAAAGTTAGAGATGGTATTCTTACTGATGTGAAGTTTAAAACTTTTGGTTGTGTTGCAGCCATTGCAACTTCATCAAAGGTGACTCAAATGGTGCTGAATAGACCCATAGAAGAGGCTTTAAAAATTACCAATAAAGCTGTTGCTGAAGCTTTGGGAGGACTTCCACCCATAAAAATGCATTGCTCTTTATTAGCTGAAGAAGGGGTTAAAGCGGCTATCGAGGATTATTTAAAAAATAAGAAGAAGAAAAAAATATATAAATAGGAGAGAAGATGAAATTAGATGAGATAAAAATTTCAAAAGCAATAGTTGAGCTTTATTTTAAGGATTTAATGGATTCATTGGAAAGTGATGTGATTATAGTGGGAGGAGGTCCATCGGGTTTAAC
>JAMOVU010000154.1 GCA_027067555.1 Candidatus Aminicenantota bacterium | reverse complement strand
TGTTAATAATCCCTATCTTGGAGAGGGCTTGATTGCAGGGTACGGACTTTCGGGAGAGGGCGAAAGGCCCGGTTTTGCGTGGTATTTCGGAGGTGACGGAGTTATAAACTCACTTGCGGTTTTAGATTACGGGGATTTTGAAGGAGTTAAAAAGGAGATAGAGTTCTTGTTCAAGTATCAGAGAAAGGATGGAAAAATACCCCATGAAATTTCGCAGGGTGCAAGATTTGTAAACTGGTTTAAAGATTATGGTTTCCCATATTTTCACGGGGATACGACTCTGTATTTTACAGTTCTTCTCGGAGAGTATTTAAAGTACACGGGGGATAAGAGTTTTTTGAAAAAGTATGAAGATAAAATAAAACTTTTGATGGATTGGATAATCTCCTGTGATAGGGATGGTGATGGAATTGTTGAAACAAAGTATGCTGGGACAGGAGCTTCGGAGACAGGTCCTTTAAGAAAATTCAGAATAAAAACTGACATCCTTCTTGCCGGGCTTTCTGTTAAAGCCTGGGATGAGTTAAAAGTAATCTGGGAAGAGCTTTATCAGAAGAAAAGGTATTATCAGGCAAAGGAATTTTATTTAAAATCAAAGAAAGCTTTTGAGAAAATGTTCTATAACCCTGTAAAAAAATACTATGATTATGCTGCAAAAGAGGGGGAGAGAGTTAATGTAAAAACCGTGTGGCCTGCAATTGCTATGAGATTTTCAGTTGCTGGTAAGGAAAACGGAAGGAATGAAGCTTCTGTTATCTCATCTCCCTATATTTCTTCCGATTGGGGAGTAAGGTTCTTGAGCTCTGATTCAAAGTATTATGAGCCTTTGAGCTATAATAATGGTGCTGTCTGGCCATTTTTGACCGGTTTTGCATCCCTTGCCCTTTACAAATACGGAAATCCCTATCATGCTTACTCACTTTTAAGGGATAATTTGGGGATAATAAAAGATTTTGACTATGGATATGCAACCGAGCTTTTATCCGGTGATATGTACATACCTCTTGATCAAAGTGTGAATAATCAGATATGGTCTTACGGAACCACTGTTTCGGCTTTTGTTGAGGGTATGCTTGGCTTTTATCCTGATGTTTTAAGAAGAAAAATTAAAATTCATCCGAAAATCCCTCTTGATATAAAGAATCTTGGTATTAAAAATTTAAAGACAGGAAATGGAAAAATTGATTTGAGTTATAAATTTGAGAACAATAGAATAATCTTTTTACTTAAAGCTGAAAATCTCAGAGACTATGAAGCGGAATTTATCCCAAAGTTTAATGCTAATAATGTAAGTGTTAAAAGTGATTGTTTTAGTGGATTTGATAAAAAAAGAATCAGGATTAATGATAAGTCCTTCTCCTGCAAAATTGAGTATGAAATTTCATCCTATGCATATCCATTGATTGAATATGAAAATATCCCCGGCCAAATTTCAAAACATCCGATAATCTCATCTTTTGAGTTTAATTCAAAGGGATTTAAGCTTAAAGTCTGGGGTAAAAATTCTCGGAAAATTAAGATAATCACAGATAAAAAATTCACATGTGAGAATCTCTCGGTTTCCGAAAATACGATTAATATTAATTTCAGAAAAAATTGGGAACAAAAAGTGATAGCTTGCGGATTTGAAGAGGATGAATAAAATTAATTACTGAATCTTCCCAAATAAACCAAAGAATAGGAGCATTAAGCCGAAACCCATTATAACAATAATGCTGATCCAAAAACCCAATGGATTTTTCACTTTTTCATAAGTTTTCTCTTTTATGTAAATTTCTCCCTTTTTTAAACTTATTCCCCCATAATAAAACATTAAAACCGCCAATACAATTAAGATTATCTTTAACTAAGATTATCTTTAACATTTATATTTTCCTTCCTCAAAAATTATAGCTTTATCCAAAAATAATTTCAAATGATAAGACACTCAAGACCAAAAGCTTTTCAAAAAGCTCCTTTTCCCAACCAAAACTTGACAAAGCAGAGGTTACGGAATAATATAATTTTATGAGGGAAAAGATAAAGAATACGATACTTGATATTGCAAAAAGAGAAGGGATAAAAATAGATAAGATAATTTTATGCGGCTCAAGGGCAAGGGGCGAAGCTTCGGAGGATAGTGATTGGGATGTATTAATTGTGGTTGAGAGAATGGAGGGAAAGGCTCGCTGGGAATTTGCCAAAAAAGTTCGTTCCGAACTTGCAAAAGAACTGATTGATATTGATGTGATTGTTCAGGAGCTGAAATATTTCGAGAAGAGAAAAATGATCCTTTCCACCATATCAAGGGAGGCTGAGAAAAGAGGAATTGTACTATGAAAAAGGATCTTGTAAATGAGTGGATTTTAAAAGCGGAAGAAGATTTGGAAGTTATTGAGAATGAGATGGAATTTGTGCCGGAAGACAGAATTATAACTTCAGCTATATGCCTTCATGTCCAGTAAGCAGTGGAAAAATATCTCAAGGCGTTTTTGGTTTTCAATGAGATGGAATTCGGAAAAACCCATAATCTTGAACTATTGTTGGAGATGTGCAGGAAAAAGGATTCGGAATTTGCCACAATATATGTTGGCTTGTTAACTTAATATGCTGTTGAAGTAAGGTATCCGGGAGAAGTATATATTCCCATCTTTGAAGAAGCATAAGAGACTTACAAAATAGCCCTTTCGGTAAGAGATTTTGTAAGAGCAAAATTAGGTTTGAAAGATTCAGAAGACGAATAGCAAAAATAAGCTCTCATTTTCTTATTGTAAATATCTTTTATAAAACTTTACAGTAAAATTTAAGCACAAAACATGGTCTTTGAAACTTAGAAACTCGGAGGCTTGTCAGCTCGAAACCTTGAATGCTTTAAAATTTCTTCATCTTTCATTTTTCATTCCTTCATTTAATTCCGCTGCTCAGCTTTATGGGAGCTCGAAATCCTAGATGCTTTTTGCTTCTGGCTTTTTTGAAAATCTCCCAAACAAAGACTCTCTTTTACTGTATCTAAGGTATTGACCCGGAATTGGAATAGGTATAATCTTTTTATATTTAAACGGAGGTGTTTTATGAAAAAAGGGCTTTTTAAATTCTTTGTTTTTCTCTTTATTTTTACTTTTGTTTTTAATTTTGCCTTTTCATCGGGAAAAGGTATTTCAAAAGATGTTCTGAAGGAGCTAAGAAATTCAATTAATCCTGATGATCCGGATTTTAAGGTAAGATTAAATGCAATTTCAAACAATAATCCTTCCATTCTTGTTAAGAATACCGAAGTAATCAAAAAGTTTTATGATTTTCACTTTTCAAATAAGATTGACATCAAGGGAATAACAAATCAGAAGAGCACCGGAAGATGCTGGATGTTTGCGGGATACAATGTTTTAAGGTTTCATGTTATAAAAAAGTTTAAACTTAATAAATTTGAGCTTTCCCAGAATTACGGTATGTTTTATGATAAGCTTGAAAAAGCGAATCTGTTTTTGGAAGGAATTATTGAAACAGCAAAAAACCCTCTTTTAAGCAGAGAGGTGGATTACTGGCTTGAAAATCCCATCCCTGACGGAGGGCAGTGGAATATGGTAGTTGCTCTCGTTGAAAAGTACGGAGTTGTGCCAAAAGAGGTTATGCCCGAAACTTATAATTCAAGCCATTCAGGAACAATGAACAGGCTTTTATCAAAGCTTTTGAGGAAAGATGCGGTAGTTTTGAGAAAACTTGTAAAAAGTGGTACAAACGAGAAAAAGATAGAGAGAACAAAGGTTGAAATGTTAAAGGATGTTTACAGATTATTGGTTTACTTTTTGGGAATTCCTCCTCAGGAGTTTGAATACAGGTATGAAACATCCGATAAAAAGCTCTCTCCTTTGAAAAAATATACTCCGCAGAGCTTTTATAAGGAATTTATAGGGCTTAATCTGAATGATTATGTGATGCTTTATAATGCTCCTCACATAGCTTACTGGAAACTTTATGCAATTAAATATGATAAGGATATGGTTGATAGGAATGATATGACTTTTGTTAATTTGCCGATAGAGGAATTAAAAAATCTTGCAATGAAGAGTATAGTTTCAGGTGAGCCTGTACGGTTTGGCTGTGATGTCGGAAAGGAGTTTGACGGAAAGAAGGGATTTTTACTCCCTCAAATTCACGATTATGAAGCACTTCTTAAAGTGGATTTTAATATGAGTAAAAAGGAGAGGATTTTGTACAGACAGAGTATTCCAACCCATGCAATGGTTCTCACTGCAGTTGATATTCAGAATGGAAAGCCAGTAAAATGGCTTATTGAAAACAGCTGGGGAGCAAAATCCGGAAGAAATGGTTTCTTAGTGATGAAGGATGAATGGTTTGAGCCTTATGTTTTTGAAGTTGTTGTAAACAAAAGGTTTGTTCCTCAGAAAATACTCAATGTTTTAAAACAAAAACCTGTTGTGCTCCCACCCTGGGATCCTATGTTTAAAATGAATTGCGGAAATTGAGGAGAGATATAATGAGAAGGAAAGCCCTTGCGATTTTAATAAGTTTTGCAGTATTATCAGGATTTTTGTTTTCCGCTGAAAACAGAAGTGTCAAAGATAAATCACTTCTCACTCTTGATAGAATATTTCATTCATCCGAGTTCAGATCTGAAAGGCATATTCCTTTTAAATGGTTTTACGGAGACAAGGGGTATGCAATTGTTAAATATTCAAAAAAGGATAAGGGACAGAGCATAATTTTAAGGTACATAAATGGAAAGGAAAAGGTTCTCGTTTCCGCAAAAAATCTTATACCTTCCGGAGAAAAAAAGCCTTTGAAAATTGATAATTACTACTGGTCAAAGGATAAAAGGAAAATTCTCATATACACGAACTCAAAGAGGGTATGGAGAAGAAACACAAGAGGTGATTATTGGGTATATGATTTGAAAACAAAAAAGCTTATTAAAATAGGTAAGGATGCAAAACCTTCCACACTTATGTTTGCAAAATTTTCACCATCCGGAAACAAAGTTGCCTATGTCAGAGAAAATAATATTTATGTTGAGGATTTAAATACAGGGAAAACAGAGCAGCTCACCTTTGATGGCTCCAAAAACATAATAAACGGAACATTTGATTGGGTTTATGAGGAGGAATTCGGACTAAGGGATGGCTTCAGATGGAGCCCTGACGGAAAATATATTGCTTTCTGGCAGCTGGATCAAAGCAAGGTGCCTATTTACTATCTTATTGATTATACTTCAAAGCTCTATCCCGTATTAAAGCCGATTCCATATCCTAAAGCCGGACAGACAAATTCAAAGTGCAGAATAGGGTATGTGAATATTTTCACAAAAAAAATAAATTGGATTAAACTTAAGGGAGATCCTTCAAACAATTATATTCCTCAGATGGATTGGGTAAAGGGACAAAATAAAATAATTTTTCAGTATTTAAACAGATTGCAGAATGATGATAAGTTGATGATTTATGATATTGCAAGCGGAAAATTAAGCAAAATTCTTGAGGAAAAGGATAAGGCATGGGTTGAGGTGGTCAACAATATTAACTGGATAAACAGAGGCAGGGAATTTTTATGGATAAGCGAAAGGGATGGTTTCAGGCACATTTACAGAGTTGATTTGAAAGGGAATAAGCGAAAAATCACAATGGGAAATTATGATGTGATTTCCCTTTCAAAGATTGATGAAAAAAGAGGGCTTGTTTACTTTATAGCATCTCCTTCCGATCCTGTGAGAAGATACCTTTACTCTGTCAGTCTTGATGGTAAAGGTGGTTTCAAAAGAATTACTCCTTTGAAGTACAAAGGGATAAACTATTACAATATATCAAAAAATGCAAGATATGCATTTCACACATACTCAAACTTTGAAACTACCTCTATTACCGAAATAATAAAATTACCTTCCCATAAATTGGTGAAAGTGGTTGTTAGCAATAAAAAGTTAAAAGAAAAGATTATGGGATTAAAGAGAAAACCTGTAGAATTTTTCAGAGTGGACATAGGAGATGGAGTAAAGCTTGACGGATACTG
>JAMOVU010000153.1 GCA_027067555.1 Candidatus Aminicenantota bacterium | reverse complement strand
AGCAAAAGCGACTCCGGTATTCTCAAAGCTTTTATGTGTCAATTTTCCCATCTCCATATTTTAATCCGGAGCGAAAATATATATAATTACCTTGCGGGGGTAAGATATTGATGCATTTGGCTTATTATTTAAATTAATATAAAATAAGCTCTTCCAATATTTCATTTATCAATTCATGTTCATATCCCTTATTGCGCGCAAAACGGTACAGTTTTTTCCTCTGCTCATATTTGTCCGCAGTTTTGCACAATGCATATTTCTTTTCCAATAAATCCTTCAGGTTGGCGATATATTCTTCTTCGTCTATCTCTTGCAAGGACCTGTCTATGAGATAGGTGGAGATTTCCTTTTGTTTCAGATGTTGTATAATCTTATTTCTGCCCCATTTTTTTATCCTGTATTTGCCTCTGACAAAAGACCGTGCAAAGCGCTCTTCGTTGAGAAAATTCTCTTTTATCAATTCCGCAATAATCTCATCTGCGATATCCTCATCCACTTTCAGTTTCTCCAATTTTTCCCGTACTTCCTTGTGACACCTGTCTTGATAAGCACAATACCTCTTGAGTTTGTCCAGGTATTTCTTTTTGGTTATTTCACGGTATGTGTAGATGTCATTTCCCATTAAAATTTATAATCTTTTATCGTTTTCTTTTTTTATGCTTTTTCTTCCACTTCTTTTTTTCTTTTCTTTTCATTTCTTTCATTACAATTTCACCGGATACTTTTACGGTATAATTTTTCTCTGGCTGTAATTTTTCCACGCCGTTTGAAGTTAAAAAATATGGGGTAAAATATTTATATTCACTTTTAAAATTTGATTTCGGCTTTTTTAAAAAGAAAAAACCCAACCGTAATTGGTATTGCTTTGATTTATCATATCTATCCAATACCCCCAATTCAGTACCGGGATAAACAATATCTCCGGTTTTAACAAAGATCTTATCCTTATGAAAACCCGTATAGTCAGCAAAAGTTCCGTCTTTATGTTCTATGGTTATTCTATTGCGTTCACTTGAATAACTATAAGCTAGAGTAGTATCAACGGAATATTTATCGACAACGCTTATTACTGTACCTTTACGCACGGCACATACAGTATCGGGATTTTTTGAGATAAATTGATATTTATAGAAATTTTCAGCTGGTTTTACTCCAAAATATTCCTTTACATTTTTAGTAATCGGCTCAAAATAAATATTTTTACCCTCTTTAAAAGGAAGTAAATAAACAAAAGATGTATCGATTTTAGGATTGGGCTTTCCCATTATATAAAAATATGAATAAGAAAAACTTATGCCTCTGGATTTATTGACAGGTCGAAGTTTGAAAAGATAGCCTGACTTGTTTTTTAAAACTTTATAAAAAACATTATTTATGTTAAGTGAATTGTCTAATTTACTGAAAATCAATTTCAAATAATAAGTTCCCGGAACGTTTTTAGTATAACTGAAAACCACGCTGTTATCTTTTTGGGTAGAAAATTTTACATCTACTTTATTATTTTGGGCAAAAAGAAATGAACCGG
>JAMOVU010000152.1 GCA_027067555.1 Candidatus Aminicenantota bacterium | reverse complement strand
ATGCCTTTATAACAGTTTTTGGTGAGAATGGTGCTATTATATCGGTTGATCTTACAAAAATGAAGTCTCATTCCGATTTTACCTCGAATTGGCCTGTTATGGGAATCAAATCAAACAAAACAGGTAAAAAAGATAAGGATAAAATAATATATATGAAAGATATAAAAATATTTGTAAAAAAAGGAAAAGAACCTGAGGATAATAGATTGATAGGTGTTGTGTCAGCTAATTATTACGGAGTGAAAGTATATGATTTTACAATTCCTGAAACCATGAAAGAGATAGGGTATTGGGATTATGAGGAACAGCAAAAGAAAACAAATAGAAATTTTAATATTGACATAGCTTATGATTATCCTTATGAAAAGAAAAAAAAGGAAAACACAAACGAGGAATATTTAGTAACAAGAGATTTTATTTTTGTCTATGTTGACAATTCAAAAGAGCTCTATACTCTTGATATGACTGATATTGCTAAAACAGCTGCAAGCATAACCAATCCTGCTAAACTAATTGTCTTTTCTGATATTAAAATTGATAAAACCGGTGGTGTGGGAACTCTTTTTTATAATAATAACGATAAGGTTCTATATATGAATGATCTTAAATTAGGACTTGTGATGCTTGATATGAAAAATCTAAAGGATAAGAATGTTAAAAGATATATTGGGAATGTAAATATTAATGCTTTTACAAGATACGGCCTTTTTATAGATGAAAATCTTAATCTCGCATACACCGGTTCAATGGATAAAGGTGTGGTAAGGTTAAAAATGGGGCCTCCGAGGATAGAGATAGTGTCCTGTATTGATACAAAAAATAAAAAATACGAACATATAAAAATGGTAATCCCTTCGGGTGTCAAAGAGCTTAAGGATAAAGGATTTGACCCTCAGAAAAAGGGTTATCCACGGGATATATTTGTAATGGTTCATATAACCGGAGGAGATAAAGGTAAAACCAAGAACAAAGAGATAAAGATAAAACTCCGCTCTCTGACTCCATACCTTATGCCGATTTATAAATTGGATAATGATAAAGCGAAAACCGAGATGGAATTAACTCTCAAAAGATTAAGTGATGATCCGAAAAATGACAAATACAATGTATATGTCAATGAAAACCCCGTAAGGGTAACGGTTAATCCGGATAAGGATACTTCAATAAATCAAAAACTATTATCAGGCTATTATATAGAAGCAAGATTAACGGGCGACATAATAAAGGACAGAGGATATCTTACGAATAATGATTATTACCTCGCATACGGAAGGGTCAGATCAATTCCCGCTGATTTGATAGACAGTGAAAAGCCCGAGCCTGTGAATAACCCTTCGGTCGGAACAGGGGAAGTTTCGGGAGTAACAGCGGGACTCACATCCGATACCGGCGGTTATTCATCAGTATTCCTGCACTCGGGAGAATTTTTTGATGAAGAGGTTGATATGAAGATTCAGGGCAGAGGGTTTGATTTTGCGATAATAAGAAGATACGAATCACAGGGAACATATTCGGGAGCATTCGGTATGAATTGGG
>JAMOVU010000151.1 GCA_027067555.1 Candidatus Aminicenantota bacterium | reverse complement strand
AAAAATACTGATATTTTTATATATGATGAAAAAAAGGTTTCTGGTATTTTTAGGAATTGCTTTGTTTTTTATTTTCTGCCAAAGTTCTTATTCTACAGAATTAGCACTCCACGGAGGAATGGAAAACGGAGGTCAGCAATTTTACGGATTTTACGGGAACTGGGGTTTTTTGCCCTTTATAAGCTCGGAAGGAGAATATAATTATAATTTTGATACAAAAAATAAGATGTTCTCCGTAGGATTGGCAGCTAAAATGAAATTTTCCTTCTTTGCCCCTTTTGCAAGAGCCGGCATCGGACTTAGAGCTGAAGAGTTCACCTACTCCGGTATACATCTCTTTTATTATATCGGTGGCGGGTTAAAATTCTACCTGGCACCTATCATGGGACTAAAAGGAGGCTTAACTCTTTTTAATGAAAAGGATCTCTCCTACTATCGCATATACGGAGGTATTTTTTTGGAATTTTAACTTTATCTTAAATAACCCGGCGGTATTGCTTCCCTTCTTGCTCTTTCTTTAAAATTTTCCAAATCTTTTTTAAGTTTTTTTACCCTTTCATTTAATTTTGCCACCTCTTTTTCCTTTTTGCTTATTTCATGGGGAAGAGCAAATTTTTCATTCGGATTATTTGTTATTTTAAATCTAAAAATAAGATCATCAAGTTCTTTTTTTTCTTTCCTGAACAATTCCTCAGCTGCTTTAATTTCAGCCATCAATCTTTTATACTTTTTACCCCACTCTTCATATTTCTGTTTCTCCGGAATTTCAGAATATTCAGAGTTAGAAAAAGAACCATCCCCACTTGATTTCCCAATTATAAAACCATAGCCTTTGCCTTTTTTTATTTTACCTACTGTCTCATTTGTAATAACTGGCACCTTCTTCTTTATCTTTTTTCTTCTCTCTCTCTCTCTCTTTGCAATATCAACAAGACTTTGAGAAAGACCAATAGTAACAATTAAGATTATTATAAGATAAAAAATAATAAATTTCTTTTTCACTTTTTATTTTAAAAGAGCCCAGTAATTTCCTTTATACAGAGGATTTTTTAAGTGCAGTATTTTAGCAATCGCATTTCTTTTATTTGAAGTCACTATTATACCATTCCCAAGATAAATTCTATTGCCAACATTCGGCTCAACTTGATAAAAAATAATAAAAGTACCTCTTTTAAGTCCAACTGCTGCACCTGAATGGAGAAAGACTTTCATTCCCTCAGTTCCTTCATTTACATCATTCTCAATATAAACAATTTTTCCCTTTGCTTTGAAAAGCTTGTCAGAAAGAGTTTTTATTTGTTCTGGTTCTTTACCTCTGTAGAGAGAATACTCTTTAAAAGGTATAAGATAAGAACCTATTGTTAAATCAGCACACAGTTCCACAATTTTAACTTTTTTATTATTTCTTTCATCCCCCACTACAATAACTTTACCAACTTTTCTAATTATGCCTTTTACTCTTGAACCTTCTCTCGTAAAGACAGGTTTAACAACCTCAAACATATCCCCATTCTCTATGTTTTTTTTATTAAACTCAG
>JAMOVU010000150.1 GCA_027067555.1 Candidatus Aminicenantota bacterium | reverse complement strand
TCTCAATTTAGTTCCATTAAAAAGATTTAATAAAAGATTGACAAAAAAAGGCATAGAATTTATTATAAAATATGAAATTTAGAGATTCAAATAGAATGACTCAAAAAAGTGTATTTATAATATTTATTTTTTTATTACACTTTTTTGTTTTTGAATGTGTTGCTTATTCAGAATCAACGAAAAAGATTGTATATAGGGGATTTTATTCAAGAATAGTAACAAATTTTAATAATATTGATAATGAGATTAATTATAATCGTTTTGGTAGACTTGTTTCATATAGGGGGCTCGCAAATATTATTCCTGATATTGCTTACAAATGGGAGATTCAAAAACAGGGAAAATTGTTTGTTTTTCATTTGAGAAAAAAAATTTATTTTCACGATGGCTCTTTGTTAAAGGCTTCACATATAAAAAAATCTCTTGAGTTTAAACTGAAAAATGGAAGTTTCTTATTCTTAGATAATGATGTTATTGTGGGGCAAAAAGCTTATTTTGAAAAAAAAACTAATCATATCAAAGGGATAAGAAGTTTGGATGATAATACAATAAGTATTGAATTAAAAAGATCCTATCCATTTTTTTTAAGGGCTTTGGCAACTCTCAATTTTCCTATTTTTAAATATAAAAAGGGAAAAATAACTGGAACCGGACCTTATGTGTTAAAAGAACAGGAATCTTCGAACAGTGTTATAAGGAAGGTTCGTTTCTCAAAATTTGAAAAGTACTATATAAGTTTGGATGAGCAACCCGATCAAATAATTGTTTTTGATCTTGATAAAAATTATGAGAATTTCAGGCCTGACATATTATCTATTAGTTCTATTAATGTGGATGAGATTAATAAGATGGGAAATAGTTTTAGAAAATATAAAACATTCGAGACTTTTGTTCATGCGATTTTTTTTAATATTAAAAGTCAGTGGGGAGGAAATATTAATTTCAGAAATTTCATAGGGTTTGGTTTTGATTTCAGAAGAGCTGTAAAAAAAGTTTACAGAATCCACTCTGCTGCTGTTCACAATATTATCCCGTTAAATCTTTCTTCTGCCAGAAAAGTACCTGCTTTTCCTCAATATAATTATTCAAGGTCTCTGTATTATTTGAAAAAAATAAGAGATAAAAATAAAGAGGTAAGGATGGTGATATTTCTGTTACCTGGTAGAAAGAAAATTGGCGATAAACTCAAGTTTTTCTTGATTAAACACGGATTTAAGGTAAAAGAAAAGATATTTGACATTATGAAACCTGGTAATGTAAGAAAAGTTCTCTTTGATGCTGATATTATTGTCGCCGGATACAATGACCGTGAGGATATTTTTAACAGCGAGTTTTTTTTGTACAGATCTCTAAATTTAAGGGGGGAAGACAATGTTTTTAACTATAGAAACCAGTATATTGATGAAATAACCAGAAAGCTCGTTATGGGTGAAATAAGGAATAGGGTTGCAGCTATGAAGTTTATTGTTAACCTTCTTATTGAAGATATGATTATTATTCCTTTGAATTACAGTTCAACATATTTTTTTGTGGGAAATGGGGTAAAACTTAAAGTCCCTCCGCAGATGCCATTTTTGGATTATAGGATTATTAGAGTAAATGAAAAATAGAAAATTGGGAGTTTTTATTTTTTCTCATAATGAGAAGGTTTATTTCTTGTTTTTATTTATGTATTTGTTTTTTTCTTTTTTTATTTATCAATGTTCTTTGTCCTTTTTTAAAAAAGCCGTTGAAGAAAAATATAGAGATGGCTTAAGAGAGTTTAGTTCATTATTTCTTAATGAGAATAAATATAAGTTTCTTAAACTTGATTACTCCAGTTTGAGAATTATATCAGAAAAAGTCTTTTCTTATCCTCTGGATTTTATGATTGTTCAGTTTCCTCAGGAATGGTTTAATTTTACATTGACCTCTAAAGAAGTTCCTCCTAAAGTTCTCTTAAAATATGGAAATCTAAATAAAAAATTCATAGTATACAAATTTGTTGCAGAGTTTGAAGGACAGGTTTTTGCTGAAATTAAAATAGGTGTTTTAAAAGAAAAAGCTTTTTTAGGAGTAAGAAAATTTAAAAATATAGTACTAATTTTGGAAGTAATTTTTGGTGTTTTCTTTATTTTTATTATTTTATTAGTCTTAAGAGAGAAACGAAAGGAAGTGGAAAAACTTTTAAATCAGATTTCAAAGAGGAAGGAGAGAACCTTTTTAAATTTGGATTGGTCTGTGGATCTTTTACAATATGTAGTTGAGATTAACAATTTGTTGAAAGATATTTTTGAAAGGAACAATAAGATTAAAGAACTCGATGAAGCTTTAGTGAAAAGGATAAAAGCAGAGAAAGAATCTTTTGAAAGGGAATTAAATGAATTAAAATTATTGAAAAGGTCTATTATAAAGGCAGAGGAAGAGTTAATATTTTCGGATAATCTTCTGGTTTACACAAGAATTTATAAAGATTTGGAAAAGGAGCTAAAAACTCCTATGATAGAACTTATGGAAGAGATTGAAACAGAGCTTTTGGAAAAAGATTTGGATAAAAAAGCCAAAACAAAGGTCCTTAAAATATATACTGCTATATCTGATATTTTAAAACTTCTTGATGAGTTGGAGACTCTTGTTTCCAATACAATTGTGACTAAGGGTGATTTTGATTTATCAAAGACATTGAAGGGTATAGTTGAGAGATTAAAAAAAGAATATACTGATATTAATTTTTTAGAAGAGATTGAAGATAATGTGAGATTTTTTGGGAACATTCAACAGATTAGTGTAGCTTTAACTAATGTTTTACTTAATGCTGTTGAAGAACTTACGGAAAATGAAATGATTGAGGAAAAGAGAATTTCAATTCTTTTGAGAAAAGATGAGAGCAGTCTTTTAATTTTAGTTGAAGATTCTGGTGGCGGATTTGTGGATATCAATGAAGCTTTTGATGCTTTTTATACTACTAAGTATAGCCCTTCGCATAGGGGGCTCGGGTTAACTCTTGCTCAAAAGATAATTATAGAGCATGGGGGGATAATTTCTCTTGAAAACAAACCTGAAGGGGGAGCAAGGATTAAGATAGAGTTTTCTCTTTTATAATGATTGAGCTTATATCTATTAATGATCGTTTGAAATGTGTTTTCATGGATAGAATAAATCGTTTTGTGGTAAAAGTGAAAATAAATGATAGGGAAGATTATGCTCACATAAATAATACAGGAAGATTGAAATCTCTTTTTGTTCCGGGTTTTATCAGTTTTTGTATGCCAATAAATGGAAGAAAGTTGAAGTACCGCTTATTTGCAATGGGGGATTCATATAATAAATCTTTTAGTGTAATTGATACCTCTCTTCATATGAGAGCCTTTGAAAAAATAGTTGAAAAAAAATTAATAGATGAGGTTAAAGATTTTGATTTTAGAAGAAATCCCAGATTTGGAAACTCTGTTTTTGACTATCTTTTATTTAATAAAAAAGAAAAGATAGTTGTTGAAATAAAAAGTGCTGTTATGCTTGAAAATGGCTTTTCAATGTATCCAGACGCACCGACAAGGAGGGGGATAAGACACTTTCAAGAGTTGATTAAGCTTAGAAAAGATGGGTTAAAGACTATGATTGTATTTGTTTCAAGTGTTCCCAATGTTAAAGGGTTTAGAGCTAATGGGAAAATCAGTTCGGAGATTCCTGAGCTATTGATTGAAGCTAAAAGGGAGGGGGTAATTATAAAAAGCTTTAATATACTCTTTTCTTCTGAAAGCTCTGTTATTTTTCTTGAAACTCTTGATCTTCCTGTTTTTTATAAATATTTTTAATAGTGCTATAATAAAAGATGAAAAAATTATTGATAATAGACGATGAAATTGGTATTCGTGAATCCCTGAAAAATATTTTTAAAAGAGAGGGATTTCAAATTTTGGAAGCGGGCGATGGTGTTTTAGGGCAGGAACTCCTGGAAAGGGAGAAACCTGAAGTGGTTATTCTTGACATCAGGATTCCAGGAAAGAATGGAATAGAGCTTTTAAAATGGATTAAGGACAGGAAATTTAAAAGTGAAGTGATTATAATTACGGGATATGCAGACATTGACCTGGCAGTTCAATCTACAAAGCTCGGCGCATTTGATTTTATTGAAAAACCATTTTCTTCGGAAAGAATTCTAATTACAGTAAAAAATGCTTTTGATAGATATGAGCTGAAAAGAGTTGGTGAGAGTAAAGTTGAAGAGGGAAAGGAAAGATATAGAATTGTGGGGGAATCCGAACAAATAAAAAAATTAAAGGAGCAGATAGAAAGGGTTGCAAGAACTAACTCAACAGTATTAATCCTTGGTGAAAGTGGAACAGGAAAAGAACTTGTTGCCAGAAATATACATCTTTATAGTCAAAGAAATTTAAATCCATTTGTTCATCTTAATTGTGCGGCTATTCCTGAAGAGCTCGTTGAAAGTGAGCTTTTCGGACATAAAAAAGGTTCCTTTACCGGGGCAATTGAAAATAAGATTGGTAAATTCAGGGAAGCGGATAAAGGAACTATATTTTTAGATGAAATCGGGGACCTCTCACTTAGAGCTCAGGCAAAGGTTTTGCGAGTAATAGAGAATGGTGAGATTCAAAGAATAGGGGAAAATAAAACAGAAAATGTTGATGTAAGGGTTTTAGCAGCTACTAACAAAGATCTTTCAAAAGAAATAAGCAAGGGAAGATTTAGAGAAGATCTTTATTTCAGGTTAAATGTGGTTGTTTTAAAAGTTCCTCCTTTGAGGGAAAGAAAGGAGGATATTCCTGTCTTAATTGAATTTTTTTCCAGGAAATTTGCTTATGAAATGGGGATTGAAGTAAAAAGGTTTGAGCAAAAGCTAATTGATTATCTGAAAGAGAGAGAGTGGAAAGGGAATGTGAGAGAACTTAGAAATTTTGTGGAAAGAGTTTATGTCTTTGTTCCTGATAAAATAGTTAAACTTGAAAGTGTTTTTAATATATTTGAGGATGAAACATTTAATCTTCCTCAGCCGAAGAATTTTAAGAATTACAGGAGCTTTATTCAGGAGGCTGAAAGAAGATTCATTGAGCAAAAATTGAACTTTTACAATTGGAATGTGGCTAAAACCGCGAGAGAGATCGGAATGTCTCGGGTGAATCTTATGAAAAAGATTAAAGATCTGGGAATAAAGAGCAAAGGGGTAGAGGAGAGATCGCTTCCGCATGATGCGGAGGAGGAAAGTCCGAACTCCACAGGGCAGGGTGCCTCGTAACGCGGGGTTCCGGTAGTTCTTTCTACCGGAAAGGAAAGTGCCACAGAAAACAAACCGTCCCGCTCTTACTTCTTTGAAGTAAGGGTGGGATAAGGGTGAAAAGGTGAGGTAAGAGCTCACCGCTCCGGTAGTAATACCGGAGGCACGGTAAACCCCACCCGGAGCAAGGCTAAACAGGGATGTTAAGGGTTGCCCGCCCGATATCCCGGGTAAGCCGCTTGAGGTTATGGGTAACCATAACCCGAGATTAATGATCTCTCAAGACAGAATTCGGCTTATACTCTACCCCTTTGCTCTTTATTCCGTTTTTCTTAATTCTTATTTGAAATAATATCTCCCTTAATGTAAAATTTTAAAGGAGGAGAAAATTGCTCGAAAAATTAAAGAAAGTCAATGAATACAAATATGAGATTCCTGTCGGAAGTTTTCCGGGTATGAGAGTGCCCGGATGGATTTTTATGACGGAGGAATTATTTAAAACAGCTTTTGAAGAGGATGTTATAAGGCAGGTGGTTAATGCTTCCGCTTTGCCCGGAATAGTGAAAGCTTCAATTGCGATGCCGGATATACACTATGGATATGGGCTCCCAATAGGCGGGGTTGTTGCCACTGATTGGTATGAAGGAATTGTTTCTCCCGGTGGTGTTGGCTATGATATAAACTGCGGGGTTCGTTTGGTAAGAACAAATCTTGAAGAAAAAGATATTTTGAAAGTTAAGGATTCACTTCTAAGCATTCTTTTTAAAAATATACCTTCGGGGGTTGGTTCCACGGGGAAGCTAAAACTTTCCACCTCTCAGCTTGAGGAGTTAATGGTTAAGGGAAGTAAATGGGCTGTTGAAAATGGGTTTGGTATAGAGCTTGACCTTGAAAGAACAGAATCTTTCGGAAGATTAGAGGGAGCTGATCCATCAAAAAT
Organism: Candidatus Aminicenantota bacterium; assembly: GCA_027067555.1. Classification (GTDB taxonomy): domain Bacteria; phylum Acidobacteriota; class Aminicenantia; order JAMOAD01; family JAMOAD01; genus JALXDT01. The sequence goes on along the minus strand of JAMOVU010000150.1, from coordinate 20,536 downwards.
AAGTACAAGAGCATTTGAAAGAGGGAAAAAACAGATAGGCACTCTTGGCTCAGGGAATCATTTTCTTGAAGTTCAGATAATTGAAGAAATTTTTGATGAGCAAAAAGCTAAAACAATGGGCCTTGAGAAAGGCAAGGTTACAGTTATGATTCACACGGGTTCAAGAGGGTTTGGTCACCAGGTGGCTTCTGATTATCTTGATGAAATGGAGTTAGCTATAAAAAAATATAAGATTAAACTTCCTGATAAAGAGCTTGCCTGTGCTCCTATTCAGTCAAAAGAAGGTCAGGATTATTTAAAGGCGATGGCAAGTGCGGCTAACTTTGCATGGGTTAACAGGCAGGTGATAATGCACTGGGTTAGGGAAAGTTTTGAAAAAGTTTTCCGAGTCTCATTTGAAAAATTGGGAATGAACTTAATTTATGATCATGCTCACAATATTGTAAAAAAAGAAGAGCATGTTATTAATGGTAAAAAGAGATTGCTTGCGATTCATAGAAAAGGTGCAACAAGGGCATTTCCTCCGGGTCATCCCGATATCCCGGAGATTTACAGAAAGATTGGACAACCTGTTTTGATTCCTGGTGATATGGGCAGGTACTCCTATATTTTAACAGGTACCCAAAAGGCGATGGAAGAGAGTTTTGGAACTTCCTGTCATGGTGCCGGAAGGGTTCTTTCAAGACATAAAGCTATTAAAAAGGCAAAGGGGAGATCAATAGAGAAGGAGCTTAGAGCAAAGGGTATTTATGTAAAATCAGACAGTAGAAGGACAATAATGGAAGAAATGCCGGAAGCTTACAAGGATGTATCTCTTGTAGTGGATACAATAGAAAAATCAGGTATTTCTGTGAAAGTTGCAAAATTAAGACCCCTTTTGGTTGTAAAGGGATGAAAATAGTAGTAAAAGAACTTCCTCTTAAAGTAAAAATAAGAATATCGGAACTCGAGAAAACTCTTTTTAATATAAAGGCTCTTAAAGTCGGAGATAAAGTTAAGGCAAAGGTTTTAAGTGTGAAAGGAGAGGAATATCTTCTTGATATGAAAGGTTTTAGAATAAAGGCAAGAATGAAGTTTAAAGTGAATGTGGGAGAAGAGCTTACCTTAAGGGTTGCTGAAAAGGGGGAAGTGATAAAATTTGAACTCGTAAAGGAAGCAGAGCTTAACAGTAAGATGATTAAAGTTATGAAAGAACTTTCAAAAACAGTTAATATTACAAAAGAATTAGCAGATAATTTTGAAATTTTTAGCAAAGCTGTTAATTCTGGAGAATCTGAGAATTTAAAGGGAATAACTAAAAGGATTTTTGTAAATCTCCTTTCGGGGAATAGCTCTTCTGATGTTTCTGAAAAGATTTCTGCTTTTCTTAATTCAAAAAGTGAAAAAGCAATCGCAAAATTGATTAAGTTTTTTCTCTCCGAATTGTCAAGTAAGGATGGGACTAAATTGTCCGAAACTACTGTAAAAGAGACAATTGAAAATTTGATAAAGGAGAATACAGATAAAATTAAGAGCATTTTTAGTGAAAGGGATGATCTGGAATTTTTTAAAAATAGTTTTTTAGAAAAGATAAAAAGTGATAATAAGATTCCAAAATCACTTAAAGAGAGTGTTGAGAATTTTATAAAATCCGTTGAAGTAATAAAAAATCATAATCTTTCCATAAAAGATGCTGCTTTGCAAAATCCATCCATTAATATTACAAGTTTTATTATCCCCATATTTTCATCCTTTAATAATAAAATTAATTTTGCTAAAGTGGATTACAAGAGGGATGAAAAATCAAAGAGTTTTAAGTTAGATAAAATATCTTTGCTTTTGAATATGAGTAATTTGGGGAGGGTGATAGTGAATTTGAAAAAAGTTGGTAAGGTTCTAAGAATAGATTTTTTATCTGAAAATGAAAAATCAAAAGAATTCCTTAAAAAAGAAGTGGATGATTTAAAGAAAAAGCTTTCTCCCTATTTTGAATCAATTATGACAAATTTTAATATTTCTCAAAGAGAGTTTGAAGAGTTTTTTGAAGAGAGAATTGAGGCAAGTTCAAGTGCTATAGATATTAAAGTTTAAGATTTTATGGAAACTTTTAATCTCTTTTATATAGCAGGGGACTGAAGATTTGATAATGCAAAAGAATAAAAAAAGTGATATAATCTACTTCATGGAAAAGAAAGATTTTAATAAAAAAATTTTCTCTCTTTTATTTATCCTGGCTATTATATTTTTTTTGTTTGAAAATTGTAAAAAAATTAAAAAAGAAGAGATAAACCCAAAGGCTATGGCTTTTTCATATACTTCTTTATTTTTTAAATCTCCTGCCGGTTTCCCTAATTTTTACTTTCAAAAAGGCTGGAAAAAGGAAAATGACAAGGATGCTTACCTCCTTTTTAAAAAAGAGGGGATTATAAGATTTCAAGTTTGTAGAAAAAAGGATTTGGTTTTTAAATTCTCTCTGAAAAAAGAAAAAAAACTGAGTAAAATAGAAAACCCGAAGATTCAGATTTATTTAAATGGTATTTTGTTTAAAGTGTTTCCTTTAAAATACTCTGAAAATAACTTTGAATTGAATTTCTTAAAGGAAAAAATAAAAAGCGGTGATAATTTTTTAAAATTTAAATTAATTTGTGATAATAGAAAGAGAGAAAGACTTGAAAAAAAAGAGTATGACCCGGAGCCTTATCTGGAAATAGGTGATTATAGATTAAAAGCAGGAAATGAGACTTTAAGGTGGGAGAGGATTAGTGAAACATCAAAAAAAGAACGAGTTCAGAGAACAGAAAGTGAAGTATTCTATTATTTTAGAGGTAAAAGAGTCCAGGGGCTTAAAGTCCATCTAAAACTCAATACCTTAAAAAATCATGTGAAGATTATGAATATTTATTGGGAAGGACAAAATGGAGATAAGGGAATATTAAAAAAAGTTAAATTGAAAAATGGAATAAATGTAGTAAAACTCAATTTGAAGAAATTTAGAAAAAAAATTTTATATAGATTGATTTTTACTTTAACAGATAACCAAAAAAAAGGTGATCTTTTCTGGAAAAATGTGAGTTTTTTGTATGTTTCGGAAGAGAACTTAAAGAAGAAAAATTTACATTTAAAAACAAAACCCAATATTTATTATATTCTGCTGGATGCTTTAAGAGCGGATATGGTTGGGAGAAAAATTAATAATATTAGGTTGACCACTACAATAGATAAGTTTTCTATGAAATCCTTTTCATTTGACAATTTTTATACAAATGCTCCTTATACACGCGCAAGCGTTGCCACACTTTTTACGGGGTTGCTCCCAGAAACTCATGGAGTAAGGCACTTACAAAGTCAGCTGCCATCTAAAATTCCCACTCTTGCGAGAGTTTTGAAACATAATGGTTATGAAACTATAGCAATATATGGAACTTCTGTTCTTGTTAAGAATAATTTAATTAATGATTTTGATAGAAAAATTTACATAAGGGAAAAGCTACCATTTGATATTAATGATACTTCTGTTATGAACAGAAAGATATTAATCTCTTCTATAAAAGAATTAAAAAAAGACAAACCTAAATTTGTATATATTCATATTCTGCCTCCACATGAACCTTATAATCCATCAAAAGCTTTCAGGCTTTTTGTTGATACTTCAAATTATGATCAGAATAAGTTTGTTTCAATAATTGAAAAAATAAATTATTATGAAAATGTGAGCTCTTCTTTTTTAGATTATCTCTATAAAGGTTATTTGAATAATGTTGTTTATGCTGATTTTCTTGTTAGTAATATCTTAAGAAAGATAAAAAGCAGAGGTGAATTTGATGATTCATTAATAATTATAACTTCAGATCATGGAGAAGCTTTTTTTGAACATAATAAAATTGGGCACAATTCAACAAATTATCAAGAGATGATTCATATCCCATTTTTTATTAAGCTACCAGAGCAGAAAAAAGGTAATATTATTAGCTCTAAAAAAAGTGTAGTGGATGTCTTCCCCACAATTTTGGAACTTCTCGGGATAGAAAAAAATGATTCATTTATACAAGGAAAAAGTTTTGCTGATTGTCTGTTTAATGGAAAGTGTTCTGATGATGAATTTGTTTATTCGCGCACTGATTCTTCTAATATTAATGTTTCTATTATTTGGAAAAATTATAAGTATATTAATTACTTTGGAAGAGATGAACTTTATGATCTTAAAAAGGATCCTAAGGAAAAGAAAAATATTGCTGTGAAGTACCCTTTTATTACTGGCTTTTTAAGACAAGAAAGTTTGAGAAAACTTTATAAGAATATTAAATTAAGAAAACTTCACAAAATACCAGTTATAAGTAAAAAATTTTCGAAGGAAGATTTAAAACAGCTTAGATCACTGGGATATCTATAAGAATTAAAGAAGATTAAGGTTTTCTTTCGATGGATCTCTTTGCTTTTTCATAAAGATATTCATTAATAATGTGTGTGGTAGGTTCCAGATCAAGAAGCTCTTTCCACATCTCTTCGCTTTCCATACAAAAATAAAGTGGAAGATCAGTAGAGCCATATTTTTTCAAATATTTGATTATCTGTGAATAAAGCTCTACTCTTAGAAAATATGGGTATCTGTATTTTTTATCAAACCCTTCTATAAGCTCCCCTTTGAGAAGTTCGGATTGAGGATGATTCTTTTTTATCTCCCATCTGAGCTCTTTTGTAAATCTTAATGAGCCAAGGCTGATCCATCCTATTTTTTTAGGGGGAATGTGTTTGAAAAGTTCTTTTATAAGGTCCTCATAATCTTCTTTCCAGCTTTTGTAATGAATGATAGGGTCAAAGTGGATTCCAATGCCGTATCCTATTTCCGAAAGTTCTTTCATAGCTTTCATCCTTTTTTTGGGAATAGGAGAGTGAAGCTCCTCTTTTTTTAGTTCAGGAGGATTTATTGAAAATGATACCAGGATATTTTTATTGTTTTTGAGAATTGGAAAATTTTCTATGTAATCTGTTTTCGTTTTAAATTCAAATATTATATCTTCAAAATCCTCAAAAAGTGAGATGAACCACCTGGAAAAGGGATAAAGCTTTTCCCAGATTAATGAATCTGTAAGCTCTCCGGTTCCTATTCTTATATGCTTATGATGTTTCCTGTATTCTATTAACTCATCTTTTAATTTATCCAAATTTACAAAAAGAGTAAGGACAGGATAGGTAAGATATTCCTGCAAAATACAGTATGAGCAGTTTAAAGGACAATTGTATGCAAAATTGATATTTTTGTATCCGCAGGATACATAACCCGGAGTACAGGGACAATCTTTTATGAAATTTCCGGGAAATGTTGAGATGAAAAGGGTTCTTTCTCTTTTAATCCTTTTTTCTCTTAATAGAGCTCTTATCTCTTCCAGGTTAGAAATTTTATATTCTCTTCCTTTTAATATCTCTTTTGTTAAAGGAAAATTGAGAGCCGATTTTGAGACAAAAATAGTGTCAATCTTCATACCAATTTCCATTTAATTCTTCAATAGAGTTTAGAATATTTTTTAATCGTTTCTTTAGCTCTGAAAAATTCCTGAATTCAACTTCAAGTTTAATGGTAGGTTTTTCAAAATAGGGGGATGTTATTAATTTTCCCCCTCTTATTTTTTTATTAAGATAGTTGGTTCTTTTATTAAGTTCTGAAGTTAAGGGGAAAACAATTTTTTTCAATTCTTTAAATAATTCCTTTTTACCTGTATCTTTTGAGGTGGTAAGAATGGTTTTTATATTCTTTCCTTTTTCTTTTGCTCTCAGAAAAAGGTCAGACAGTATGTATTTTTCGGATTTAGTTAAGTGAATCTTTTCAAAGACAGAGGAGAGGTAAGATAGTTCATCACTATTAAAAAAGGTTAAAATAAATGCTCCCTTTTTGTCAAATTCATTCTTTGCAAAATATGTATAGAATATTTCAGGAAAATTATAATTAACTATTTTCTCAAGCTTTTCATCATTGAAAAGAAAATTTAGAAAAGAAAACTCTTCACTATTACAGTTTTTTTCTTTAATCTTTTTTAAGATGTTTATTTTTTCAAAAAGAGTTAATTTTCTTTCCGCTATGTTTTCTTTAATATTTGTTATAAGCCTCTTGCAAAATGGAATTATATCCGGATAGACAATAGCCGGGATTGTATTTAAAGTGTTTTTAGCAATATCAAATCTTTTGAAACCTGAAAATAGCAAAAATTTGTTATCTTTTTCTATTACTTTTACAGGATTAATAACTCCGTATTTTATGATACTCTCTTTGAATTCTTCCGAAGTAAAAAGTGAGGAGACCCTATTATCGCATTCTTTTATTTCTGATATAGAAAGCTCCTTTAAAATCATTAAGTTTTTTTAGTTTAAGGATAGATTTAGTTTTATTTCTACTCTTTTTTTCACATCTTTTACGGAAATCTCAATCGGGATTATGATTTGATTATTTTTAACTGTTATTTTATTTGTTAATTCTACTTTTATATCCTCTTTTGAAATAGATATGTTTTCCGCCCCTTCTGTAGATGAGATTTCAGTTAGAATTTCTTCTTCATTTTCAAATTCTTCAGCTAATTCAGATATTTTATCAATTTCAATGGGCTCTTCTTCATTTTTTATTATTTCTTTACTATCGGGAATAAGAGTGTCTCCTAAATTTATTTCACTTTCACTTGTGTCTTCCTCTTTTCCAATCTCTTCATTGAAAAATTCGCCAAAATTATCTTCCTCTTTTTTTTCTACTTTTTGCTCGTCTTCAAGGATTCTCTTTGCTTCCTCAATATCAGAATCATCAAGTTCAATATCAAATTCATCCATTGGAGAAATTTCATCTATCTCGTCGATGTTAATTGTTGGATCATCGTGTGCTCCAAAGTCCGCTTCAGGAACGGGTTCTTCTTTTTTAGGAGTTTCCTTTATAACTTCTTCCCTGGATATATCCTCCCCGGTAAAAATTATTGTTTCCTCTCTTTCGCTTTCTGATTGAAATTTATATCTATCCTTTACACTGTTAAATGTTAATTCTATTGCTTTGTAGAGTGTTTCCATAACGCCTTCTCCTGTTATTGCGGAGGTTTCAAAAAAAGGATAATTATTTGGGTTCAGCTCCTTGTTTAATACAGAGACAGGAAGAATATGAGGAAGATCTCTTTTATTGTATGCAAAAATAATAGGAATTTTATCCACTTCAATATTGTTTACCTTTAAATTTTTATACAGACTACTTAAACTTTCTTTGTTTGCCTCCAAAGCACTTTCCTGAGAGTCTGCTACAAATACTATACCATCTGTGCCCTGTAATACCATTCTTCTTATTCTTTCATAAAACACCTGTCCTGGGACAGTGTAAAGCTGTATTCTTGTATTGAAATTTCCTATTTTCCCTGCTGATATTGGCAAAAAGTCAAAGAAAAAGGTACGATCTCCTTCTGTTGAAAGTGTTACTATTTTTCCTTTCTTTTTATCCGGGAGTTTGTTGTAGATATATTTTAAACTTGTAGTTTTCCCCGATAACCCCGGTCCATAATAGACTATTTTGATTGTCATTTCTTTTAAAGGATAATTTATTAATGCCATTTGTTTTCCTCCATTTTACAAAAATTAAAATAACATTTTAATTGGTTTTCGTCAAGATTATGGTTTTTGATTTAATTTAATTAACAGTTTTTGCACTTGTACAATAGGATAGAGCCAAATGCTATTGAGTCAAGAATGGGGAGTAAGATTCCCCCTATAACAGGAATTATTTTAAGAAACATAATAATCAATAACCCTATGACCAAAATAAGAGAGGATGGAATATTCTTGAAATTCAATGAACTTGAAAGGGAGCTTCCTAAAAGAAAGCTTAATGCAGCTCTTCCTATCCCTTTTAAAATTATTATTAAAAGACCTAAAAGAATTAGGAATGGAATTCCTATAAGGAAAAGGCTCAGAATTGCAAAGATGAGAACTAATATAATTATAATAATATAGAAAACTATTCCCCATAATAAGCTCTTTAAAGTTTTTTCTTTTATTATTTCAGAAAGTTTCTCGATTTTGGCAGGAATTAAAGCATAGATAACCAATATGAATACATACCAGAAAAAGAAAGACAGGAAAAAAGAAAAAGTCAAGGGAGTTGTGGAACTCCCCAATTTTACCCTTGCTATCTTCTTTAATTCTTTTAATGAACCATACTTTATTATTTTCCCTTTAATAAAAGTATTTTTATCTCTTTTAAATTTACTTGATATTAAGATAAGGTCGCCATCTATTGTTGTTCCTTTCTTAAGTTCAAGGTTTGACCACAGTATAATAACATCTCCTTTAACCTCGCCGGCTAATTTTAGGCTTCCTTTAAAGATTAGTATATCTTTTTCAAAAACTCCTTTTAAATCCCAATTGCCTCCGAACCTGATTATATCATCTTTATATGATGAAACCTTTTTATCCATTGAGAGAGAGGTAGAAGGAAGTAAAAAAAGAAATAAAATTATTATTAATATTGTTCCTGTTTTTTTCATTTTTTCCTCTTTTTTAAAACTACATCTTTTTTCCATAAGCTTATTCCTATTAAAACGATGGTTAAAAGAATAATTTCAGCTATCCTTAAATATAGAAGATTCTGCGTTATGTTTTTAGTTGGAAGGTTAATAATTATATAAAAAAGTTTTTTCATAACAGACAACAATTCTCCAAAATTTGATATACCATTTTTTATAAAAAAAGTGAGATTTATCTTTTTTATAAGCATATTTATGACAAAGTTTGTGCCTTTTGTGTAAATAAGATAAAAGAGAGTTGCAATTAGCCCTAAAAAGCCAATAAAAATTGAGATAAAAAGTTCCTCTAATTTTATTTTTTTTCTTGTAACTTTTTCCATTATATTAGTAAGCAAAGAGGGCGGAGGTTCCAAAAGCAAAGGTTTATTTAAAGCTTCTTCAACTTTTTTTATCTCTAACATCTTTAACTTACACTCTTCACAGGATTTAATATGCTCTTTTATCTCTTTTGCTCTCCTTTCGTCTATCGCATTTTCAAGAAAAAGCAAAATCTCATCTTCATTTAAATGTTTTCTCTTCATTTTTTACTCTCTTTTAGTATTGTAATTAATCTTTTTTTGGCTCTGAAAATTTTATTTTTCAGGGTGCCCATAGGTATTTCCAGAATTTCCGAAATCTCTTCATATTTAAGCCCATTTACATATCTGAGTGTTATAAGCTCTTTGTACTCTTCCGGTAGCTTTTCCACTGCCTTCCACACGCTATCTTTTAATTCTTCTTCTATTAATTCATCTTCTTTTGATATGTGCTTATTGTCCGGAAAATCAGGGGTGGAACTATTATCATAGCTATATGTTGAGAAACTGATACTCTTTTTTTTACGATAATAATCTATTAAATAATTGTGAGAAAGGGCAAATATCCATGTGCTAAATTTATAGGAAAAGTTATATTTCTGAAGATTGGAAAAGACTTTTAAAAAAATATCCTGTGTAAGATCTGATGCAATTTCAGTATCTTTAATATTTCTGTAAAAGTAGTTGTATATTGGTTTCTGATACGCAATCACAAGTGTTTCCATAGCCTTCTTATCTCCTTTAAGACATCTTTCCAAAATTTCCTTTTCATTTTCTAACATTATTATTACGATATTATTCCAATTTTGTTATATTAAAAATTTTTTCAGAAAATTTAGGCTTAAAGTTGATATTTTGTATTTTAAACTCAATAATGTTTTCATCCGGGTCAAAGACTGTAATTTTTTCAATTTCTCCCTTTTTAAAATCAATTATAACTCTTGAAAATTTTTCATCTTCTTTTCCGTAAATAATAATCTTGTCCCCAATACTAGTATTTTTTCTTTTTCGTAAGAACTCAAAAGGCTTTTTTAATACATTTAATATACTATTGTTAAAATCTTCCTTATTTATATTTATCTCTTCTTTGCCATCTTCTGATATTTGATAAACTTTGTCCCCTTTAATTATGTAACTCCTTCTTTCCTCTCCGAAATAATCCCATCTCCACTTCCCGTTTAAATAATAAACTTTTCCCTTTTCCTGAATTACCGAATTATCATCTTTTGAGATCATTTTTTGCTTAAATTGAAAGGAAAAACTCCTTGAGTGTTCTAATTTATAAAAAAAATTATTAAATTGTGGGGGGATTGCTCCGCTTAAAAAAGCTACACTAATGCAAAAAAAAAATATCTTACGAGTTTTCTCAACCTTTTAGTACATTATCTATTTTTTCTTTCAACACCTCAGGTGTAAAAGGTTTAACAATATAATCACTTACACCAGCTTTAAAGGCTTCCAGAACATCTTCTTTTGCTGCATTCGTTGTTATCATAAGGATTGGTATATTTGGATCTTTTTCTCTTACTTTCGTTACAAATGTCATTCCGTCCATTTCTGGCATATTCCAGTCTGTTAAGATTAAACTTATCCCTCCCTTTTCAAATTCTTCCAGACCTTCCACTCCATTGCCTGCCTCTGCCACATCTGTATAGCCAATTTTAGCCAAACTGTTTTTTATTATTCTTCTCATAGTTAAAGAATCATCAACAACTAAAAATTTCATCTTTTATCCTCCTATAATGAATTATTTAAAGCTTTTTTCTCTTCTGTTGAAAGGATTTTTTCTATTTCTAATATTATAAGTAGCCTGTCTCCTATTTTCCCTACACCTTTTAGATACTCTGATCCAACCTTACTTACGAGAGGTGGAGGAGGTTCTATCGATGACCCCGGGATCCTTAAAACTTCGGTTACTCTGTCAACAATAAATCCTACTAACTTTTTATCAATTTCAACAACTATTATTCTTGTGAAATTATCAATCTCCCTTTCTTCAAAACCAAACCTTTTTCTTAATGATACAACAGGTATTACCTTTCCTCTTAAATTTATAACACCATTTACATAATAAGGAGCATTGGGAACAGGTGTTATATCAATCATTTTGATAATTTCCTGGACTTTTAAGATATCAATTACAAACTCCTCTTCCCCCAATTTAAATCCTACTACCTGGAATACTGTATCATCTACCACAGAGTTTTCTTCTTTTGTGAGCTCGTTTAAGTTTTCATTCATTAGCCCTCCTTTTTGCCAAAATTGGCTTCAATGAAATTTATTATTCCCTCTCTGTAGCTTTCATCTATGTTTACGAATTTAACTCCGATTTCATATTTTTTATCCTTTTCTACCTCTTCAACTCTTACTACTTGAGCTACAACAATAATCGGTTTTGATATTGACGTTTGATCAAATTTAAAAAAACCCGGATAATATTTATGCCACCCTTGAAGATCAAATTCTATTTTCAAAACAGTTCCGATTGGTATTAATTGATCTGTCTCAAAAAGAATCCCCCCTCCTCCGACATCTTTATATTGAGCTTCTTTTAAATACGTTCCTTCCGGTGAGTATTTTAAAACTTTATATAAAAGTTTTGACTTTTTTGGAAGTCTTTTGAATTTTCTTTTTTCTTCCATTAACACCTCCAAATATTTTTAACACTTTACTATTTCTTTGTCAAGTTTTCTCTATGTTAAGTTTCTTAATTTTCTCTATAAGGGTGGTTCTTTTTATGTTTAAAAGTTCTGCTGCTCGTTTTTTATTCCAGTTGGTTTTTTCAAGACTCTGCAAAATTATCTTTTTCTCCATCTCTTTGACAAAAGATTGAAGAGAAAAATTTTCATCTATCTCTATCTTTTCAAAATTTCCATCAGTTTTTCTTTTAACCGCTTCTTCTCTTACAAAAGCTGGAATGTCAGAGGGGAGTAAAACATTCCTATTCCCTGAATTAACTATAGCTCCTATTATAATATTTTCAAGTTCTCTAATATTTCCCGGAAATGAATAATTTTTTAAAATATTTAATGTAGAAAGAGAGATTTGCTTGTTCTCTAAATTTTCCTCTTTACAAAATTTCTTGATAAAAAAATTTGCTATTTTAGGAATATCTTCTTTTCTTTCTCTTAGAGGGGGAATCTTTATTGGGAACACATTTAGCCTGTAAAAAAGATCTTCTCTGAATTCCCCTTTTTCTACAAGTCTTTTTAAATCCTGATTTGATGCTGATATTATTCTCACATCTACCTTTTTTATAGAGTTGCTTCCGATTCTTGAAACCTCCTTTTCCTGCAAAACTCTAAGAAGTTTTACCTGTAGATTCTGACTCATTGTACTTATTTCATCAAGAAAAATAGAACCACCATCAGCTGCCTCGAATTTTCCCGGTTTATCATTTATCGCTCCTGTGAAGGATCCTTTTATATGACCGAATAATTCATCCTCAAGCAAATTTTCGGGGATTGCTCCACAATGAATAGGAATAAAAGGTTTTTCCCTTCGTGGAGATAATATGTGAATTGCTTTTGCAAAAAGCTCTTTCCCGGTGCCACTTTCTCCTATTAATAAGACTGTTACGGACAGAGGAGAAACTTTTTCCACCTGTTTGTAGACTTCTATCATTGAACTGGATGTACCAATTATTCCTAACTCTTTAAATTTTCTTATTAAGAAAGATTTGTATGAAACACTTTCTTCATCCCTAAAATCTTTTACTATTTGTAATAATTCTTTTATTAACTCATCTTCTTCTTCCAATTTTAGAATCTTATCAAAATAAGCTTTTATCTTTCTTTGTTTTTTAGCTTCAATGGGCTTTTCAATACCTATGATTAGGGATTGCCTTTTTAGATTTTCAATTATCTCACTTTTATTGTTTAAGCTATTCTCTGCTTGGGTATTAATTTCTATAACAGAAATATCAAAATTGCTTTCATCTTTTTTAATTTCTTCTATTGTTTGGAAATAATTAATTGAAATATCATTAGGTAATTTTTTTATTATATTATCAATTAATTTTTCATTTTTGCTCACAAAAAGAATTCTCATCTTTTTTATTATAAGAGAAAATTACCCAAAAGTCCAATTAGCCAAATCTTGAAATTCTCTCCACCACTTGTCCTATTATTTTGAAATTAAAATAATTAATGAGATTTATTACATCTGTTCTAAACTTAACTATATATCTTACAAAATCAAACTCCTCTTTTTTCCTTAAAAGAGAGGAAAGTTCATTTAAATCCTCTCGGATTTCCAACAATCTATGCTTCATCTTTCGAGTATTTAAGGAAATTTCTTTTAAAAGTTTTTCATCTTCTAACTCTTCAAAAATTAAAGTATCCGGAAGGGTGCTTAGGAACATTTTTCCACTTTCATAGAATTCATCTCCTATGGATTTTATATCTTCAAGATAATTTGATATCTCTTTATCTTTTTCATGAAGCTTTGATTTTGCTTTTTCAAAAAGCCTGTTTATTTCAAAAGGAATTGATTCAATGTGATCAGTCAAACCGCATTTACTTCTTTTAAATTCATTCAATTTTACAAAATCTCTTCCAATATATATTTTATCCTCATAATAACTCACTATATTATCGGGGCTGTTTGTATAATATTTAATTTCATATTTTAGATTCTTGCTGTCTTTTTCTCTGAATCTTGCAATCATTGTGTATTCATTTTGTTCTATATAATAGCTATGAGCTTCCGCTAAAAATGAGTATTTGACCAAACTTTTTATTAGGAATTGTTTAAGATAATCAAGCAATTCTGTTTTGTTGGAGACAAAATCTTCGACTTCTGATGCAATTTGCTCGGGATATAGGATGGCATAAAAAGGAGAAAACAGGTATAAAACTCTTTTGTATCCCATTTCAAGATGTAGCTCTCTTAAAATGCCTTCGTAAAGAGGCTCCAGTTTGAACTCCGGCAATGAAGGAAGTTCCTCAACTTTTATTTTACTAAGCTCTATTATTTCTGGCATTTTTTCCTCCTTAATAAAAAATTTTAAACTATTTGCCCGAAAAAGTAAATCTTTTGAGCATTCAATCTTTTATGGTTTTTATTTTTATAGATTGGAAGAAATTTAATTTTTTCCGAAAATGTTGTGAGAGAAAACTCAGGATGTTAAAATATGCGATGTTTATAGAGTATTTAAATAATAATCCCCTTTTTGCAACTCTTTTGATAATATCTATTGGTTATTTTTTAGGCAATTTGAAAGTTAAAGGAGTTTCTTTTGGAAGCTCTGCCATACTTTTCGTGGGTATTTATGCCGGTCTAAAAGGACTTCATTTACCTTCTATCTTAAAAATTTTTGGATTATCGTTTTTTATTTATTCAATAGGGCTTCAAGCAGGGCCTAAGTTAAGATCAATGTTTAACTCTGAAAATCTTAAGCTTGAGTTTGCAGCTTTTTTAATAGTTATGTTTGGAGCGATATTGACTATATTTAGTGTTATTGCTTTAAATATTGATAAAAATATAGCAATTGGTATTTTTGCCGGCGCATTGACAAGTACACCGGGATTAGCAGCTGCCTATGAAGCTACTGGATCAAGTTTAACTTCTATTGGTTATGGTGTTGCGTATCCTTTCGGTGTAATCGGGGTTATTTTGTTTTTAAAAATTGTTCAATTAATTTATTCGGAGAGAATAAAGGAATCGGAAAAAGTTGAGAAAAATGAGGAGGCTCTAAAGAAAAGTAGTATTACTTATAAACAGATTTTGGTGAAGAATCCCGGAGTTTTGAAAAAATCACTCAAAGATTTAAAAATAATAGAATCTTTTAATTGTGTGGTATCAAGAGTAATTAAAGATGGAAAAGTAATAATCCCCACTAAAGATACCTATTTAAATAGTGGTGATGTAGTGCGAGTCGTAGGAGCTATAGAGGATATTGAAAGGGTTGCTATATTCTTGGGAGAATTGGTTGAATATGAAATTCCTGAGAGTGATTTGACTGTGATGAGATTTGTTGTAACGAATAAGAAAATAGTAGGTAAGACTATAAGGGAGTTAAGGTTAAAATGTTCATTTAATGCAAATATAACGAGAATAACGAGAGCTGGCTTTGATATACCAGCAAGAGGAGATCTAAAATTTGAATGGGGAGATAGGGTTACTGTTGTAGGGGAGAGAAATTCTAAGGAGTATTTCAAAAATCTTTTTGGGGATGATGTTAAAAAGGTTAATGAAGCAAGTGTGTTTTCTATTATTTTGGGGCTTACTCTTGGGATTTTGATAGGTATGGTTCCGGTCTCTTTTGGTTCTGTGTTTTCATTTAAGCTTGGAATAACAGGGGGGGTTTTAATCTCAAGCCTCTTCCTATCAAATATAGGGAAATTAGGGCCTGTTCTTTGGCGAGCCCCATCAAACATAGTTACTTTTATAAGGGAGTTAGGCTTAATATTTTTTTTAACATCTGTTGGATGCTCAGCTGGGGATAAAATAATGGGTGTTTTAAAAGCTCAGGGTATTGGAATTTTACTTTGGGGGGCAGTTATTACTCTTTTTCCCATGGTGTTTATTTTCTACTTATCTCTTGTTGTTTTTAAAATTGACATAATTAAAGTTTTAGGCTTAATTCCCGCGGGTATGACATCCACTCCCGGATTTGCAACAGCTACATCAATAACAGATTCGGAAACTCCCTCTACAATCTATGCCACAGTGTATCCAGTTGCAATGCTTTCAATGATATTTTTTGCTAAAATTCTTGCCGTAGTTTTATGAGTTTTATGTTGACAATTTTATTTTATTAAAATAATATTTTTATGATGAAAATGATGAAAATTAAGTTTCTTTTATTGATAGTAGTAATAATGACTTTTTCCATTTTTTGCGGTTATCATCTGAGAGGTACAGGGAGCTCTCTTCCTTCTTATATCCAAAAAATTTACATCCCTGAATTTGAAAACAAAACTTCTCGAATGGAACTTGGCAAAATTATAACGGAAGAGATTATATCTGCCTTTGTAAGTAGAGGGAACTTTGCTCTGGCAAAAGCAGAAGAAAATGCAGATGCTGTTTTAAGAGGAAAAATAGTTAGTTTTTCTGTTGTTCCGGTTAGTATTGAAGAGACGGGTAGTACACGATATAAAGTGAGAGTAAGAGTTAAAGTGGAATTGGTAGATTTGAGGGAGAATAAAGTTCTTTATAAAAATCCTTCTTTTTACTATGAGGATGAGTATGACACAATTGAAGGTGGTGATTTTCTTTCTATGGAAACCGAAACTATCAGAAAAATAGCGGAGGAAATGTCAGTATCTCTTATAAATACTATTTTAGAGGGATTTTAGTTGATAGGGAATTGGACGGACTTTTTAAATGCTGGTTCTAAGAAAGCAGGTGTTTATCTCTTTATAGGAAAAGAAGAGTTTTTATTAACTAAAGTAATAGAAAGTATTAAATCTAAAAACAGAGGAGAAATTTCGGTTGAAAATTATTTTTTGACAAAACAAAAAGAACTTTTGGATATTTTGAGAAAAGCAATGGAAAGATCTATTTTTGATTCGAGGATTAAAATTGTGAAAGCAGAACTTTCGAGAGATTTTGGAATGAAAAGGGGAGCCAAAGAGTTTATTTCATTTGTTCCAAAAATTCCTAATTATTTAATTCTTTACGGGAAAAATTTTAATAGTAGAAGTAAGTTTGTAAAATTTGCTCTTGAAAATTCCATTCCGGTTTTTTATGTATATCCTTTGAAAGAATCAGAAAAATTTTCTTATGTGATGAATCTTTTAAGAGAATATGGTATTGAGTATGATAGGAATGTAGTGGCAAAAATCTTAAAATATGGACCATCGGAACTTTTTCTTCTGGAATCCGAAATAAGAAAACTTTCTCTTTTTTCCGAGGGGAAAATTACCGAGGATGACATAGAAATTGTTTTCTCATTAAAAAAAGAGGAAAAGATAGAAAACTTTCTGGAGCTGATTGATACTCCTGCGGGAAAAAATGTTTTAAGAAAACTTTTACGCGAGCAATATGACCCTATCTATGTCTGGACTTCTATTATTAATTTTTTTACGACTCTCTTTTGGTTTTTTTTCTATAAAAAAGAAGGAGAGCCGGATAAGATTATCTCTAACAAATTGGGTGTTTATCCTTCTAAGTTGTCTTTTTATAATTTCCATACTGCGAAGTATAAGAAGAGAATAGCTGATATTATTGGAAAACTTTATTCTCTTGAAAAAGATTTTAAGTATAGTTCCAAAGATAAAGCTTTTCTTATTGAGTCTTTTATTGATTATTTAATTAAAATAAACGGAGGTAGTAATGCGTAAAAAGTTTATGCTTTTTTTCACTATTTTTGCTTTTATTGGCATTGTTGCTTTTTCATGTACCAATTTTTTGATTAGTAAGGGAGCAACAAAAGATGGATCCACAATGATTACTTATGCAGCAGATTCACATACTCTTTACGGGGAACTTTATTTTACTCCCGCTGGTATTCATCCAGATGGGGAAATGATTGATATTTATGAGTGGGATACAGGAAAATATTTAGGTAAAATAAAGCAAGTAAGAAGGACCTACAAAGTTGTGGGGAACATGAATGAATTTCAAGTGTCTATAGGTGAAACTACTTATGGCGGAAGAAAGGAACTTCATAGTAAAATTGGGGTGCTTGACTATGGTAGCCTTATGTATATAACCTTACAGAGAGCAAAAACAGCAAGGGAAGCCATAAAGATAATGGGAAAACTTGTTGAAGAGTACGGATATGTTAGTGAAGGGGAAACATTTTCGATTGCTGATCCAAAGGAAGTATGGATTATGGATATGATTGGTAAAGGAAAAGAAAAGGGAGCTGTTTGGGTTGCAAGAAGAGTACCGGATGGTTATGTAACAGCTCATGCTAACCAGGCCCGGATCAGAAAATTTCCTTTACATGATCCCAAAAATTGTCTTTATTCAAAGGATGTAATATCTTTTGCAAGAAAGATGGGATACTTTAAAGGCAAAGATGAGGATTTTAGCTTTGTAGATGCCTATGCTCCTCCTGATTTTGGAGGGTTAAGATTCTGCGAAGCAAGGGTCTGGAGCTTTTTTAGAAGAGTAGCTCCTTCTAAGAATATGGATAGATATATTGATTATGTAAGGGGGAATCCTAAAGCTGAACCTTTGCCTTTATGGATAAAGCCTGATAAAAAACTATCTGTTCAGGATTTAATGAGCCTTATGAGAGATCATTTTGAAGGCACTGAGTTTGATTTAAGTAAAGGTGTCGGGGCCGGGCCTTATAAGCTTCCTTACAGATGGCGTCCCCTTGTGTGGAAATACAATGGTAAAAAATATTTTAATGAAAGAGCAACTTCTACCCAGCAAACAGGATTTTCATTTATTGCTCAGGCACGGGGTTATCTGCCTAATCCAATAGGTGGAATCTTATGGTTTGGTGTGGATGATACCTTCAGTACTGTTTATGTCCCTATGTACTGCGGAATTAATAAAGCTCCTTATAATTATGCTGTTGGAACAGGAGATTTTTATCATTTTAGCTGGGATTCTGCTTGGTGGGTATTTAACTTTGTTGCTAATTTTGCTTATTCAAGGTACTCTGATATGATAAAAGATATTCAAATTGTTCAAAGATATTTTGAGGATAGCTTTGTCGAAAAAGTTCCGAAGACCGACAGAGCAGCTCTCTATTTTTACAAAAAAGCTCCTGCTCTTGCAGAGGAATATCTAACCAAATTTTCCGAGAAGCAAGCCTCAATTGTTGTAAAAAGATGGAAAAAACTTTTAATAGAGCTTCTTGTGAAATACCTTGATGGAAATATGAAAGATGAGAAAGGAAAGGTTACACATCCCGGTTATCCTGAATCATGGTATGAAAGAATTGTGAAAGAGAGTGGGAATAAATTTTTGATGCCTGAGAAAAAGAAAAATAATTAAAGGTGTCTCTAAATAAATACTCTATATTGCGGGTATAAAGATATTTTGTTATTATAATCATTAGAAGTTTAGAGGAGAGAGATATGAAAATTAAAGCTAAGGTAATGGACCAAAGAAAAATTTCTTCAACTCTGAAGAGATTAGCTATGGAGGTTATAGAAAGAAATCGTGACTTAAATAATACTGCTATTGTGGGAATCAGGACAAGAGGTGTTATTATAGGTGAGAGAATTTTAAAATTGATTGAAAAACTTGAAGGAGTAAAGCTTAATTTTGGTATTTTAGATATAACTTTGTACAGGGATGATCTTTCCACTATCGGCCCAAATCCGGTTGTAAAAGGGACAGAGATAGATTTTGATGTTACAGGAAAGGATATAATTCTTGTTGATGATGTGCTTTTTTCTGGTAGAACCGTAAGAGCTGCTCTTGATTCAATTATTGATTTCGGAAGACCAAATACTATTCAACTTCTTGTTTTAATTGACAGAGGTCATAGAGAGCTTCCCATTCATGCGGATTATGTGGGGAAAACATTGCCTACTTCTAAAAGAGAGATAGTAGAAGTAAGATTGAAAGAGATAGATGGTTCTGATGAAGTTTTAATAGTTGAAGAGGAGGGTTTTTAAATGTTTAAAAGAAAACACCTTCTGGGTATAGAAGGTCTTACAAGGGATGAAATAGATCACATCCTTGACACAGCCCAGAGTATGGTTGAGGTCTCCAAGAGAAGTGTTAAAAAGGTACCTGCTTTAAGAGGAAAGACAGTGGTTAATCTTTTCTTTGAACCGAGTACAAGAACGAGAATTTCTTTTGAATTGGCAGCAAAAAGACTCTCTGCTGATTTAATTAACTTTTCCGGAAGCTCATCAAGTTTGGTTAAAGGTGAGTCATTTAGAGATACTGTACTGAATCTTGAAGCTATGCACCCTGATATCTTTGTAGTAAGGCACTCTCAGTCAGGCTCTCCTTATTATTTAACGACATTTTCAAAATCTTCTGTTGTTAATGCGGGAGATGGAGCTCACGAGCATCCGACACAGGCATTGCTTGATGCTCTTACAATAAGGCAGCATAAGGGAAGTCTTGATAATTTGAAGATTACGATAGTGGGTGATATCCTTCACAGCAGAGTTGCGAGGTCAAATATTTTTCTTCTTTCTCAATATAATACTAAGGTGGTTTTGTGTGGGCCACCTCCCTTGGTTCCTCCTGAGTTTAGAAACCTTGGTGTTGAAATTGAATATGATCTTGATAAAGCGGTTGAAGGAGCGGATGTTGTGATGATGCTGAGAATACAGAGAGAAAGGCAGACGGGTAGCTATTTTCCCTCTCTTAGAGAGTATAGAAAGTATTTTCAACTTACTACAAAAAGACTAAACAGAGCTGATAAGGATGCCATTGTAATGCATCCTGGCCCCATAAACAGGGGAATTGAGTTGATGAAAGACATTGCTGATTCAGACAGATCTGTTATTTTAAATCAGGTTAGTAATGGAATAGCTGTAAGAATGGCTGTTTTGTATTTAATTTCCGGAGGTTCCAATGAACTTAATAATTAAAAATGGAAGAGTTGTGGATCCTTCTCAGAACATAGATGAAGAGCTTGATATTATTGTTGAAGACGGGAAAATTTCAAAGCTTGGTAAAAAGTTGAAAGTAGATGGTTATAAAGAGATAGATGCAAAAGGTCTGATTGTGTTTCCTGGCTTTATTGATATGCACACGCATTTAAGAGAGCCTGGATATGAGTATAAGGAGGATATCAAAAGTGGTTCGGAAGCAGCAGCTGCAGGTGGAATAACTTACAGCTCCAAT
>JAMOVU010000149.1 GCA_027067555.1 Candidatus Aminicenantota bacterium | reverse complement strand
AAAGGGATTCTTTTATTCCCAATCCTTCGGATAACAGATGTTCATACTGCCCTTTCAGAACAGTTTGCGGCACCGTATAAATCGCTTTCTAAAGCTCATGGCTCAGAGCTATTTCAAAACCGTGCTATATTCAAAGCCTCCAAGCCTCGAAGCATCGAAGCCGGTAATAATTATTCAAAGCCTCCAAGCCCAAAGCCTCCGAGCCTCGAAGCTCTTTTAAACCCGTGCTGTCAAGGGGAGGAAAATTAATGCTGAATTATTCAAAGCCTCGAAGCCAAAAGCCTCGAAGCTGGTAATAATTATGAATGATGAATGCTGAATGATGAATGCTGAATTTTTAAAACCGTGCCATGTTCAGCCGAAAAGCTTTTCAATCCTTTGCTTTTTATAAAGAGCAAAGAGTTGAGGAGCTGAGAATGCAAAAAAATATTAGAATGCAAAATTTAAAATTAAAAAAGCTACTTAGTTTGAAGCTACTCGGGTTCAAGTCTCGCGAAAGCTTAACGGCTTTAAATGCTGTGAGCCCAAGAAGCTGCCTTGGAGGCTTCGGGGCTTTGGGCTTTATGCTTGAGAATTTGGTGCGGGGCTGCCTTGGAGGCTTCGGGGCTTTGGGCTTTATGCTTGAGAATTTGGTGCGGGGCTGCCATAGAGGCTTCGATGCTTTATGCTTTAAGCTTTATAATGAAATATAACAAAAAGGAGGTCATAAATGTTAAGTTTTGACCCCTCCCGCAATAGCGGGAAAGCGTTTAAGTTTTTGTTTAGTTTCAGGTTTTTGTTTGTAGTGCTTGCTGTAGTAGTGTTTTCGGTTAGCGGATATTCTGAAACATTGTTTAGAGTATCGGGAAAGGTATTGTGGAAGGGAAAAGGTGTTTATAAGGCTTATATAAGTGTTGTAAGAATAGATAAGAGTTTTACTCCTATTCAAAAAGAGTGTGTAACAGATGAAAATGGTGATTTTTTTCTTTATTTAAGTCCCGGTAAATATTCTATAATTTGTGATGTAATAAAAGAAACGAGATTTAATAGTAATACAAATGATTATTATGATGAGATTGTAGGACCTAAAGTAATAGTTGTGAAAAATAAGAATATCAATAATATAATATATAAATTAATGACATACAAAGAAATCATAACGGCAAATAAGGATATTTTAAAAAGAATTCCTGATACCGTAAAAAAAATTAAGTATTGCAACATTAGTATTCCTTTATATTCATTAAGCAGCTGTAAGAAAACAGCTTTAGATAATTTGGAATATATAAAGGAAAATAATAGTAGTGTGCTTAAGGGGAGCATATTAGGAGAGCCAATTCCTTTTTATGATTTAGACGATAATCCTATTGTTTATCTGTTTCCGATAAAAAAAAATAATGTTGAGATAGGGGTTATGTATATATCAGCAAATACACTAAACCCAAAATTAATTGAAAGCGGTTATCTTGAAAGCGACAAAGAAATTGCAAAGGTTAAGGATAAAAAGGAAGGTGTCAGAGAATGGATATACAATAAAATTGTTAAAACCTGTATAGAAAAAACGGCAAAAAAAGTGGGTTGTGACATTAATGATATTGTATTAAAACGATTGTTATATTTACCTATATATAACAAAGGTAAAAAATACTTATTATTGGAAAAGACATCAACCAAGCAAAGAATAATCGTTAATTTTGTCGGAGATATAATTATTACTGAAAAGAAATTAATTGATGAGATTAAAAAGTTTTCTGAAGAGTTTACAATTTTTAATATCATTGAAGATATAGCGTATGACGAAGGTTTAGAATTGAGGAGGTAAAGGAATTTTCAATGCCTCAAAGCTTTCTTAAAACCGTGCAACTTTCAGCAGAGCAGCAACAAGACAAGCAGCCGGTCGATTTTGACATTAGAGAATAAAATACAGAGATTGGAAAAATATATCTTTAAAAAAATAATCTTTAAAATGGATAAAAACATATATGTGTGATATTATATGTATATGAAAAGATACAATAAAAATTTAAAGAAAGAAGAAATGATTTATGAGATTTTTAAAAAGAACAATGGTTATGTAAAAACAGAAGAATTGCTTGGAAATGGAGTTCATCCGAGAGATATAAAAAAACTCGTTTCAGAAGGTGTAATAATAAGGTTAAAAAACGGAGTTTACAGATTAAAGGGAATTCCTTTTTCATCAAACAGAAGCTTTATAGATGTTTTTTATGCTATAAAAGAGAGCGTTGTATGTTTGCTTTCCGCACTTTCATTTTATGAGCTTACCGATTTTGTTCCGTCTTATGTTGATGTGGCAATACCAAGAGGTATGTGGAAACCCAGAATGAAATATCCTCCCGTAAGAATACACTATTTTTCGGGAGATTTTTATAAAAAAGGGATTGTTGAATATGAGGAAGATGAAATGAAGTTCAGAATATATACGGTTGAAAAAACAATATGCGACATTTTTCGTTATGGAAATAGAATAGGCAAAGATATAATAAAAGAGAGTTTAAGAAGATACCTTAATAGGGAAGATAGAAATCTTGAATTGCTTTTTGAGTATTCAAAAGTCTGTAAGGTTGAAAGTGTAATAAAAAGATGGATTGAAGCAATGATATGAAAAAAAACATAGAGGCATCAATAAGGGCAAAGCTTTACAATATATCAAAAAAAGAAAACATTGATTTTGATTTTTTGCTTTTAAGATACATTCAGGATAGCTTTTTAAAAAGGGTTTCATTATCAAAATATTCTGAAAATTTTATCCTGAAAGGCGGATTACTTCTATTTTATATGGATTTTCCGTATTCAAGACCAACAAGGGATGTTGATTTTTTAGGAGTTGGGATAAGAAAGGATGAACAAGAGATAAAAAGGATTATAAAAGAAATATCAGAGATACAGGCTGAAGATGGGGTTATATTTAATCCTAACTCAATGAAAATTGAAACAATAAGAGAAGACACGAATTATGAGGGGATAAGTGTAAAAATAGATGGAAATATTGAAAGAGCAAAAAAAAGAATAAGAATAGATATAGGATTTGGGGATTTAATGGTAAAACCTGTGAATAAAATGGTGATAAAAACAATTTTAGGGAGAGTTTTTGAGGGAATAAGAATATATCCTATTGAAAGCATAGTATCGGAAAAGTTTGAAATTATGATTAAGTTTTCCGTGTTTAACAGCCGGCTGAAAGATTTTTATGATATTTATTTTTTAACAAAATATTATGAGTTTAAATTATCAAAAGTTAAAGAAGCATTGATTTTAACTTTTAAAAAAAGAAGAACGAAAATACCTGGAAGTGTTCCACTTGTTTTAAAGCCTGAATTTTACAAAAGAAAAGATATTGGCTTACAATGGAAAGCGTATCTTAACAAAATAGGAATCAGAGAAGTAACTGAAGATTTTGGAGAAATAGTTGAAAGAATAAAGGATTTTATTTTACCTGTTCTTGATGATATAAATAAAGTGGAAGTAAAAGGGAAAGAAAGAATCTGGTCTTCGAAAAAAGGAATGTGGGATTTTATAAGCGCTGATAAGTTCTTGAGAGGTTAAGAACCCGAGCGGATAAAACTTGCATAATTTATATTTCGGATATGAATTGCAAAAATAATAAATTTGATTTATTATTTGAATAGGTGAGGAGAATTAATTATGAGTTATGAATTATGAATACTGAATTTTCAAAACCGTGCTATGCAAAACCCTTCAATCCTTTGCTTTTTATAAAGAGCAAAGAGTTGAAGAGTGAGATTATGCAGGGCTTTAAAAGAGGAGAAATAAGATGTTAGAATTTAAAATGCCTCGGGTAGAGGGAATGTTCGGGTTTTTATTTTTGGTTTTGTTTGGTGTGATGGTTGTTCAATCAGGTATTTTAAATGCCGGGTATTTCATAACTGACAGAGTATTTAACCCACCTAAGTGTAAAACGGGAAATTGCGGAAAATTAATAGTTCAAATTCTTGATCCTGTTACAAAAAAGCCTGTTAATGAAAATTTTGAAATTTTTGTTGCCAAATGTTCAAAAAAATATTTTTCTCCTCAAAGTGCGGACTATGATTATATAAGTGATAACAAGGGAAAATTTGAATTTAAAATAGATGCGGGAAAATGGTGCCTGGCATTTATACCCTGTTCCGAGGAGTCAAAATACGCAGGGGAACCTTTTAGGATTCCTAAAGATAAGGGAATAGTTGTGAATATTAAGAAGGGGATGATAACAAAATATTTTTATGCTGCAAAACTCGGAGGAGATATAAAGGTGTTGTTTGTAAATGAAAAAGGAAAAAGAATAAAATTGAAGGATTTTTTTCAAACGGATGAACATGATGATATATGTTTTTCAATTTCAAATGATAATTTTACAAATGAAAGAAGTGGTGCAACACTTTGCTTTGGTCCTGAGGATTTTGATAGTGATAAAAAATTATCGAATTATGTATTTTTTAATCTTCCCAAGGGAAATTATGATTGTATAATGGATTTCAGCCGTATGAAATACGGTAATTATGTATCGCAATATATGGAAAATGTTAAAGTCAAGGGAGGAGAGACAACAATAGTGAAAGTAGAATTATCAAAGAGAACAGGTGTAAAGGGTAAGGTTTATGATAAAAATGGAAAACCGGTCAAAGGGGTAAAAATATGGATAGAGAATAAATATTATGAAAAAGAAGGTTCGGGATTCATAATTATGGCAAGGATATACACGGATGAGAATGGTTATTATGAGATATACGGACTGAAAAGATTGCCGGAGCCGTATAAGATGGATTTCTTTTACAAAAAAAACGGAAAGAAATATTTAAAAATAATAAAAATAAACCCTGTGGAAGGTAAAGTAATTATAAAGAATATGAAACTTGATTTTGAGAGATAAAGCTAAGGAGAAGTAAATGAATAAACATTTGAGGAGAATTTTTATTTTGTTTGGTGTGGTGGTTGTAAGTTTGCTGAGTTCCGTAAGCTATGCAAAGACATACGGAAGATTAAGGGTAAAAGTGGTGATTAAGGAAAGTGGTAAACCTGTAAAGGATTTGGGTGTGAATCTGGTCAAGATAGAGAGTGGTAAAACATATGAAAAGAAGACAAATGATAATGGAGAGGTGGTATTTGAGAAGCTTGTAGCAGAGAGAGGGAAATACATGGTGTTGGTTGGTTTTTTGAATAGAAAAGGGACGATAATGGCGTATATTCCCGAGAGGTATAAATATTATGTAAGTATAGAGAAAGGTAAGGAGACATACTTAGAGGTAAAGATGGTAATAGGGGGTGTGTTAACCGGTAGATTGTTAATAAAGGAAGAGGATGGAAAGATAAAACCATTAGGGGGAAAATATATTTTTTGTGCCGGAAAGGATTTTGGTAGTATGTTACAGAAAACGAAAGATGATGGGAAGTTTTGGTGTATAGGAAAGGAGAGTGAATACTTTGTGACACTTGACAGAAACTATATAAGGAATGGGACATATTATTTTAAATATTTTGCGACAAAGGTAAAAGTAAAGAGTGGAGAGATAAAGGATCTTGGGGATATAATAGCTTATGATTTTACGAATGGAACGGGTATAGAGGGGTATGTTTATTCGAAGGAGACAGGAAAGCCGATAGAGGGGGCAAGTATTACAATCACAAGAAAAGTAGAAAGAGTTAGCGGGAACTTCGTAAAGCTTGATTATATACAAACCGATACGGATAAGAATGGATATTTTAAAGCAACACCATTACCTGAAGGGGAGTATAAAGTTACAATTGATGTATTGGATTATATTGAGAAAAAGAAAAACAGAGAATTAAAATATGAGGAATATGATAAATATATTATGTCAATAAAGAAAGTAAAGGTTGTTAAAGGGAAGAAGAGAAAAATAATTATTAAGATGAAAACCGAATAACAGTGAAAAATGAGAAAGAATGAGGAAAAACAGGATTAAAAGAATATTTGTTTTTATTTTGTTTGGTGTGGTGATGTCAATCAATCTATCCGCTTTCGTATCATCAAACATAGTGGGAGTTGTTTATGATAAGGATACGGGAAAGCCGATAGAAGGGGCGAGGGTGATTTTAAAAGCGGTTGACTCCACTTTCTACCCCTTATTTAGCTGGGAAACAAAAACCGATAAGAAGGGATATTTTAAGTTTGAGATTAAATTCCACTTAAAACATCTCA
>JAMOVU010000148.1 GCA_027067555.1 Candidatus Aminicenantota bacterium | reverse complement strand
ATAATATCGATATAAGGAGGGCTTTAATGCAAAAAACAGGGTTCAAAATTAGTTTAATTGTTAGTTTTTTCTTTATTTTTTGTTTAACTCTAAATTTAACGGATAGTTTTGCAGAATCTTTGACAATCTATAATGATAACTTAGCCCTAATTGAAGTTCAAAAAAAAGCCCAGATCGCTAAGGGTCGTCAGTTTTTAGAGTGGCCTTACGTGACTGAAAAGCTTATTCCAGAGTCTGTTTTAGTTACTTTACCGAATAGTGTAAGATTAATCTCTCAAGAGTATTTATTTGATCTTGCTGGGATCAATATGCTATTAAATAAATATCTTGGCAAAGAAATTATTCTTCATATTTATCATGAAGGTCAAGAAACTCAGACTATAACAGGCACCTTATTATCTTTTGCAGGTTCACAAGTCCAACTCTTAAAAACCTCTTCTGGAAGTATTTTAGTGAACCCAATTGGTCAAATAGAACTTCCTGGTCTTACCGAGTCGTTGCTTTTAAGGCCAGTGCTAAAATTTGATTTAGAGTCTTCTTTTGCTTCTGTTATCCCTATAAAAACTACTTATTTAAGTCGTGGTTTTTACTGGAAAGCTGATTATGTTGGAAATCTCTCAGAGAATTTTGATCTTTCTTTAGCAGGCTGGGTTACTATTGGCAATCAGTCTGGAAAAGACTTTCATGATGCACAAGTAAGGGTTGTAGCTGGGACCTTACATGATGCAGATAATAAATTTACTATGCCAGAACGAAGAGTGTATAAACAGGAAACTCCAGCAATGGTAGAAGACCTTCAAAATATTGAGCCCAAGAAAAACTTTTCTTACTATGTTTACGATCTTAAAGATCTACTAACAATAAGAAATAAATCATATAAACAAGTTGCTTTCTTATCTGAAAAAACAAAAGCAAAGCAGGTATTTAGATTGATCTCTTATATGGAACAAGAAGACCGTCCACAACGTCCAAGGCACTTTCAAAGCATATTACGCTTTAAAACTCCTACAACTCTTCCTAAAGGAAAGATTAGATTTTATAAAGAAGGCATTTTTCTAGGCTCGTCAGAACTTCAACATACGCCAAAGAATGAATTAGTTGAAGCTCAGCTTGGAGAAGAATTTGATCTTGTAGCTGTTCGCACTATAAAAGAGTCTAGAAAAATTTCACAATATATTAGAAAAAATAAAGTTTCAATTGTTATAAGAAATCGAATGGATAAGTCTGTAGAAGCTGAAGTAACTGAACTTTTTAATAAATACCTTGCAAATATAGAAATTTTTTCTTCTTTTCCATATGAGTCTCTAAATGCATGGAGCATTAAATTTCCAGTAAAAATTCCTGCTAATGGAAAAGTTGAAATTACCTATACTGCTCAGCTTTTTTATAATATATAAAAATGGAAAATGAGGGTGTTCAGTTACAATATGGGAATAGGCTTTACACAGAGGTTAATATAGCCTCCCTTGGCAGCTGATTTCCACTTAACATCAGGCAGGCCGGCTATTGATGCTGGTGAAAAGGGCTATTTTCAAAAAATCTTCTAGTGGGAAATAGCCCCTATTCTTTTCACGCT
>JAMOVU010000147.1 GCA_027067555.1 Candidatus Aminicenantota bacterium | reverse complement strand
GTAAGAAAGTTATTGTTTTTTTTGTTCTTTTAACTATGGTTAGTATTTTTTCCCTTTATTGTTCAAAACCACCACAGGATTCTTTAAAACCCAAATATGAAGCTCTTTCAAAAGAATTCAATGAAAAATTAAAAACTATTAAAACAAGAGAGCAGTTTAATAATCTTTTAAAAGAAAGGAATCAGAGACTTGAAGCACTTGTTAAAGGAGTCGATGAAAACAAAATATCTGACAATGATAAATTAATTTTAGGAAAAATTTATATTGAAACAAAAAAGTTTGATAAAGCCATTTCTCTTTTAAACAAGTTAACATCAAAACCCCAATTGAAAAAAGATGCTTATAAATACATAATAGAAGCCTATCTAAGCAAAAGAGATGTAAAGAATACTTCTCTATACCTTGATCGAGTATTGAAAGAAATAAAAGACTTAAAAGACTTTGCTCCTTACTTTCTTATTGGGGGATTAAATAACAGAGAACCTTCCAAAATAATTGAGTATCTTGACATTGCATTTAAATACAGATTAAGCCCTCCGTTTTCAAATTATATTGGCTACGCAATAGATTCTTATATTAAGGCAAAAAAACTTTCTCCTGAAGAGAGTAAAAGACTTTTTACAAGAATGAAAAATCTTTACAGTTCCGATCAAAGAGCACTTCAGCAAATAGAAAAGAAAGAAACTCTTTTAAGCCTTATAGGTTCCCAGGCAAGAGATATTGACATAAAGGGAGATTGGATAAACACTAAAAATCCCATTACAATCAAAAGTCTTAAAGGTAAAAAATATGTGGTTCTGGAGTTCTGGGCTCCATGGTGTCCCCATTGCAGAGGAAGTTTACCCCATATGGAAGAACTTTATAAAAACAATAAAGATAAACTTCAAATTATTGGAATAACCGCTTACTATGGTTCTTTTTCCGATGGAACAAACAGAGTTTCTAACATAAGCAAAGAAAAGGAATTTGCTCTAATAAAAGATTTCTTAAAAAAACAGGGTATAACTTTTCCTGTTATAGTCACATCTGACAGAAGCCTTTCTGATAGCTATGGAGTAGAAGGAATTCCGACTTTCGTAATAATTTCAAAGGATGGTAAAGTATTACAAAGAGTGGTCGGTGCAAGACCGGATCTTTATGATATGATAAGAGAGATTATAAAAAAATAGTTTAAAAAATTTTAAATGAAAATTTTAGGGATAGAAACATCGTGTGATGAGACAGCCGCTGCAATAGTGGAAGATGGCAAACATATCCTTTCCAATATAGTCTATTCCCAGGAAAAAGTTCACTCTGATTTCGGAGGAGTTGTACCTGAATTAGCATCAAGAGAACATGTTAAGAGAATAGACTCCATAGTAAGAAAAGCGGTACTTTCCTCCGGATTAACATATAAGTCCATTGATGGTATAGCCGTAACGCAGGGCCCCGGACTTATCGGTTCTCTTCTTGTAGGAATCTCTTTTGCAAAAGCCCTATCTCTTTCCCTTTCAAAACCAATAGTAGGAGTGAATCATATACTCGCTCATCTTTACGCCCCTGAGCTTGAATTTTCAATTAAATACCCTGCCCTTGGTCTTATAGTATCAGGAGGACATACATCTATTTACTATGTAGAAGGTGTAATGAAATATACAAGACTTGCCAGAACAAGGGATGATGCGGCAGGAGAAATTCTTGATAAAATTGCAAAATACCTCTCCCTTGGTTACCCTGGGGGACCTATAATAGATAAAATCGCAAAGAATGGAGACCCCACAAGATATAAATTTACAATCCCCAAAATGAGTGATCACTCCAAAGATTTTAGTTTTAGCGGGATAAAAAGCGCTGCTTTAAGAATTATAAGAAGGGAAGGTAAGGATTTAAATATCCCGGACTTTGTCGCCTCTTTTCAGAATATTATCGTGGAATATCTTGTGTCCAACCTTTTCTCCTTCGCGGAAGAGTACAAGCCAAAATCAATCATCCTTGCGGGAGGAGTTTCAAGAAACAGCCAATTGAGAAAAGCTATTGAAGAAAAAGCAAAAAAGAGAGGGCTAAAATACTATCTGCCTTCCCCACTTTTGTGTACTGATAATGCTGCTATGATAGGAGGTATGGGCTATCACTACTTTCAAAATAATGATTTTTTATCCTTTGATTATCCGCCATTCTCAAGATTTGAGCCCAAAGGATTCAGACAGAAACGGCAGTAAATCTTCAAAAATAAAGATAATCAAAACTTGAAAAAGTGAAGTAAAAATTATAATATATGCTATATATCAGAGGAGGACTTAAATGAAAAGGTTAACAAAAATTCTTGCAATATTAATAATATCAATAAGTTTTACCTCCATCAGCTTTACTTCTGATTTGAACTTTACTCTGGGAATCAAAGGATATTATAATAACACCAAGATAAAGTACAATAATTCTGAGATTGAAAAAACTCTCAGTTTCACAAGCCTTGCTTTAGGAGGAACAATTAATCTTGATGATACCTTTTATCTCTCTTTTTACGGAGGAATTAACTCCTCTAAATTTAATGAAGATATACAATTTGATAAGCTACCCTTTAGTATAAATATCCCTAACCTATCAAGCAGCGGACTTTTTTTTGATGGGAAGTTTTCATTTTTCCCATTTGAGATTAAAAATATTGAACTTGGGGGAAGTTTAAGAGTACTTGCTATTTATACAAGTGATGTAAGCTGGGATTTAACTTTTCCAATTGTATCAGGAGATTTTAAGACTCACTTTGGATTATACAATTTTATTGCTTCTTTTGAAGGAAAGGGAGATATTTCAGACAATCTTCAAATTCAGGGAGGTTTAACCTTACTAAAAACTTTAGGAAACATTCACGGAGAAGAGAATGTTGCGGATGGACAGCTCTCCTCTATTGAAGACATTGATTTCAGCAACTCCATTTATCCGGGTTTTACGATTATGGCAAAATATTCAATAGAAGATTACCTGGAGATATCTCTTTCGGCAAATATGCTAAATACAATGATTTTTTCACTATCTTTAAATTACATCTTTTAGGAGGTAAAAGATGAGAAAGAGTTTTTTTTATATAATAATTTTACTCATAATATTTGGAGTATCTGTGAGCTGGATAAAAAATTTTGACAGAGCACAGGATAAAATCTTTTTAAAAAAGAATTTTCAAATTATAACTTTTACCAAAAAGATTGAAAACAAAAGATACAGAGAGGATAGAGTTATAGTTAAATATAAAGCTGGCATAACAGCTCTTGATAAAAAAAGCTTTTTTGAGAGGACAGGATTTAAAAAAGAGGTAAAACTTATAAACGGGTTTTATCTTTTAAAAAGGGATGATCTTTCAATTCCGATGAAAGAGATGATTTCAAAATTAAAGGAACTTCCAATAATTGATTATGTTGAACCGGATTACATTGCTTACGCCCAAAGCATAACACCAAATGACCCCTATTTTACCTATCAATTTTATCTTAAAAGCAATGGACAGATATTACAAATAGGAGATAATAAAATTGCTCCGAAAATAGGAGCTGATATAAAAGCAACCGATGCATGGGAACATTCAAAAGGCAAAGAAGAGGTAATAATAGCAGTAATAGATACAGGAGTGGATTTTTCTCACCCTGATTTGAGGAACAAGCTTCTTGAAGGATACAATTTTGTAAAGGGAGATCCCTATGCTATAGATGATAATGGACATGGAACAGCAATGTCAGGAATTATAGCTGCAAGTACCAACAATAGTCTTGGTATAGCCGGGATTTGCTGGAATTGTAAAATTTTGCCCATAAAAGTTCTTGATAAGGATGGTGTTGGAAGCTATTCAAATATCGCTCTTGGTATTCAGTATGCAATAAACAATGGCGCTAAAATAATTAGTATGAGTCTTGGAGGATCTGCTCCCTCCTATCTTCTTGAATCAGCAGTGAAAGAAGCCTATACTAAAGGAATACCTGTATTTGCAGCTACAGGGAATGATGGCACTACAAGTGTTCTTTATCCAGCAGCCTATACATCATATGTTTTGGGTGTTGGAGCAACAAATTATGTAGACAAAAAACCGAATTTTTCAAATTATGGTCCTGAAGTTCGAGTAGCCGCTCCCGGAGTTTATATTTTAACAACATATGTCGGAGGAAGGTATGCATATGTATCCGGGACTTCCCCTGCCACAGCTGTAGTAGCAGGCATAGCAGGACTAATTATTTCAAAAAAAGAGTTTCTAACTCCTGATGAATTGTACAAAATTTTGGAATTTTCTGCAGATGATGTTAACAAAGCTGCATATCCTGGTGTAGATGTTTTCATGGGGTATGGCAGGGTTAATGCTAAAACAGCACTTGCACCTATAATCTTAAACTAAATTGCTCAGAACACTAAGAATAAAAAATCTTGCAATAATAAAAGATATAAATACTGATTTCGGAAAAGGTCTTAACATACTTACAGGAGAGACTGGAGCTGGAAAATCAATTATTCTTGAAAGCCTTAAATTCATAGGCGGAGAGAGATTTGATAAAACACTTATAAGATCCGGTGAAAAAAAGGTTATAGTTGAGGCAATTTTTGAATTTAGCAAACCCCTTTTAATCTTAAAAGAATACTTTGATGAAGAGGAAGATCTAAAAGAAATTATTATCAGAAGAGAGCTTTATGAGGATGGAAGAAATAAGGTTTTTGTGAATAACGCATCGTTTAATTTAAGCTTTTTAAAAGAGCTTTCAACTTATCTTTATAATATATACGGACAAAATGATCAAAAGGTATTAACAGATAAAAAAAGTCAGCTTGAAATACTTGATAGTGCAGCAGGAAATTCTGAACTTCTGGAAAATTTAAAAAGAATAAGCTCTGAAATAGAAAGAACACAAAAGGAATTAAAAAGGATTGAGGAGCTTGAAAGAGAAAAAGAGCAAAGGAAAGAATTTCTGGAATTTACTATTAATGAAATCGAAGAACTTGAACTTAAAGAGGGAATAATTGAAGAGTTAAGAGAAAAGAGAAAAGTTTTTCAAAACTCAGAACAAATTTTTTCAACCGTAAGAGAAACTCTCAACCTTCTTTATGATGGAGATTCCTCATTAATCTCTATCTTTTCAATAATAGAAAATAATTTTCAAAATCTTTCAAAATACAAAAAAGAGTGGGAAGATGATTATAAAAAGCTCAGTGAATTCTCTCCTTTTTTGGAAGATCTCGCCTATAAATTAAGAGATTTTGCGGAAGAGTCCGATTTCTCCCCGGAGGAAATAGAAGAACTGGAAACAAAATTGGCAAAGATAGAAAATCTCCAAAGAAAATATGGAGAAACCGAAAAAGAGATTCTATCCCACTATGAAAAAATTAAGGAAGAGCTCCGAAAATTGGAAAGCCTTGAGATTGATAAAAAGGAGCTTTCGGAAAAACTAAAAACTCTTGAAAATGAGTATCATAATCTTGCCCGGAGAATAAGTGATAACCGTAAAAAAAGTGCAAATTTAATAGAAAAGAACCTGAAAAAAGAGCTTTCGGAACTTTCAATGAAAAATGCGGAATTTAAGATAAAATTCATAAAATCGGAGGAAAAGTTTAGTCCATTAGGAAATGAAAGAGTGGAGTTTCTCTTTTCAGCAAACAAGGGAGAAGAGTTGAGACCTCTGAACAAGGTTGCCTCAGGGGGTGAGCTTTCAAGAATAATGCTTGCCCTAAAACTTGCTTTCAAAGATAATTTGACAGATACTTACATATTTGATGAGATTGATAGCGGTGTGGGGGGGAAAACAGCTGAGAATGTAGGAGAAAAATTAAAAAAACTTTCCCTTTCTTCACAGGTTCTTTGCATAACTCATTTTCCACAGGTCGCAGCTTTTGCTGATTATCATTATAAAGTGGAAAAAGAGGAAAGGGAGGGAAGGACTTTTGCAAGAATAAATGTTTTAAGCAAACCTGAAAGAATTAAAGAGATAGCAAGAATGATGTCAGGCTCAAATATAAGCGAAGCAGTGATAAAAAGTGCGGAGGAACTGATAAATTTAAATGGAAGGTAAAAAATTCTTTATAAAAACCTATGGCTGTCAGATGAATGTAAATGATTCTGAAAAAATGGCCGGGATTCTTATTTCAGAAGGATACAAACCAGCTGATGATGAAAATAGTGCTGATATCGTTATTGTAAATACCTGCTCTGTCAGGGAAAAGGCAAAGGAAAAACTTTTCTCATTTTTAGGCAAATTGAATGGTATTAAGGAAAAGAGAGAATTGAAGATAATTGTAACAGGGTGTGTTTCCCAACTCTTAAAGGATAAAATTCGAAAGAGAGCACCCTATGTTGACATAATGTTAGGAACAAACTCATACTTTAAGATAAAAGATGCTCTGAAGAAAACAAAATTTTCAGATTTTCAATTTTATAAAAACTGGATTGAAATTCCATTTGAGCCCATTTTGAGAAAGAATGATTTTTCAGCCTATGTTTCCATAATGGAAGGATGCGACAGCTTTTGTACTTACTGTGTGGTGCCTTTTTCAAGGGGGAGAGAAAAGTTCAGGCCTTCAAGTTCAATCCTTAAAGAGATAAGATTCTTGGAAGAGCAAGAGTTCAAAGAAGTTCAGCTTTTGGGGCAAAATGTTGACTCATATCGTGACCCTGAAACAGGAATGGATCTTGCCTCCCTTCTTGAAAAAATTGCAAAATCAAGTTCAATACAATGGATTAGATTTCTCACCTCCCACCCTGCAAAATTTTCAATAAGGATAGCGGAGATTATGGCAAAATATCCAAAAATTCTTCATTCAATTCACATTCCCTTCCAAGCGGGAAGCAATAAAATCTTAGAACTTATGAACAGAGGTTATTCAATTGAAAAATACCTTGATCTTGTTAATAAAATAAAGGAAATAGTGCCTGACATCGCTTTATCCACTGATGTAATAGTTGGTTTTCCTGGAGAAACTGACAAAGATTTTCAATATACAGTGGATGTACTAAAAGAAATTGAGTTTGAAAATATGTTTTCATTTAAATACTCCCCCCGTCCGGGCACAAAGGCATACCTTCTGGAAGATAATGTACCCGATGAGGTAAAAACAGAAAGGTTAATTTATATTCAAAATCTTCAAAAAGAGATTCAGCTAAAAAATAATCTTAAAAGAGTTGGAAAGGTAATGAAAGTATTGACCGAAAATATTAATAAAAAAAATCCCAATGAAACAGTCGGGAGGATATATACCGGCAGAATAGTGAATGTAAAGGGCGGAAAAGTCGGGGAATTTTATGATATTTTAATTGAAGAGGCAGGACCTCATAATCTTAAAGGTTCAATTAAGGAAGATTAAATTGAGTGAATACAAGTTCATAGTAGCTGGTGCAGGTTTCTCAGGAGCGGTAATTGCAGAGAGGATTGCAAATGAACTGAATGAAAAAGTCTTGATCTATGAAAAAAGAGAACATTTAGGGGGAAATGCTTATGATTTTGTAAATAAAGATGGAATTATCATTCATAAATATGGCCCCCATATTTTTCATACATTTTCAAAAAAGGTCTGGGATTATATCTCCAGCTTTACCGAATGGTTTGAGTATAAACACAGAGTCTTAGCAAAGGTGGAAGGTAAACTTATATCTCTTCCCTTTGATTTTAAAGGAATTGAAACACTGTTAACCGATAAAAGTGAAAAAATAAAAGATACTCTTATAAAAACTTATGGGAAGAATAAAAAAATTCCGATTTACGAACTTTTAAACAGTGAAAAGGAAATCTTAAAAGAATTCGGGGAATTTGTTTTTGAAAAGATTTTTTTAAATTACTCAAAAAAGCAGTGGGGGGTAAATCCACTTTCGCTTTCAAAAGAGGTTTTAAAAAGAGTCCCTGTTTTCATTGGACATAGAGACTACTACTTTGATGACCCCTATTATGGCATTCCTAACAATGGATTCACAAATTTATTTCAAAAAATGCTCAATCACAAAAATATAAAAATTTTGCTGAAAAAAGATTTTAAAGATGACTTCAAAATAAAAGATAATAAAGTTCTTTTCAAAGGGAAAAAATTTGAGGGGATAATAGTTTACACAGGTGAAATAGATTATCTTTTTGACAGAAAGTTCGGCAAACTTCCCTACAGATCACTAAAATTCGAATTTGAGGACTATGATTTAAAAGAATTTCAACCTGTGGCTGTTGTAAACTATCCCGGAAAGGAAAGATTTACTCGAATAACTGAGTATAAACACTTTCTCAACCAAAAAGTTAAGAAAACGACTATTTCTAAAGAGTATCCCGGAGAATATACTCCCCAAAAAAAGAATTTCAATATTCCATACTACCCAATTTTAAATAAAGAAAATAAAAAAATTTTTGAGAAATATCTGAAAGAGGCAAATAAAATAAAAAACCTTTTTTTAGTGGGAAGGCTTGCCGAATATAGGTACTATAATATGGACAATGCTATTTTAAGAGCCCTTGAAATATTTGAAGAGATAAAACAACTTTATTAAATCACCTATTTGAAATCCAGAGCTCTTCCACCACAAGAGATAAAATAATTTGAGGAAGGGAAGATGAGGAGCATCTGAGTACTAATTTTGATGGCCAGCTTCTTTTACCTTCTAACTTAAAAATAATATTTCCTGTCTTTTTCTCTCTTAAAGAGAGCATAAACTCCTTCCTATTTACACTACTAACTTTTTTCACTCCCTCAAACCATGAGTTCAGACTCCTAAAAACAGAGGTCCACTTTTGAACTGTTTTGTAATAATTATTATCAATATAAATCATAAGGTTTTTTATCCGAATCTTTCCGGATCTCTTTCTCAGGACGATGTCATTTCCATCCTCATATTTTATAATTTCAATTTCTCCCAGAGAAATATTCATAGGTTTTAAATAAAAAGTTCCAATATCACGAATCTCAATAATCATTTCATATTTATGAGGTTTTAAAGAAATCCCTTTCAACCCTGAAATCTGAGCAGCGAGAGGGAAAACAGAAATAACGATTATTATTAAAATAAGAATAATCTTTTTCAAAAAAGATTGCATCTTTTACCTCCTTTCTCCAAATATTAAAAATATACAAAAAATATAATGTTTTTTCAAATATATGATATCATTCATTCATTTAAAAACAGGGAAAAGGCAAAAAATGAAAGAAACATTCCATCCATACAAAATATTTACGATACTTTTAATTCTGTTTTTTCCATTTTCCGTTTTCTCTGAAAAAAAGAATACAAAAAACAAAATAAAAGAAACAATAATTGTAACTGCTTCGAGAATTCCAGCTGATTTGTCAGAGACTGGAAGAATAGTTACCATTATCACAGGAGAAGAGATAAAGAATAGTCCTGCCACAAGTGTTCAGGAACTTCTCAAATATGTAACGGGAATTGATTTAAGACGTAGAGGAATTTCAGGAATTCAGGCGGATTTAAGTATGAGAGGAGCTGATTTTGAGCAATTTCAAATTATGATAGATGGAGTGAAATTCAATAACCCTCAAACCGGACATCATAATCTTGATATTCCCCTTTCTCTGGAAGACATAGAAAGAATAGAAATATTGAGAGGCCACGGTTCAAGTTCTTTCGGAGCAAATGCAGTGGGAGGTATAATTAATATAATCACAAGAAAGAGTGACACAAGAAAAATCGGGCTTAAAACAGAATACGGAAGTTTTAAAACAAAAGCCTTTGGTTTTAATCTATCATTACCCGGAAAAACCGTAAAAAGCTTTATTTCCTTTAACAAAGGTCAATCAGATGGCTATAAAAGCGGAACCGAATATGATAAGAAAAATTTTTTCGGAAATTTTTTTATCATGAAAGGGAAATCTAAATTTTCAGTATCATCCGCTTTTTCGGATAAAAAATTCGGAGCTTTTAGCTTTTACACAAAAAAATTTCCCGATCAATGGGAAAATACATCGGGAGGATTTCTAAGCGGCAAAATTTTATATGAAAGTAAAAAAAACAAACTAAAATTTGCCTTTTATCATATAAACCATAAAGATTATTTTATTTTGGATAGATACAATCCTGATTTTTACTCAAACAAACACATTACAGTTACCAATGGAATGGATTTTCAATTATCCTTCTTTCATCATTCGGGGATTTTTGTCATCGGAGGCAATTTTGAATCAAATTCAATAAAAAGCAATTCATTGGGGAATCATAATAGAGAAACTATTTCATTGTTTTTTCAGCAGAGGACAGAACCATTACAAAACTTTTACATTGATTCAGCTATTTACCTCTATAATTACTCAGACTGGGGATGGAAGATAATTCCATCTCTTATTATAAATTTTTTAATAAATGAAAATACAGAACTATTTTTTAATACAGGCAAATCCTTCAGAATACCATCTTTCACTGAATTATATTATAATTCACCGGCAAATATGGGCAATATTAATCTTTCACCGGAAAAATCCATTGAGTATGAAACAGGGATGAAATCCTATTGTAAAAGTTTTACAATGCAGGCATCAATATTTTTCCGAAAAATAAAAGATAAAATAGACTGGGTGAGGAAAAACAGAGAAGAAAAGTGGAAGGCTCAAAATATAACCGGTATGAAAAACTTTGGAGTAGAAACAACAATTTCGCTGTATTTGAAAGGAGTTTTATTCAAACACTTAAAAATGGGATTTGTCCATATCAAAGAATTAAACAAAATAAATAAATACGAAAGTAAGTATATCTGGGACAGTATGAAAAATCAGCTTACTTTCGAACTAAGCGGAAAGCTATTCTCAATCATCAAATATAAAATAAATCTAAGATATATGAAAAGATTATCAGGATATTCCTATCTTGTAGTGGATTCCTATTTTTCAAAAGAGATAAATTCCACAACAAGGATTTTTTTCAAGATAAATAATTTGACTGACAGGGAATACTTTGAAGCAGGCGGTATCCCAATGCCGGGAAGGTGGATTATCATTGGTTTTGAAGGAAACCTATGAAAGCCAGATCCCATACGGGAAAGGAATTCTTAATCTGTAAATTTTATCAGGATTTTTTCATTCTCATCTGCTCCAATTTTCATCCCGAATTAAATTAAAAAAAAGAGCAGAAGAAAGAGCTTTTCCTGAAAGACAAAAGGCGCAACCTTTCACCTCCGTTTTCGTAATAATATTATTCATTTCACAAATCTGGAAGGAGGTATTATGCTTGTTGTTAAGAATCTCAAAAAAAACTTTGGCTCTAAAAAAGTGCTAAAAGGAGTTGATTTTAAAGCTGAAAAAGGAAAAATCACAGTTCTTTGCGGACCGAACGGAGCAGGAAAGACAACTCTTATAAGAATAATTCTAAAACTTATGAAATATGACGAAGGAGAAGTTTCACTATCAACGGATTTTAATAAGATAGGTTTTATTTTTCATAAGGACATACTTTTTTCGGATATCACACTGAAAGAAAATCTTCTTTTCTTCACAAAAGTGAAAAGGAAGAACATCAATAAAGAAATTTTTGATAAATATCTTAATCTGTTTAATTTAAAAAATGACTTAAATACTAAACTTTCAAAATATTCCTCCGGTATGAAAAGAAAGGCAGAGCTTTTGAGAGTAATTTTGGAAGAGCCTGAATTTATGATTCTTGATGAGCCCACTGCTAACCTTGATCCACTGGTTAAAATTGAGATAAGGGAGCTTTTGAAAAAATTGAATTCCGAAAAAAATATAACAATCTTTATGACAAGCCACAATCTTGATGAAGTTGAGAAAATAGGGGATAAAATTCTTATCTTAAATAATGGAAAAATAGCATGGACGGGAGATAAAAAAATACTTGAAGAAGAAAAACTTGAGCTTGAAGAAAAATTCCTTGAAATTGTAAGAGGAGGAAAAAATGAATAGGATAAAAGCACTTATAATGAAAGATTTTTTCACCGCAAGAAATTCCGTGAAATCATTACTTATAAGTTACACAATATTCTTATTTGTCCTTTTCATGATGAAGAATTATTTTCAAAGATTAAATGATTTACCTGATAATATATTGATTATCATTGCGATTATTCTTTTTGTCAGCATGGGGCTCCTTTTTATCACCACAGGTTTCATGCGATATATTTTTCAGGAATCCGCAATAGGAAAAGAAGAGATATATTTTGCATATGGATACGGAGTGGGAGAACTCTGTTTCGGAAAAGCCCTTTTTTTCACAGTACTATCCCTTGTAATCCCGTACATCCTTGTTTTACTGTTTTTCTCCGGACTACTTAAAACACCTTTTTTTCTATTTAATATTTTGCTTATTCTCCCTATTCTCTTTTTGTTAATAAGCTACCTTGTAATTTTTCTAACCTGGTTTACAAAACTTGGCACAGCAGTTTATTTTGTCATGTTTTTCGGAGTCTTCTTTTTAATATCAAAGGTAGTAAAAAAGATAATTAAAATGAAATTAAAAATGAATCTCACAACAATAATCTCAATCGAATTAGGAATAATTTTAATTTTATTCATTATCTCATACCTTATAACAAAACTTATAAAAAAAGAAAATTTGATAGAAAAACTAAGCTAATATAATGGTTGAACAATTCTATATATTTCTGCTATAATCCGCTGATGAAAGAAAATACCAAACAGGAAATAAAAAATTTTGTTTTTATTATCATTGGTTCAATAATCCTCGCCATCTCTTATGCGCTCTTTATAATACCATTTCACATTGTTCCCGGAGGAGTTTCGGGAATTGCCATAATAATTAACTATTTTGCAAATGTACCGGTAGGATTATTAACAATTGTTCTTAATTTACCCATTTTATATCTCGGGATAAAAAAATTGGGAAGAGCTTATGGCATAAAATCAATTGTAGGTATTCTTTTCTCTTATTTAGGAATAGATTTTTTCTATGAAATCTTAAAATTTAAGAACATTCATGCAACAAACAATGAAATTTTAGCCTCCATCTACGGAGGAGTAATGTTAGGTGTGGGACTCGGACTTGTTTTCAAAGGAAGAGCATCCACAGGTGGAACTGATGTAATCGGAATGCTTATAAACAAATACACTGGAATCAGTGTGGGAATGGCAATTCTCATTGTAGATTCTCTTATAATATCAGCATCGGGTTTCTCCTATCACAGTCTTGAAGCACCTCTTATTGGATACTTAACCCTTTTTGTTTCAAGCAAAGCAATTGACTTTGTGCTCGAAGGATGGAATTATGCAAAGATGGCTTTCATAATAACGGATAAAGAGAATGAAGTAAGAGAGCTTATCTTCGATAAATTGGGAAGAGGTGGTACTATATTCTTCGGAAAAACTCTCTATAAAGAGGAACCGAAGAATATAATAATGACAGTTGTCACAAGAAAACAGTTTCCCACACTAAGACAGGAAATAAGAAAAATAGACCCCAATGCTTTTGTTATTATTTCAGACATATATGAAGTGCTCGGAAGAGGTTTTAGAAAGAGAGTTTAACCCTTTATGACTCCCAAAAATTCCCCTATCCTCTCCTGTGAATTCTCAAGTTCATCCCTTAAATCATTAAGCACACTTTCATCTATTCCTAAAATTTCCAGATCCTTTTCTTTTATGGTATTTGGAACAGAATTTCCTTCCTTTCCGATTTTTGTTTCCTGTGCAAGACTGTTGGAAATTCTCAATAAAGCAAGATCCTGAATTTTAACATCTTCGCCCATTTCCTTTGCGTG
The DNA here is from genome assembly GCA_027067555.1 of Candidatus Aminicenantota bacterium. Classification (GTDB taxonomy): domain Bacteria; phylum Acidobacteriota; class Aminicenantia; order JAMOAD01; family JAMOAD01; genus JALXDT01. The sequence goes on along the minus strand of JAMOVU010000147.1, from coordinate 13,800 downwards.
CATATTTGCAATAGGCTTTACGATTTCATCGGGAAATTTCCATCTTTCCAAGAGCATCCCTGCAACTTCACTGTGATTAAGCCCTATAAGCTCTTCTTCCGCATGATGTAATGCCATTGGCGGATTACCATTCGCAAGATGAAGAGCCTTCTGAAATTCCTCATGAAAAAACTGGTCCAGAACAATTTTCCCGATATCATGGAGAAGGCCGATAATAAAAGCAGAATCACTATTTTTTTTCTGTGGGTACTTTTTTCTGAAGTTTTCCATACAGGTAGCTGTTGCCACACTGTGAAGCCAGAGCCCTTCAGGTGAAAAATACTCTGATTCTATTCCTGAAGGAAGATTTTTCATAACTTCAAGAGAAATAACAAGCGACCTTACCATATTAAAACCCAAAAGAGCCACAGCTTGAGAAATTTTAGTAATTTCCCTTGAAAAACCATAGTAAGCGGAGTTAGCTATTTTTAATATTTTGGAAGTAAGTGAAGGATCATTTTGAATCAGCTCCACCACATCTGAAACACTTGACCTTTCATCATCTATAGTGTACAAAAGTTTTGTTGCAACAGCAGGAATCGTAGGTAATTCTTCAATCTTAGAATAAATCTTTTGTCTAAATATTGCCTCTTTTTCCTCTCCCATAAAGCATGCCCTCCTATTTCCTTAAACTTTTTACAATAAAATACACAAAACCACCAAAACAAAGACCCAGTGATAAAATCATTAAAATAATGGCACCTAAACTCATTTAGCCACCTTTCTCGAAAGAAATTTATTAATTAAAATATAGATAATAATCACAATTCCCCATTGAGAAAGTACTGAAAGTAAACTGTACTCACCGAAAATATTATACCACTTATCCAATTTAACACTCTGGTAAAACCACCAGATAATAACAGCAAAAAACTCCACCGGAATAAGAAACTTTACAATAAAATCAAAGTATTTTCCCAATTTTATTTTACTTATCTTGTTAATAAGTTCTTCCCTGAATTTTTTGACACCATATTTAATAACAAATAGTGAAAAGAAAAACCCGGAAAGCATGAGCCCGAGACTCCAGGTAAAATCCTGATTATTGAAAACTCTTAAAGAAAGAGCGGATGGAACCCCTAAAACAAAACTAAAAAGAGCTATTGTAAGAACAGCTTTTTTTCTTTTTAGCCCGGCATCAATAAGAATTCTTACCGGAAGCTCAAGTAATGAGAGCAAAGAGGTAAAAGCAGCAAAAGTTAGTGATAGAAAAAAGAGGATTAAAAGAATCTGTCCGAATGCTATGTTTTTAAAAAGAGCTGGAACAGAGATAAAAGTAAGCCCCTGATTTCCACTTCCTAAAACTTCAAAGAGCTTTTTTTCATTTCCTCCGAGAGCATAAAAGAGAGTGGGAACAACAAGCATGGCAGCTAAAAGAGAAGCGGAATTATTCCCGAATCCAATAGTAGCAGTTGTATAAACAGGATCATCCTTTTTGCTCGTGTAAATGGCATAAGTTAAAATCAAACCCCACCCCGCACCGGTTGACCATGTGGATTGTGTAAGGGCTTGAAGCCATAAATTATAATCTTTTAACTTCTCAAGAGAAGGGGAAAAAAGATAGTTAAGCCCTCTAACTCCTCCGGGTAAAGTAATAGCTCTTATAACTCCTATAATCAAAACCACAAAAAGAATAGGAATTATGAATTTATTCACTCTTTCTATTCCGGCTGTTATACCATAAGCTATTATCATTCCTCCTATCAAAAGAGCAATGGCCTCATAAAAAACAGCATGCCCGGATGAAATAAAACCAGTCCAGTATTTTTCCGGTGAAGAAAGCTTTTCAAACTTAAAAATTGAGGCATAAAGATACTTAATACACCAGCCGGTAACCACAGAGTAGTAAAAAAGAATTGCAGTGGAAACAGTTGCAACAAAAGCCCCCATCCAGGTAAATTTTTCCCCCATTCCCTTTTTAAAAGAGCCCAAAACACCTTTCTGGAAATGATGCCCGATAGTAAACTCAATTATCAGAAGAGGCATTGACCAGATAAAAAGAAATACAAGCCAGGCAATTATAAAAGAACCTCCGCCATTTTGAGTAACCACCCGGGGAAATCTCCAGATATTTCCGGTTCCTATGGCCATTCCCAGGGCGGCCATTATGAATCCTATTCTCGAAAATTCATCTTTTTTCGCCATTCCCTCTCTCTGAATTAAATTAATATTAATCTTAAAAAAATATTTAAATTATGTCAAATAAGGTATCAAAATACTTTTGACTTTTTCTCTATTTTTCCTATTTTAATATTCGGAGGACTAAAATGAAAAATAAGGCACAAAAAAAATTTTATTTATTATTTCTTTTCATTTATATTTTAACTATTCCGTCTCTTTCAAAAGCCATAAAAAATGACTTTATTAAGCTTTTCTTTAAGACCACCGAAATAAAAAGCGGAATTACCTTTTATAAATGTGAAATGACTTACATCGGAGCATCCATTAAATTAAAACCCATTATTCCAAAAAGTAAAATAGAAGAACTACTACAAAATAGGCATTCTCAAAGAGTTTACACTGGAGAAAAAGCTTCTTTCTCGGCTCTTTCTTCCCTACTCTACTACGCGAATGGAATTAGAAAAGATGGAAAAAGGTTTCACCCATCTGCAGGAGCTTTTTACCCCTTTAAAATATACATCATAATTAATAAAGTAAAATCAATTCAAAGAGGCATTTATTTATATCAGGAAAAAACAAACTCCATAATTAGATTGGAGTGTAATCAGAAAGCCTTTAACTCCTTTTTTATAAATTTGTATCCAAGGAAGAGAATTCTTAGGAAAAGTTCTTTTTTCTTCATTTATGTGGCCGATTTTGAAAAGATAAGAAAAAAATACATGAATAGAAGCATAAGATATGTTTTTACAGAATTGGGAACAATTATTCAAAATATGTACCTTCTCTCAAAGGAATTTTCCCTGGGGACAGTATTTTTAGGAGCTTACTACGATGATTTTATAAATAATGTTCTTAAACTGAACAATAAAAGATATTATGTTTGTGGAATTCAGGTATTTGGAAAAGTTGAATAATTTGAAAATTCTCCCGCTTTTCTATATTATAATCTTTCTGATTTACAAAAAGCGTTTTTTGAATTATAATTAAGATGGCATAATTTATTGTTTTTTAATAAATAATTAATTTATAATTTATTATTTGGGAGGTTTTATATGATTAAAAAGTATTATCTTTTATCACCCGGACCAACGCCCGTTCCGGAGAATGTTCTTGCAAAAGCTGCATTACCTATTATCCATCACAGGACAAAGGAATTTTCCGATCTTTTCATGGAAATGACAGAGGGTATGCAATATGTTTTTCAGACAAAGAATGATGTTTACACGCTGACTTCCTCAGGTACGGGAGCCATGGAAACCGCTGTCACAAATCTTCTTTCAAGAGGAGACAAAGTCATCGTTATTAACGGCGGAAAATTCGGCGAAAGATGGGGACAGATTTGTAAAGTTTACGGAATTAATGTTGTTGAAATCAAAATCGAATGGGGTGATGCTCTTTCTCCTTCAAAGCTGGAAGAGGTTTTAAAAGAAAATCCCGATGCAAAAGCTGTTTTCTCCCAGCTTTCGGAAACATCAACAGGAACGGTTTATGATGTAAAGGGCTTTGCGGAGGTGGTTTCAAAAACAGATGCGATTTTAGTTGTTGATGGAATTTCTGGTCTTGGCGCAACTCCATGTCCTATGGATGAATGGGGAGTCAATGTACTTTTAACAGGCTCACAAAAATCTCTTATGATTCCCCCGGGCCTTGCCTTTATCTCCTTTGATGAAAAAGCATGGAAACTTGTTGAAAAATCGGATCTTCCGAAATACTATTTTGATATGAAAAAGGCAAGAAAGAGCCTTGCAAAAAGAACCACTCCCTACACACCCGGTGTTTCTCTCGTTTACCAACAACTTGAAGCATTGAAATTAATAAAAGGGCAGACAATAGACGGAATTATTGAGCATCACAGAATTTTGGGAGATGCAACAAGAGCAGCGGTAAAAGCCCTGGGGCTTGAGCTATTTTCAAAAGCTCCCGGAAATATTTTAACTTCAGTTAAAACTCCGGAAGGGATTGACGGAAAAGAATTGGTAAGCCTTATGCAAAAAAAATACAGTGCATACATCTCCGGTGCACAGGATCCTATGAAAGGTAAATTCTTCAGAATAGCTCACCTCGGATACATGGGAGGATTTGATGTTATTATTGCAATTTCAGCTCTTGAAATGGTTCTTGCAGATATGGGATATAAAGTTGAGCCTGGCAAAGGAGTTGCAGCAGCGGAAGAGGTTTTGAGGAGGGAATGGAAATGAAAAAAATTCTAATATCCGATAAACTTTCCGAAAGAGCTATTGAGGAGCTCAAAAAGGTAGATGGGTTTGAAGTTACCGTAAAAACAGGTATGAGTCCCGAAGAGCTTGAAAAAGAGATAGAGGCATATGATGCAATAGTAATAAGAAGCGCCACAAAGCTGAAAGCAAACATTCTTGAAAAGGCAAAGAATTTAAAGGTAGTTGTTAGGGCTGGAATAGGACTTGACAATGTTGACCTTAAAAAAGCCGAAGAGTTAGGTATCAAAGTTTTTAACACTCCTTCGGCTACCTCAATAACAGTTGCAGAATACACAATAGGATTAATGTTTGCAGTTGCAAGAAATATTCCTCAGGCATACTCTTCAATGAAAGCTCACAAGTGGGAGAAAAAGCTTTTTACAGGGACGGAGCTTTACGGAAAAACAGCCGGGATTATAGGCTTCGGGAGAATCGGAAGAGAGGTCGCAAGAAGGGAAATTGCTCTCGGAATGGAAGTTATCTTTTTCGATATTTTTGACATAAAATCAGATATTTCCGCAAAACAGGTCTCTCTTGAAGAACTTCTGAAAAAAGCTGATTATATTTCTATTCATCTTCCTCTTACCGAAAAAACAAAAAATATGATTTCTTATAATGAATTAAATATGATGAAAGATGATGCCGTTATAATAAATGTCGGAAGAGGCGGAATTATAAATGAATCCGATCTTTTAAAAGCATTAAACGAAGGAAAGCTCAGAGCTGCTGTTTTGGATGTTTATGAAAAAGAGCCTCCGACAAATTATGAACTCATTGATCACCCAAGATTAATCCCAATGCCCCACTTAGGTGCATCAGCAAAAGAGGGACAGGAAAGAGCAGGACTTGAAGTGGTTAAGATTTTAAGCGAATTTTTCGGATAATATGAAAGACAATGAGTTAAAATCCGAGATTATTGAAAAAATAGAGGAGGATTTTGCCGAAGATTTCATAGACGATCTGTTAAATATAACAGCAATCCCGGCTCTTTCTCCACTTGTCGGAGGAGATGGAGAGTGGGAAAAGGCAGAATTTGTAAAAGAGAAATTAAAAGAAGCGGGAATAGATGAAATTATTCACTATGATGCACCTGATCTTGATGTAAGCAAAGGATACAGACCCAATTTTGTCGGAAGGCTTAAGGGAAAATCATCAAAAAAGAGTTTGTGGATTTTAACTCACCTGGATGTGGAACCAGTTGGGGATCTCTCTCTCTGGGAGGGAGATCCCTTTGATCCATACATAGAAGAGGGAAGAATATACGGAAGGGGAGCCGAGGATAACAATCAGGATATAATTGCCACTATTTATATGATAAAAGCCATGAAAGAATTAAAACTAACCCCTCCCTATGATATAAACCTCTTATTTTTGTCTGATGAGGAATCAGGTTCAAAAAAAGGGATAAGATATATTCTAAACACAAATCCTGAAATTTTCAGAACAGATGATTATTATATTGTCGCTGACGGTGGAAGTTCTTCGGGATTAAAGCTTGAAATAGCAGAAAAAGGGGTTTTGTGGTTTAAATTCCATATTAAAGGAAAAGCCACCCATGCTTCAACCCCTCATTTAGGAAAGAATACATTAAGAATCACAGCAAAACTCATACAAAGATACGAAGAGCTTCACAAAATATTCTCCTTTGAAGATAAAATTTTCGAGCCCCCCTACTCCACATTTGAGCCAACACTAAAGGAAAAAAATGTCCCCAATGTTAACATGATTCCCGGAAATGATATATTCTATATGGACTGCAGAATTCTTCCCGAGTATTCAATCCCGGACATTGAAAAAGAGATTAAAAGAATTGCCGGGGAAGTTGCAAAGGAGGAAGATGCAAAGATTTTTGTGTCAAAAACCCTTGAAATAAGATCAGCAAAAAAGACTGATGCTTCATCCCGGATAATAAAAAATCTCAAATCTTCCATCAAAGAGGTTCTGGGCGAGGATTCAATTCTAACCGGGATCGGATATGCCACCCTTGCCTCTTTTTTAAGAGAAAGGGGATTTAAAGTGGGGGTCTGGAGAAAAGTGGAGCATACCGGACATAAACCAAATGAAAACTGTATTATAGAAAATGCAATGATTGACTCTGAGGTTTTTACACTCACCGCTTTAAAGGAATAATAATGGGCAAATGGATTCCTTCAACAGAATATATAAATAGTAAAAAAGAAGAATTAAAAAAAGAGGTAATAGGGTTAAAAGAAAAATATGGCAGAGCTCCATCCCTTTCTGTTGTTCTCATAGGTGATAACAAAGCTTCTCAATCCTATGTAAAGAGAAAGGAAAAATTCGCAAAAGAGATTGGTATGAATGCGGAAACACTAAAATTCGATTATATGAATGAAAAAGAACTCCTGGAACTAATAAATAAACTAAACAGAAGAGGTGATGTTGACGGATTTATAATACAGCTTCCTTTGCCGAAAGATATAAATGTTAACAATATAATTGAAGCGATATCACCGGAGAAGGATGTGGACGGTTTTCATCCCTATAATTTAGGCAAACTATTCAGAGGTGAGGATGCACTTTTCCCCTGCACTCCTTCTGGTATAGTGAATTTTCTGAAATTTCACAAATTTGAACTTACGGGGAAAAATGCTGTTATTGTGGGAAGATCAAACTTAGTTGGAAAACCTCTCGCAATTCTGCTTTTAAAAGAAAATATGACAATAACCATAACCCATTCAAAAACAAAAAACCTTCAGGAAATAACATCTCAGGCAGACTTTCTTTTTGCGGCTGCCGGAAGACCTCTAATGATTACAAAGGATTATGTAAAAGAAGGAGCAGTTGTCATTGATGTGGGAGTAAATGCACTTGATGATGAAAAAATAATCCGCAAAGAGCTTTCATCTCTTCCGGAAAAAATAAAATCCTTTGAAAAAAGAGGATATGTGCTGGTGGGAGATGTCCATCCAGAAGTTATAAACAAAGCATCTTACCTTACACCTGTGCCCGGAGGGATAGGTCCCATTACTGTTTTAACTCTGATAGAGAATACGATTAAAGCTTTCAAAAAGCTTAAAGCTTAAAAGCCCACAGCTTTCAAGCCCAAATCTTTTTTTCTTGTGTCTTCTCCAAAAAAAACCCATAATTATATTCATACGATTAATTTTACAATCGAATTTTAATTAAATCAAATGATTTTTTGTTTGGTTTCTCATTAATTATTTGTTGTTGATGGTGTAGACCTTGCCCGCCAGGGCGGGTCTACGCTTCACTCCGACAGCTACGGCTCTACATGTGATTGGTTAGTGATTGTTTGCTATTTTGTTTTTATAAAAAACTGTCAACCTATTTTAGGACAAAACACTCGGAGGCTCTTGGCTTGGAGGCTTTTTAAATGCTTTTTTCATCTCGTGGATATAGCGTATAAGGATTAAGAGTTTGATTATTTTAAGTTGTTTTTCAATCTTACTTTTCATTCTTTATTTTTTCAATATTTATAGAGAATCTTATACAAACACACTTCATTGGTCTTTTAAATGGCCCATAAATTCCTCTTGCATAAACACTAACCTTTTTTTTGTTATCTATTTTTTTTTCAAAATAGAAATAAGGCGATTTTGTCATTCTCTTATCATTCGAATAATATGTCCATTTTCCGAATATATCAACCAACATCTTTATTGAAATAGAATAATCAAGATATTTTGTTCGATAATACAAATTAGTTAATTTTATTATTTTCGCCCTCTTGTTCACATTAGCTATATATGCCACATACATAGAATAATTATCCGTAGTAATATATATATATTTCTTTTCTTTATAATAGCTCTCATCAATTTTTACATCTTTTCCAAATACCTCCAATAAAGTTTTTTTACTCAATGAATTGTTTACAAATAATTCTATTATTTTTCTCAACTTTTTCAGATGCTCTTCATATTTTTTCTTATAAGCTTTTTCCTGAGCACAAAACAATTGTGCTGAAAAAATCATAATCAAAATAATTATTATATATTTTTTAGTGAACATTTTTTCTTTTTATCCTCCGAAATTATCAAATTCATTTACCATCTTATTCTCAGAATTCGCCAAACAATCAACAGCCACTTCTGATATCAGCCTTATTCTCCTTCTTACCAAACAAAACAAAATAACTAAAAAAATAATATTTGTAAACAAAACAATATTGTAAAAAACAAAATTCACAAAAAACGAAAAAAAAGCCCGATTATACTTTGAACCATCCATCATAATACTTCTGAAAAATGAAAATTCGGAACAAAACACATATATATTACTAATAAATGAGATAATGAAAATAACCACAAAAACAAAAAACTTATTGTAAAAATATCTTTTTTGAATTTCTCCTAAGGCTTCCGAAAAAGATAGTCCATCATCAGAAGAATTGTATAAAAAATCATATGTTTTTTCATATTCTTTTCTTTTTAAAAATCCTTCCCCGAAAATATTCGAAATTACCGCTTTCACGCATTCATGTTTATTTTTGGGGCTAATTACCCTATTCTTAAGATGTACTGTAATTTTTTTTGCTTCTTTTACCATACTCAAAAAAACATATGGCAATGCCAATAACAAAATAAAATAACTAAACAAAAGAAATTTATTACCATAAATGTACAATACAAATTCCTTATAGCTCATCCTCTCCCTCTCCTTGCTTTTTTACCAATTTTTTATATGTAGCATAAAAACACATTGAAATATCTGCCACCAAATTAGCCCGTATGTTCACATATACAATAAACAAAAGAATATTAACACTCAAAATAAAAAGATACGAAAAAAAATTAGAAATAAAGGGAAACATAAGAGTCAACACAGCTACCACAAAATCATCTGTATTCGTAAAACGCGGCCTCCCCAAATCCAAACCAAAAAACAGAGGGTTTCCGGAAATTTCCCTCAGTAAATAAATCAGAATAAAATAAGAACTAATTATAAACAAAAATAGCAATACATAGTAATGAGCCCTCTTACCATTGATGAATGTTTTTATTTCCCGAAATTTTATTTCTTCCGTTTTTTCCATTTTTTCATTCACTACCTTCCAATTTACATGAAAAATTTTTCTCAGAGTTTTTCCGATATTTTCCCCCATTTTTTCATTATTAAACAAACCGATCATCGCTTTCTCCAAATTATCAATAATTTTTCCTCTTTTAATATGCTTTACTAAAATAAAGAATAATAATACCAAAAGATAAATCAGAATAATAAATGATATCCTCATACTGTCCAAGTAAAATTCATCAAAAACAGGCTCAACCTCAATGTAAGAAAACGGATTACTTTTTATGAAGTAATGTAAGTTAATGTAAAAACCATATATTAACATCATAAAACCCTCCAAATTTCATTAATTACTATCCTCTAAATGTAAATCTTCTTCCCACTTATCATTTTTTTGCCTTTTATATCTTTCAATATTAAACTCTTTTTGTTCTTTATAAGTTTCCTCAAAATTAAGAATATCATGCCAAACTTTTTCGGGATCTATTTGAGATGCCCAGTTTTCCCATTTTTTTTCATGAGGATTCATAAAAAATAAATATAATATTTTTTCCCATACGCTGTCTTCCTTCGGATACCAATTTGAATCATTTTTAATCTTATCTATCCTACAACTTTCCCATATTTTACCTGCATATTTTAATGCCGAATGTTCATCTTTAAACTCTTTTTCTTCAGCTTTCCTCAATTTATAAAGAACTTTTAAAAACATCAACTGATACCCTAAAATATGAGACTTCTCATGTCTGTATTTTCTTTTATTATTTTTATCTTTTATTGGCATATAAATAAATGTGCTCATTTTGAAAGAAAATTCTATCTTATATTTTTTTCCTGTTTTAACTATTTTATAATTAATATATGTATATATAGGATTATTAAAAATAATTGCAAGAGGAATCTCAAATCTTTTGCTACCACTTGATTCAGGAAAATTACTAAGATATCCCTCTATTCCACCGGGAAAGCGAGGCTCTAAAACCAACTTTTTGTTTACAATTTTTCCTATATATCTCCCCATCCAATTCCACTTATATTCCAAAAGCCCCCAAGGATCCACAAACCCCCAGCCATTCATATTCATTGCTTGGTATAGGTTCATACTGTCTCGGTAGCCCATAGGGTCTGTCTGTAAGAATCTACCTATCTGTGGATCGTATGTTCTGGCACGGTAGTAGTAGAGTTTTAGTTCAGGGTCATATCTTCTGCTCTGAAACATATAATCATTGCCTATGGCGGATTCATTGATTGGGTTACCTGTGTTATCGGTTATTGTCGGGCTGCCATATATGTTGTATTTATATCTTTCTATGATATTTCCGTCTTTATCGGTTATGGCGGTTACATTGCCAATTGAGTCCGTGTGATAGTAGAAGCTGTTTTCGATTTGGTTGTTGTTATATTTATCCATGCGGATAATTTCATCTATTAAATTGCCATAGATGTATTGTTTCAAAGTGGAACCGCTGCTGTTTTGTTCTTCGATTACTTGATCACTGGCGTAGTAATAGTTTATTGCAGTGGAGCCTGTGTCTTTCTTTATTCTTCTGCCAAACGGGTCGTATTCAAAGGATATTGTTTTGGTGCCGTTTGTGGCTTTTACTATTTTGTTTTTGTAATCATAGGTGTATGTCCAGCTACCTTTCTGAGTTGTGTTGCCGTTTTTGTCCATGGTTCGGACTCTGTCCTCACCAGCCTCGAAGCCAAAAGCCAAGAGCCGAGCAGCCTTCCTAAGTTCATCATAGATATAGTGAATTAGGATGATTAGTTTTACAAATTTAGGTTGTTTTTTAATCATTTTAATTCTTTAATGATTTTTTTCATTTTTCAAAATGCTTTTTTTAATTAAGATATATTTTTTAATTAAGAACCACACCGAATAATAAACAAGCCCTGAAAAGACGAAAATATATTTAATATAATGTTGGAAAACCATTAACAATTCCTTATAAAGGTTCTTTTCAAAAATTATCCTTCTCTTAATAAGAATTTGGTACAAAGGAATAAAATTCAAAATTATAAATAAACCTATAATAAAAACTAAAATTTTTCCTATTTTAAAATGGGATTTATCCAAAAAGTAAATCCAGAGCAAATAATAAATAGATATTAAGAAAGATATTATTATCAGGTAAAATCTAAAATTAAATGCTGTTTTTTCAACTGAATAATAAAACATGATAAAAGAAAAAGATGTCAAATATCTCAACATTATGAAAAGATTGAAACAATACGAATAAATTAATAATAATTTAATCCTTTTTTTACTAACACCTTTTCTTTTCAATAAAAAATTATCAAATATTATATATATAACAAAAAAAAGTAATAACCCTTTTGTTATAACGGGAGTTAATATGTATGGAAAATAGCCTTCTATTCCATCATTAAAAAAACCCTCAATATATTTATTTTCAGATAATATATAAAGAATATTAAAAAAAAAGAAAATTGACCAAACAAGAGCAATATAAATATCTATATTTATCTTTAAAATAAAAATAATTCCTATTATAAGAATAAAAATAGAAATTAACAGTTCAGTATGATCATATTTTCCAATATTAGGAGAATAAAAAATAATATTGATAACGAATAGTAAAAAAGGTATTAGTAAGAGTATATTATTTATTTTTCTTATCATTTTATTCTCATTTGACTATTTATTACATTATGCCATCCTCTTAACCATCTTTCCCCTAAGCGTAAACGATATTGGTTTTCAAACATAACCGCTATTTCAGTAAACAAAAGATCATTTTTAGGAAACATATGAAGCAAATCTATTTTTTTAAATTTCTCCCCATAATAACCAAGAATATTTGCATATGCGTGTCCAAACTCATGGATAATTATTGTCTCAATGCTAAGCGGAAGATTATTTGTTAATCTAATACTATAATTATAAGGATCCACGATAATTTTAACATTGCCATTTTTTGTATCTATTCCTGCCTCAAGGGTTATTCCTCCTCCTTTTCTAAAAACGAATCCTTTATAACTCATTCCAAAAAGACCATTGTAGCTCTTATATTCCTTTCCTGTTTGAAAATCAACAGCTATATCCTCCTTATCTAATATTATCCATTCAAATAATTCTTCCAAATCTTTTTTGTATATTTCAGGATGATTTTTTAATTCTTTTGTATACTTATTTAACCATTTAATAAAACCTTTGTGTTTATAAATTTTCGGGAGTTTATCTCTTGTAAGAGTTCCTTTTCCACTCGCTAAATCTATATAATATTTACCTTCTTTATTTTTTTTCATTATTATCTTCTCTTTTACATTTTTTATTCCTATTAACTCAAAAGCCTTCAGGAAATATTCAAAATCTCCCTTAGGATCTTTACCTGTTAAATAAATCCTCAGCCCCCACGGATCCACAAAGTTAAATCCATTCATATTCATTGCCTGATATAAATTCATACTGTCTTTGTAGCCTATCGGATCGGTTTGGAGGAAGCGGCCTATTTCGGGGTCGTATGTTCTGGCACGGTAGTAATAAAGTTTCAATTCTTTATCATATCTTCTGCTCTGAAACATATAATCGTTGCCGATTGCGGATTCGGAAAGGATATTGCCCGTATTATCTGTTATTGTGGGTGAGCCGTATATGTTGTATTTATACCGCTCGACTATTTTTCCGTCCTTGTCTGTTATGGCTGTGATGTTTCCGATGCTATCTGTATGATAGTAAAAGGAGTTTTCTATGGTATTGTTGTTGTATTTGTCCATCCTTAGCACTTCATCTATTAGGTTACCGTAAACAAACTGCTTGATTGTTTGTCCTGAGCTGTTTTGTTCTTCTATTACCTGATCTCCCGAGTAGTAGTAGTGGGTTGTTTGATTACCGTTTGATTTGGTTATTCTTCTGCCGAACGGGTCGTATTCAAAGCTGATTGTCTTGGAGCCGTTTGTGGCTTTTACTATTTTGTTTTTGTAATCATAGGTGTATGTCCAGCTACCTTTCTGAGTTGTGTTGCCGTTTTTGTCATAGTCAAAGGTTATATCATCAAACTTTTTGTATTGGTTGAGGGTTGAATTTATCTCACTTATCAACTGTTTTGTTTGGTTATTCTTTTCTTCAGTCAGGTTGAGTATGTTGGAGAGTTTGTCAAACTTTACAGAGATTGTTTTTGCGGGATTACCCGAGGTTGGTTTATCAAACTCCATTTTGGTCAGTCTCAGGATTGAGTCGTAGGAGAAGTTGTTAATCAGGTTATTATCATGGAGTCGTTTCTCGGAAGTCTTTAAGCCGATTTTATTGTAAGTGTATTCATAATGGTTTATTGTTTTATTTGTTTTGGTTAGGGCTTGGAGTGAGGTTAATCTTTTGCCTTGGTCATAGAGGTATTTTATGGTGTCGCCATTACCGTATTGCTTTGTTAAATATCTGTATGAGCGACCCGAAAAGGTGAAAGAG
>JAMOVU010000146.1 GCA_027067555.1 Candidatus Aminicenantota bacterium | reverse complement strand
AAAAAGCTGAAGTGGAGAATGGGGTGCTCGTACCTTTTTCTTTAAAAGAAACCCTTTTTAACAATCAGAATGTTTATCCTTTTTTTTTAAAAGAAGGTTTCAAAAAGACAGAAATATACACAATTAATGAAAAGGATTTTACGAAATTCACACTTATAGCAACCTCCCCCACTAATAAGGGAAGTGTTCCTTCAATCTTTTTTATAAAGATAAACAAAGGTGTTTTGCTTTCAATAGGATTTCCCTACAATAATTCAGAGAAAAATAATCTTTGGAAAGCTTATTTTCAGCTATTCCTAAGTAATCTTGAAAACATTGAAAATTTTTTAAAAAAGGATGATTTCAATTACTGGAAATATCATTTTTCAAAATTTGACAATATCCCATTCTTTCTCAATGAAAAGAAAGAGCTTACAATAAGCAAAAGCTTAAATCTATCAAAGATTGGTAAAAGTGAAAGAGGTGTTTGCAAAAATGAAAAAATAGCCTTAAAATTTTACCAGAACAAAGGAACAATCATAGTGCCACCACTGGAAATTGTATCAGAATTAAACATCCACTCAGAAGAGGGAATAAAACTGATAAGCGCTGGAAAAATTATAAAAGTTTTATATCAGGATAATTCATTAAATGCTGCCTTTTTCCCTTCTCCGTCAAAGCCTACAATTTATTTTTATGCAAATTCCAATAAAAGAACAGAACTAAAATTAAGCTATAAAATCCATTTTAAATTAAAAGAACCCTGGCCTGAATATTATTTTTCAAAGATAAATTATTTCTCATCTTCCGATAGATCCTTTATAGTTCACACATCAGACAAAAAAGGTTTTTTTATAAACAGGTTCAGCAAAAAGCCTTCCTCCTGTCACATTGAAAAGATAAATTCCCTTACCCCAACCCTAAAATTAACTCTAAACTTTTTAATGGATGAGGGGGAAGATCTTATAATTCAATTCTCATGTCTTCTAAAAGAAGAGGGGATAAAAAAAACTGATATTAGCAAAATATTGTGCTCATTCAAAAAAAAATACTTTGAGGAATCACTGGTAAAAAAGGACAAGAAATCCTTAAAGGTTATTCAGGGCAAGGGAGAAAAGAGAATAAATCTTGAAGGAATGGCAAGGGAACTGGCAAACAATTTTTTTAAAAATTCAGAGGGAAAAACCGTATATTTAAATATTGGGAGAAAACTTTATAAGGATGATTTTTTAAAATCATTGGTAAACCTTGTTATTTTAGGTTATGAAAAAAGAGTGGAAGAAATTGTTTCCGAACTTTTAAATTATAAAAGAATTCCCTATGTAATATATCCTTCAGGAGAAATAATTTATGATTACAGAGTAAGGGAATTTGTAAAGTTGAACAAAGTAGCCCTTCATTTAAGGACTATAAAAGATGAAGTTTATAAAGATTCCTTTATCTCTCCTTTTATAAAAAAAAGAACCATCACTTTTAAGGAATTCAATTTTATAGGTACTGAAAAATGGAATAAAGAGCTGGAAAATCCGGAATCCTTATACTTTACTATTTTAAATCCCATAAGAACAGAAAATTTCGTTGTTTTTGCCCCTATTATTCCGTTTTTTATTAAATCAATAAGTTTTAAGAATATAAGGGTTGGGGAGCATTTATTTGATTTCTCATTTAAAAGAAAAAATCAACAAATCACAATGGAATTCAAAAATAATAACAAAGAGAAGTTTAATATATTGTTTTTTCCTCTCTTTTTAAAGGAAGCCAAAGGAGTTGAAGTGAATTTAGAGAAAAAAGCAAAGTTATCATTAAACCTTGATAGAAAATACCTGATTTACAGCGCCCATTATGAATTTAACACAACTCCTCTTCTGGAAGAAAAAGAAGAAAAATTAAAAATCAATTTTAAAGAAAGTGAAGAGAAAAAAATAATCTACTTAGCTCTTGAAATTTATGAACTTGGAATAAAAAAACTTGTGGGGGCCCGTCTTTTCAAAGGGAAAAGAAAGGAAGAGGAGAGAATTATAATTTATGAGCCTGAAAAGAGTAATTATATTTACATGTATTTTAAAAAACAAAAAGTGCAAAAAACTCTATTTGATAAGAACAATAATTAAATAATTTCGTAATATATTAATTATACTCTGAAAAGGAGGAGAAATGATTTTAAAAAGAAAAATTACAGTATTCATTCTTTTTATTCTTTTATTGGTTTCATTTAATTTTGCTCAAAAAAATGAAAACACCTGGAAAAGATATCCGGCGATTTCACCTGATGGTACTAAAATAGTCTTTAGCTATCAGGGAGATTTGTTCATAGTGCCCTCTTCCGGAGGAAAAGCAATTCAATTAACAAGGCACAAAGCTTATGATTTTCATCCGATTTGGTCCCCGGATGGCAAATACATTGCATTTGCTTCTGACAGATATGGAAATTTTGATGTGTTTTTGATTCCCGCAGAAGGGGGAAAACCAAAGAGATTAACCTATCACAGCAGACCTGATATTCCAACAGACTTTACCCCTGATGGGAAAAAGATTTTATTTTACTCAAGAAGGATGAAGGCAGTTAAAAGCTCAATATTCCCTGTAAGAGTTTTCCCTGAACTTTATGAAGTCTCAATAAAGGGTGGAATACCATCAATGTATCTCACAACAGCTGCAATAGAGGCAAAATTTAACAAAACCGGAGATAAGATTATTTACTATGATAAAAAAGGTTTTGAAAGCAAATGGAGAAAACACCACACATCTTCAGTTACAAGAGATATTTGGATTTATTCATCAAAAACAGGTAATTTTAAAAAAATCACAGATTTCAAAGGAGAAGACAGAGACCCCGTTTGGGCTCCTGACGAAAATTATTTTTACTACCTGACAGAAAAAAGCGGGAGTTTTAATGTCTGGAAAAAGAGTTTAGTCAACCCTAACAATGAAAAGCAAATCACCTTTTTTTCAAAGGACCCTGTAAGATTCTTATCTATCTCAAAAAATGGAGATCTATGCTTTGGTTTTAATGGGGATATATATGTTTTGAAAAAAGGAGAAAAAAAGCCACAAAAAGTAAACATAGAGCTTGATGTCGATTATGCATTTAACAATGAAAAGGTAATGACAAGAGCGTCAGGAGTAACAGAGTTTGCCTTATCTCCAAATGGAAAAGAAGTGGCTTTTATTATAAGAGGGGATATTTTTGTAAGCTCAGTGGATTTTTCAGATACGAAGAGAATTACAAACACTCCTGAGCAGGAAAGATCAGTATCTTTTAGCCCAGACGGGAGAAAACTTATTTTTGCAGGTGAAAGAGATAATAGCTGGAATATCTATGAGGCAACGATAGTAAGAAAGGGTGAGCCTTACTTTTATGCTTCAACTCTGATAGATATAAAGCCATTGGTTAAAACAAAAGCAGAAACATTTCAGCCAAAATACAGTCCTGATGGCAAAAAAATAGCATTTCTGGAAAACAGAGAAACTTTAAAAGTTATGGATTTGAAAACAAAAAAAATAATCACTGTTCTTCCGGGAAACAAAAATTATTCTTATAGTGATGGAGACCAATGGTATGACTGGTCACCCGATAGCAATTGGCTTTTAGTTCAATTTTTGGACAGAGGTACATGGGTAAGTGAAGTAGGTCTTGTAAAAGCTGATGGCAGTCAACCGGTCATCAATCTAACAAACTCAGGTTACAATGATGCAATGCCTAAATGGGGGATGAAAGGGAAGATGATGATTTGGGCTACAGATAGAAATGGAATGAGAAGTCACGGAAGCTGGGGTTCTGAATACGACATTTATGCGATGTTCTTTGACCCTCAAGCTTATGACAGATTCCTTCTCTCAAAATCTGACTACGAACTTTTAAAAGAAAGAGAGAAAAAAGCAAAAAAAGGTGAAAAAGGAAAAATAAAAAAGAACAAAAAAGATAAAACCTCAGAAGAAAAACCTTTGAAAATAGTTTTGAAAAATCTTGAAGACAGAACAGTAAGACTGACACTAAGATCTTCAAATATTTTTGATGCAGCTCTCTCTCCCAACGGAGAAACACTTGTTTACATCAGCACATATCAAAAGGGCTATGCTCTCTGGTCAAATAAAATTAGAGAAAAGAAAATAAAATTAATCACAAAATTGAGCTCTCCGGCAGGGCAAATAGTATTTGATAAAAAAGGCAAGAATGTATTTATCCTTGCTTCGGGAAGGATTATGAAGGTTGATGTGGGAAGTGGCAGAATAAAACCGATAAGCTTCAGAGCAGAGTTAGATCTAAAATATCTTCAGGAGAAAGAGTACATATTTGAACATATCTGGAGACAGGTTAAAGAAAAAATATATGATCCTAAGATGCAGGGAGTGGATTGGAGTTATTATAAAAAGAATTACAAAAGATTCTTACCCTCAATAAACAATAATTGGGATTACTCAGAGCTTTTAAGTGAAATGTTAGGAGAACTGAATGTTTCACACACAGGTTGCAGATATTATCCAAGATATCAAAACCCCGATTCAACAGCAGCACTCGGAGCATTTTTAGAACAAAATATTAAACATGATGGGTTAAAAGTACTTGAAGTGATTGAAAAGGGCCCAATGGATAAAGCCGATTCAAAAATAACAAAGGGCACAATAATTGAAAAAATAGACGGAGTTTTCATTAAAAAAGGAATGAATTATTACCCACTCTTAAATCATAAAAGAGGTAAAAAAGTTCTGCTTTCACTCTACAACCCCAAAACAAAGACAAGATGGGAAGAGGTAATAAGGCCTATTTCATGGGGAGCTCAGGAGCAGTTACTTTATAAGAGATGGGTTAAAACAAGAGAGCAGGAAACAGACAGATTATCCCATGGAAGATTGGGATACGTCCACATAAGAGCAATGAATAGTGCAAGTTTTAGAGAAATCTATTCAAAGATAATGGGTAAATTCTACAATAGAGAGGGTATTATTCTTGATACAAGATTCAATGGAGGCGGGTGGCTCCATGATGATCTGGTAACATTCCTTAGCGGGAAAAAGTATCTCACCCTTTATCCGAGAGGCAGAAAAATAGGAATTGAGCCGATGGGAAGATGGACAAAAAAATCAATAGTAATTATGAATGAATCCAATTATTCAGATGCCTTTATGTTTCCCTTTGCTTATAAAGAGTTAAATATAGGGAAATTAGTAGGAATGCCGGTTCCGGGAACAGGAACTGCTGTGTGGTGGGAAAGATTGCAGGATCCAACACTCGTTTTCGGAATACCCCAAGTGGGTGTTCTTGATTTAAGAGGAAAATATCTTGAAAACCAGCAGCTCTATCCCGACTATACTGTCAACAATGACCCTGCAAGTTTAATCAAGGGAGAAGACAAGCAACTTGAAAAGGCTGTTGAAGTTTTGTTAAGTGAAAAATAAAATACAAATACCACTCGGAGACGTCCGATCTGGACGTCTCCGCAGTCATTTTTTTACAAAACTAATAAAATATTTCAAAGTATTTTCTTTTATTTTTATCAATAAAATAGTTAAAAATTAAGTTAACTCTGTTTGATTAAAAAGGATAAATTTGGTAGAATTTATCTTATATGCAAGCGTGCAAATCTTTAATATAAAAATCGGAGGAAAAGATGAAAGTTCTTTTATCTGGTGTAGTTAATCTTAAGCACACCAATCAACTTGATGTCCTCGAGAGCATAGAAAGCACATTAAAGAAAGCCGGAGCGGAAATTAGCCATATTAACGGCGAAATAATGTGCGGTGAGGCATCAATTAATTTAGGTATATCTGATAAAATCTTACCAATTTTCAAAAAATTTAAAGAAAAAGTTGAGGAGATAAAACCTGATGTTATCGTATCCGCTTATGCCGCAGGGGTTGCAAAATGGTCAAGAGATCTCCCTAACAACTATGGTTTAAAACTTTCTGTACCTTATGTTCACCTTTCAGAATTCTTTGCCGATTATTTTTCAAAAAACAAACCAAATCTCAAACCATTTCCTCATACTTACTTTGTTCAACATGGCTGTACACTGGGAAGGAAAATGGGAAGATATGGAGCTATAAGAGAAGTTCTTAATTTAATCCCGGAACTAAGAGTAATCGAAGAAGATTACCCTACCGCCGAACTTGAGGGAATTGATCCAGCAGAGTTTAATTCCTGTCCGGGAGCATGGTTGAACTTTACTCAACCGGATCTTGGAGATTATGTAAAAGAAAACTATGTGCTTGACATTTTAGTACCGAGAAAACCGGAATATGCCGGTTCAACCTGTGCAAATGGCCATTTTGGAATAAGACAGGGACTTGAAATTGCAGAAATTGATTCAATAAAACCGCTGTATTTTACACAATTGCTTGATAAGGTCTGGGAATAAGGAGGATAAAATGGGAAATAAAGAAAAAGATATAAAAGAATTACATAATGAATATATGAGTGAAATAATAGCAGACGGAGCCGAAAATGAAACTTTAAGAACTGCTATAAGAAGAGCAAGAGAGGCTTATAGAAAAAATCTAAAAAAAGCCCTTGAAACATTCCCCGAGTCCGTTGAATACAAAGAAAAAGCAAGAAAAATAAAGGAGTATGCAATCGATCATCTTGAAGAATTAATTGAGAAAACCCAGAAGGCAGTGGAAAGAAATCACGGACATTTTTACCTTGCAAAAGATGCGGAAGAAGCAAATGAAATAATATCAAGGATTGTCGGAAAACCTAAAAAAATCATAGTAAAAGGGAAAAGCTTAACAACAGAAGAAACAGAGCTGAGACAATATCTACAAAAAGTGGGACACGAAGTATGGGAAACAGATCTTGGAGAATTTTTAGTTCAGATAAGAAATGGAAGACCAATGCACATGCTTGCGCCTTCGGTTGATTTAACAAGAGAAGAAGCAGCAAAACTAATCTCAAAAATAACTGGAGAGGATTTACCAGAGGACAAAATAGAAACAAGTGTCGCAGCCGTAAGAAGGTTCTTAAGAGACAAATTTACTAATGCTGATGTTGGAATCGCAGGAGCGAATTCAATTTCAGCAGATACGGGAACTCTCTTTATTATTGAAAATGAAGGAAATATTAAACTAACAGCTTCTTTACCGGAAAAATTCATTGCCCTTGTCGGAGTCGAAAAGATAGTACCCACTCTCGATGATGCCTTTCACATGGTAAAAACCACGTGGAGATTTGCAAACTATCAGGTCCCATCTTATGTACATATGATTTCAGGCCCTTCCAAAACAGGAGATATAGAAAAAGTCACTACTTACGGAGCCCATGGCCCGAAAGAATTTCATTTAGTTCTTCTTGACAATGGTAGAATAGAATTATCAAAAAACAAAGATTTCAAAGAAATCCTATACTGTATGAAATGCGGAGCATGTATGTATGAATGCCCGGTGTTCTGGGTAACTGCAGGCCACTTTGGAAAGAGTTACCCCGGAGGAATCGGAGCTCTGTGGGATGCTTTTATAGCAAAAGGATTTAAAGAGGGTGCACCATCAGTTTACAGTTGTGCCATATGTGATAGATGCCGGGTAAGATGTCCCCTTAACATAGATACTGCTAAGATGATTATTAAATTAAGAAAAGTTCTGTATGAAAAAGGATATGCTCCGTCAACCGTAAAAGAAGCAGAGAAAAAGTTTTTTGGAGATTTATAAATTTAATGAATAATATATATTAAGGAGGTATAATATGGGTTGCTTAACAGCCGGAGAACAAAAGTATTCAAGAGGTTTGGAGGGAGTAATAGCAGCTATCAGTTCAATTTCATGCATTGATGGGGAAGAGGGACATCTCATCTACAGGGGTTATCCGATTGAAGTTCTCGCCAAATATTCAACTTATGAAGAAACTGCCTTTTTGCTTTTAAAAGGTCATCTTCCAAATAAAAAAGAATATGAAGAATTTAAACAACAACTAAAAGAAAATGCAAAACTTCATCCGGGTATGATTGACGTTATAACCAAATTCATGATGGATGCACACCCCATGGATGTTATAAGATCAATGGTTTCTTTAATGGGAGTTTTTTGCCCTGACAAAAAAGAGCATACTCTTGAAGCAAAGTATCAGAAAGCGATAAGAGTAACGGCAAAACTTCCCACAATGATTGCAGCCTTTCACAGACTAAGAGAAGGAAAAGAAATTATTGATCCTGATCCAAATCTTAATTATGCGGAAAATTTTCTTTATATGATGACAGGAGAAAAGCCGGATGAATTGAGTGCAAAGGTTCTGGATATTGCATTAATACTTCACGCTGAGCACGGTATGAATGCATCCACTTTCTCAGGAATGGTAACAGCCTCTTCACTTTCAGATATTTATTCTGCAATAACTTCCGCAATCGGGACATTAAAAGGACCGTTGCACGGAGGTGCAAACGAAAGAGTTATGCACATGCTTGATGAGATAGGATCACTTGAAAATGTAAAATCTTACATAGAAAATGCTCTTGCTGAAAAGAAAAAAATTATGGGATTCGGACACAGAGTTTACAAAGCTTATGACCCGAGAGCAAAAATCTTAAAGGATTGGGCATATAAACTCTGTGAGATGAAGGGAGATCTCATGCACTTTAAGATGGGGGAAGAAATTGAAAAAATAATGATTGAGAAAGTGGGTAAAAAAGGTATTTATCCCAATGTGGATTTTTATTCAGGCCTTGTCTACACTCATCTTGGAATACCAAGGGATATTTTCACTCCAGTGTTTGCAATGGCAAGATCTATAGGCTGGTCGGCTCACATAGTAGAATACATGGAAGCAAACAGGATTTACAGGCCAAGAGCAATTTACAATGGGCCTATTGATCTCGAATATAAACCTATTGAAGAAAGAGAATAAACAATTTAAAGGAGGAAAAATGGGAAAAACAATAGCAGAAAAGATACTCTCCGAAAAAGCCGGGAAAGATGTAATTCCGGGAGAAATTATAGTTGCCAGGGTTGACCTTGCCCTCGTGCAGGATGGAACAGGTCCTTTAACAGTCGAAGTTTTTGACAAATTCGGATTTAAAGATGTAAAACCTGATAAGGCAATACTTTTTATAGACCATGCTGCACCAAGCCCGAGAAAAGAGCTTTCAAATGCCCATAATATTTTAAGGGATTTTGCCAAAAGGACAAGAGCTATGGTATCAGATGTCGGAGAAGGAGTTTCACATCAAATAATGGCAGAAAAATATGTTAAACCAGGTGATCTTTTAGTTGGAGCAGATTCACACACATGCACAGGTGGAGGTCTGGGAGCATTCTCAACAGGAATGGGCTCAACTGATCTTGCTCTTGCTTTCGGACTGGGAAAGGTATGGTTAAAAGTTCCCGAAACATTTCTTTTTGAATTAAAGGGGAAGCTTCCGGAAGGAGTTTATTCAAAAGATATCATATTACACATAATTGGAACAATAGGTGCCGACGGAGCAACATACAAAGCCATGGAATTCACAGGAGAAGTTCTGGAGCAACTCTCTCAGGAAGCAAGGCTTACCATATCCAACATGGCAGTTGAAGCAGGTGCAAAGGCAGGACTTATTCCAACTGATGAAACAACAAGAGCTTATTTAAAAGCATACGGAAGAGAGAATGACTTTCGAGAGATAAAAGCAGATCCTGATGCAAAGTATGAAAAAGTTTTCACTATAGATGTTTCAAACTTAGAGCCAGTAGTATCTTTCCCGCACACTGTTGATAATACAAAAAAGATAAGCGAGGCAAAAGGAGTTAAAATAGATCAGGTTTTTATAGGTACCTGTACAAACGGAAGAATTGAAGATTTAAGAATTGCAGCTTCAATCTTAAAAGGAAGAAAAAAACATCCTGACATAAGATTAATCATTGTTCCAGCCTCAAGAGATGTTTACAAAAAGGCACTTAAAGAGGGGCTCTTTGATATATTCATTGATGCAGGAGCAGCCATAATGGCTCCCGGTTGCGGTCCTTGCGTTGGAGTCCATGAAGGAGTATTGGGAGATAAAGAAAGAGTTTTATCAACTCAGAATAGAAATTTCCTGGGCAGAATGGGTAATCCAAAAGGTGAGATTTACTTAGCATCACCTGCTACAGCAGCTGCATCCGCAATTACAGGGGAAATAACTGACCCCAGAGATTATTTACAATAAAGGAGGTAGAATATGATATTAAAAGGAAAAGTTTGGAAATTCGGAGATGATATATCAACAGATCACATAGCTCCCGGAAGATATTTTCACCTAAGAACAAATCTTCCCGAGCTTGCAAAGCACGTACTTGAAGATGCAAGGGAGGATTTTGCTTCAAAAGTGGAAAAGGGAGATATAATCGTAGCAGGAAGAAACTTTGGTCTCGGCTCTTCAAGGGAGCACGCACCAAGGATTATAAAGTTAGCAGGAGTTGCAGCTATTATTGCAAAATCTTTCGCAAGAATTTTTTACAGAAATGCAGTAAATATAGGACTTCCACTTATTGAAATAAAAGAGGCTGATGAAATAGATGAAGGAGATGTTCTGGAAATTGATCTTGCAAATGGTATTGTAAAAAATACAACAAAAGGAAAAGAATACAAATTTGTCCCAATGCCCAAGTTTATGCTTGATGTAATAAATGAAGGGGGGATTGAAAACTATATAAGTAAGTACGGAGACTACAAAATTTAGGAGGATATGAATGGGAGAAAAAATCAGAGTCGAAAATAATAGATTGGTAGTACCAGATAATCCTATAATTCCCTTTATCGAAGGAGATGGAATAGGTCCTGATATCACAAGGGCAATGAAAATTGTCCTTGATGGAGCTATTGAAAAGGCTTATGGAGGGAAAAAGAAAATTGAATGGATGGAGATTTTTGCAGGAGAAAAAGCCAAAGAATTAAAGGGTGAATACCTTCCCCAGGAGACCCTTGATGCAATAGAAGAATATGTCGTTGCAATTAAAGGTCCTCTTACAACACCTGTCGGTGGTGGTTTCAGGAGTCTTAATGTTGCATTAAGGCAAAAACTTGATCTTTATGCCTGCGTAAGACCTGTTAAATGGATAAAGGGAGTTCCGGCTCCTGTTAAGAAACCAGAGAACCTTGATGTTGTAATATTCAGAGAAAATACAGAAGATGTTTATGCAGGAATTGAGTGGAAAAAGGATTCTGAAGAGGTAAAAAAACTTATTAAGTTTCTCAAAGATGAATTTGGAGTAAACATAAGAGAGGATTCAGGAATAGGAATTAAGCCAATAAGTGAATTTGCAACAAAAAGGCTTGTCAGAAAAGCCATACAATACGCAATTGATAATGGAAGAAAAAAAGTTACCCTTGTTCACAAAGGGAATATAATGAAGTTTACAGAGGGAGCTTTTAAAGAATGGGGCTATGAAGTAGCAAAAGAGGAATTCGGAGATAAGGTAGTATTTGAATCCGAACTTTCAGGAGATGCCCCCGAAGGGAAAATCATTATAAATGACAGGATTGCAGACAATATGCTTCAGCAAATTTTAACAAGGTCATCAGAGTATGATGTATTAGCCCTTCCAAACTTGAACGGAGACTATATATCTGATGCTGCAGCAGCACAGGTAGGAGGCCTTGGAATGGCTCCAGGAGCAAATATAGCTGATTTTACAGCACTCTTTGAAGCAACTCATGGTACAGCACCCAAGTATGCAGGGCTTGATAAGGTAAATCCCGGCTCTCTTATTCTATCAGGCGTCATGATGCTTGAATATCTGGGTTGGAAAGAAGCCGCTGATCTTATTGTAAATGCCATGGAGAAAACAATTCAGCAGAAAAAAGTCACCTATGATCTTGCAAGGCAAATGGAAAATGTAACACCTATAAAAACCTCTGAATTTGCTCTTGAAATAGTTAAAAATATGTAAGGAGGGAGAATGCCATCTAAAGAAACATTATGTCCTAATTGTGGAAATGTAATAGACCCAAAGTGGAAATTTTGCCCTTATTGTGGATTTCCTTTGGTAGAAAATAAAGCTGAATATTACATAAGAAAATCGAGAGATTTAAAGGCAAAGGGCAAGTTAAAAGATGCTATCGCCTATTGTGAAAAAGCCCTTCAATATGAGAAAAATGAGTACATTCATAAGAACATTGGAGACACATATTATCTCATTGGAGTTTTAAACAAAGCTATTTATCATTTTAGGAAATCAATTGAAATCAATGACAGGTATCCAGATGCTCATTATGCTCTCGCACTCGCTTATTATAGATCCGGAATGTTAGAAGAATCAATCGAAAGCTTTGAGAAGACAATCGACCTTAATGAAGAATTTGTGATGGCTTATTATTGGCTGGGAATTGTTTATTATCACACCGGTAAATACGAAAAGTCAATTGAATATTTTAAAAAGCTATTAAATAAGAACCCGGAATCTGCCATTGCTAATTATCACATTGGTATTTCACTAAATGCAATCGGTAAATACGAAGAAGCAATCGATTATTTTAAAAAGATGGAAAGGATAGATCCAAATCACGCAACTCTGTTTTACCATCTGGCTTACGCATATTACATGAATCACCAGATCAAAGAAGCAAAATCAACACTAAAAAAGGCTTTACACTTGAATCCTGAAGATAAAAGGGTTCAGGAACTTATGGGACTTCTTTCCGAATAAAATAGGGCAAAAAAAAAGGGGCGATTAAAATCGCCCCTTTTTTATTTTTTTATAATTTATTTCTTTTTCTTTTTCTCTTTTTTCTTGAATTCATAATCAATGAATTCAAGAATAGCCATTTCAGCACCATCTCCTTTTCGAGGGCCTAATTTAATTACTCTTGTATAACCTCCATCTCTTTCGGAAAATCTTGGAGCAATTTCATCAAAAAGTTTCTTTGTGGGTGCTTTCTTCGTTAAAAATCTTAATGCCAGTCTCCTATGGTGCAAGCTACCCTTTTTTCCGAGAGTCACCATCTTTTCAGCAAGTGATCTCGCTTCCTTTGCCTTTGCAACGGTTGTTATTATTCTTTCATGCTCGATAAGTGAAATAACAAGATTTCTTAATAAAGCTTTTCTGTGTCCTTGATTTCTTCTTAATTTTCTATGCGCAACAAGATGCCTCATTGGATAACTCCTTCAATTTGATTTATTTTGCCTTCTATAGCCTTAATAAGATTTTCTTTAAATTTAATACCTGTATTCAGACCTAATTCTTTTAATTTCTCTGCGATCTCCCCTCTTGATTTCACTCCAAGACCACCTGTTTTGCTGAGTTCATCATCGGTCATCTGAACCAATTGATATAAATATTTTACGCCAGCTCTGTTCAGTGAATTCGTGGTTCTTGCTGAAAAGTCAAGATCCGATATCTTTGTTGTAAGAAGATCAACTTTTTCCCAGAGCCAATCATCCTCAGAGGATTTTCCAAAAAGAGTAAGCTCTTTTTCCGAACTCATAAAAATAGCAAAATGTTCTCTTAAAATCTTTGCAGCCCTATCAACCGCATCAACAGGAGAAATAGTGCCATTTGTCCAAACTTCAAGAATTAATTTTTCATAATCTGTTTTAAACCCAACTCTTGCATTTTCAACGGAGAATTTCACATTTTTAATTGGGGAATGGACAGAATCAATGGGAATAAAGCTATCATCCTTATAATTGTATTCAGAAGGTACATATCCAAAATTCTTATCAACATTCATCTCAATAACAAGTCTTCCACCCTTATCAACAGTTGCGATATGTATATCTTTATCAATAATCTCAACACCTTCCGGAACCTTTATATCCCCTGACTTTACTTCACCCTCTCCTATTTTTTTCAAAGAAAGCTTAACAGGACCTTCAACTTCCATCTTGATAGGAATCGATTTTAAATTTAAAATTATATTCAAAACATCTTCCCAAACACCGGGAAGTGTTGAAAATTCATGCACAACTCCATCTATTTTAACAGAGGTAATTGCTGCCCCTTCAATAGAAGATAGCAAAACCCTTCTTAGTGCATTACCAACAGTGGTAGCAAAACCTCTTTCAAAAGGCTGAGCTATAAATTTTCCATAATAATCCGTGAGAGTAGAATTGTCTATTTCTACTTCTCTCGGTCTTTGAAATCCTTTTATTAATTCTTTCATTTACTATTTCCCTCCTTTACTTGGAGTAAAGCTCAACAATTAAATGCTCTTCAACAGGAATACTAATATCCTTTCTTGTAGGCATATCAACAACTTCTATCTTATATGCATCATAGTCAACATTAAACCAATTGGGGAGACCTCTATTCGGAGAATTAGCAAGAGCTTTTGCTCTATCAACCAAATCTTCTACTTTTTTCTTCTTATTTTCTTTAATTTCAATAACATCTCCCTTCTTAACCATCAAAGAGGGGATATCAACATTTTTACCATTTAGCTTAAAAAAGCCATGCCTTACAAGCTGTCTTGCCTGATTTCTTGATTCAGCAAAACCAGCCTTGTAAATCACATTATCCAATCTTCTTTCAAGGAGCTGAATTAAGTTCTCACCTGTAACTCCGCTCATCCTATTTGCCTTCAGGAAGGTGAGATAAAACTGTTTTTCATTCATACCATAATGTCTTTTTACTTTTTGTTTTTCTCTCAACTGCAGGTTATACCCGATAAGCTGAGTCTGTCTTCCCTTTGCAGATTTTCCCGGGGGAAATTTTCTCTTTTCAAGAGGACATTTATCAGTATAGCATTTGGCTCCTTTCAAATAAAGTTTTGTCATCTCTCTTCTACATAGACGACACTTTGCATCTGTATATCTTGACATCTTTTATCCTCCTATACTCTTCTTCTTTTTCTTGCCCTACAGCCATTGTGAGGAATAGGGGTTACATCCCTTATGGACTTTACTCTTAGCCCTGCAGAATGAATTGTCCTCAAAGCAGCTTCTCTTCCGGGACCGGGTCCCTTAATATTAACATCAACAGATTCCATCTTATACTCTTTAGCCTTTTCAACAGCCTGCTGAGCTGCAATTTGCGCTGCAAAAGGAGTTCCCTTTCTTGCACCTTTAAATCCAGCAACTCCTCCGGAAGCCCAGGCAAGGACATTGCCTTCTGGATCAGTAATTGTCACTATTGTATTATTAAAAGTGGAATAAATATTCGCAATTCCTGTAGGAACAACTCTTGTTACCTTTTTCTTTTTTCTACCTCTTCTTCTCGGTGGCATTTATTTTCCTCCTATTTTTTCTTCTTTATCAAAGAACCCTTGGGTCCTTTTCTTGTTCGAGCATTTGTTTTGGTTCTCTGTCCTCTAACAGGAAGCCCCATTCTGTGTCTCATTCCTCTGTAAGAATTAATCTCCATTAACCTTTTAATATTCATCTGGATTTCTTTTCTGAGATCACCTTCAACTTTCTCTTCTTTTTCAATTATACTTCTTATTTTGTTTATTTCTTCTGGTGACAGGTCTTTTACCTTTTTATTTCTATCGATTTTTGCTCTTTCCAATATTTTTAAGGATTTTGACCTGCCGATACCAAAGATATAAGTTAAACTGACTTCAACTCTTTTGTTCTCAGGAATCTCAACTCCTGCAATTCTTGCCAACTGACACCTCCTTAACCTTGTCTTTGTTTATGCTTTGGATTTTCGCAGATTACTCTTACAACACCGTGCCTCTTAATAATCTTGCATTTATCACACATCTTTTTTACAGATGCTCTAACTTTCATTCCAAACCTCCTAAAATCTATAAACTATTCTTCCCTTCGTAAGATCATAAGGTGAGACTTCAACAAGCACAGTATCTCCGGGAAGTATTCTAATTCTGTGCTTTCTCATTTTTCCAGAGATATGAGCCATTATCAAATGGTCGGGATTCCCTTCCATCTGAATCCTAAACTTACCATCAGGTAATGTTTCCAAAACAATTCCTTTAATTTCAATATGATCTTCTTTACTCATTAAACCACCGTTAAAATTTCAGGGCCTTCAGCATTTATAAAAATCGTATGCTCATAATGGGCCGCCCTTGACCCATCTTTGCACACGGCAGTCCATCCATCATTTAAAATTTCAGCTTCCCAATTACCTTCACATACCATAGGCTCTATTGCAAGAGCCATACCCTCTTTAATCACCGGTCCTCTTCCGGGCTCCCCATAATTGGGAATTTGAGGGTCTTCGTGAAGGTTTCTACCAATGCCGTGTCCTACAAACTGTCTAACAACTGAAAATCCCTGAGATTCCACATAGGTTTGAATACTATGAGAAATATCAGAGATTCTGTTACCGGGAATGGCCTTTTCAATTCCCTTTTCAAGAGCTTTCTTTGTTGTTTCCATTAATTTTAATCCTTTTTCATCAACATGTCCTACCGCATAAGTTCTTGCACCATCCCCATAAAATCCATCTTTTATAGTTCCAACATCTATTGAAACAATATCTCCCTCTTTAAGTTTTCTTTCAGAAGGAATACCATGAACAATTTCTTCATTTATGGAAACACATAAAGTAGCGGGAAAACCCTGATAACCTTTAAAACCAGGAATCGCACCCTCTTTTTTTATAAGTTTTTCCGCAAACTCATCAAGCTCTATAGTCTTCACCCCGGGTTTTATCAATTTTTCAATCTCTTTTAATACTAAAGCCACAATTCTATTACTCTCTTTCATTTTCATTTTTTCTTCTTCGCTTTTTATTACTATCATAAATACTGCCCTATTATATCACAAACAGAGGCAAAAATCTCCTCTATATCACCTTCAGCATTAATTTTTCTCAAACTCCCCTGCTTTTTATAAAATTCAATTAATGGAAAAGTTTGAGCCTTGTAAACTTCCAGTCTCTTTTTAATCACTTCCGGAGTGTCATCCTCCCTTTGAATAAGTTTACCACCACACTTATCACAGATTCCTTCCTTTTTAGGAGGAGATATAAGCAAACTGTAAATCGCACCACACTTACTACAAACCCTCCTGGATGAAAGTCTTTTTATTATTTCTTCATCACTAATATCAAAATAAAGGACAAGTTCTTTGCCCTCTATTCCTATCTTTTCAAATTCCTCTGCCTGGTTTATATTTCTTGGGAAACCATCCAAAATAAATCCCCTCTGACAATCCTCTCTTGAAATTCTCTCTTTAATAATTCCCAAAATTATTTCATCATCTACCAATTCCCCTGCATCCATTTTTGCCTTTGCTTTTAAACCAAGCTCTGTACCATTTTTTACAGCTTCTCTTAAGATATCTCCTGTTGATATCTTTGGGAAATTGTACTTTTTTGATATCAACTCTCCCTGCGTACCTTTACCTGCTCCCGGAGCCCCCAAAAGGATTATCTTAAGCATTTTATTTCCTACCTCTCACTCTTATCCTGCTTGTAAAGCTTTCATAATTCCTCATAACAAGCTGAGATTCAATCTGATTAAGAGTATCCATTGCAACACCAATAACAATCAGCAAAGATGTTCCTCCAAAATAAAAGGTAATTCCCATCCCATTTGTAAACCATTTCGGTAAATTAGCATCAAGAAAACTTCCGATAAAAGGAATGGCATCAACTTTAAATCCCGCCATTAAGAATTCAGGTAAAATAGCAACAGCTGCCAAATAAATTGCACCTATGAAAGTAAGTCTTGATAACACCTTATCAATATATTCTGCAGTATTTTTACCCGGTCTTATACCAGGAATATATCCGGAATACTTTTTAAGATTATCAGCAACATCCTGTGGATTGTAAATAATTGATATATAGAAATATGTAAAGAATATAATTGCACTTATATACAAAAGATTGTAAAGAGGCATTCCCCATGCGAGCTGCCTTGAGATTGATTGAGCTATTGGATGCTTAATAAAGCCAGCTATTGTAGCCGGAAAAGTTATAACAGAAGAGGCAAAGATAATAGGAATAACTCCACCTGTATTAACCTTCAAAGGCAAATGCGTGGATTGTCCACCATAAATTTTTCTACCCTGTACTCTCTTTCCATAGGACACAGGAATTCTTCTCTGTCCTCTTTCCACAAAAACAATAAATGCGGTAACTGCAAGCATAAATGCTAAAAGGAAAATAATAGTAAGGGGAGACATTTCACCACTTCTGAACTTCATTACAATACTTTTAATTCCTGAAGGAAGACCTATTACTATTCCCGCGAAAATTATCAATGAAATACCATTACCAATACCCCTTTCAGTAATCTGCTCACCTATCCACATAACAAAAATAGTTCCGGCAGTTAAAGTCAATACCGTAAGAAGTCTGAAACCCCAACCCGGATGCATAACAACAGGCATACCCGTTGGAGATGTTGTTCTTTCAAGTCCAACCGCTATTCCAAATCCCTGGATAAGACAGATAAGAACTGTTCCGTATCTTGTCATCTGAGTAATTTTTTTCTGCCCGAGTTCACCCTCCTTTTTTAGTTTTTCAAGATAGGGCCAGACAACAACAAGAAGTTCGAGGATAATAGCAGCTGAGATGTAGGGCATAATTCCGAGAGCGAAAATTGTCATTTTACTAAAGGCTCTACCTGCAAAAAGATCCATAAACCCTAAAAATCCACCTCTTGCCTGATTAAAAAATTCAGCAAGAGCCGTACTATTAATTCCGGGATTGGGAATCTGTGCTCCCATTCTATATACAGCCAACATAAGAAGAGTAAAAATAATCCTCTTCCTTAAATCAGGTATTGAAAACATATTTCTTATTGACTTTAACAACCTCGGCCTCCCTTATTTAAATTCTAAAATTATCGCCTTACCTCCGGCATCTTCTATTTTTTTCTTTGCACTTTCAGAAAACTTATGTGCATAAACCGTATAAGCTTTGTCAACCTCTCCTACACCGAGAACCTTCGTAGGCTTTTTATCACTCTTAATGAGTCCTGCTATTTTCATAGCATCAATTGTTATCTCTTCTTTTCCAACTTTTGCAAGATCCTTTAAATTAACTATTTGAAACTCTTTTTTAAAAAGGGCATTCGTAAAACCTCTCTTTGGCACTCTTCTAACAAGAGGCATCTGTCCCCCTTCAAAACCAAATCTTCTTGAATATCCGGATCTTGACTTTTGACCATTGTGTCCTCTTCCGGCTGTTTTTCCCCATCCGGATCCCGGACCTCTACCAACTCTTTTTCTCTTTTTTAATGCCTTTTTAATGGGCCTGATATCATTAATAATCATTTTATTCCTCCACCTCTTCAACTTTTAGAAGATGGGGTATCTTTCTTATCATTCCCCAAATTTCAGGTCTGTCCTCTCTGATTACACTATGTCTTATCCTTCTTAACCCAAGACCTTTTACAGTTTCTCTCTGCTTTTTATCATAACCTATAACACTCTTAACAAGAGTGATTTTGAGCTTTTTTGTCTTCTTCTTCCTCATTTTTTACTGCCTCCACCTTTCCTTGTTTTAAGATTCTTTAAACCTTCTATTGTGGCTCTTGCACTTGTAATTGCATTTTTACTTCCTATTATTTTTGTAAGAATATTTTTAACTCCTGCTAATTCAAGTATAATCCTGACAGAACTTCCAGCAATAACACCGGTACCTTCTGATGCAGGTCTTAGAACAACATGCCCGGCTCCGAATCTTCCTTCAATATAATGGGGGATAGTTCCTCTTTTAATAGGAACATCAATCAAATTCTTTTTTGCATCCTCTATTGCCTTTCTTATTGCCATGGGAACTTCCCTTGCTTTTCCTTTCCCGATTCCTACCTTTCCATTTTTATTTCCAACGGCAACAAGAGCAGAAAACCTTAGATTTTTACCACCTTTAACAACTTTAGTAACCCTTCTGATGAGAATAACCTGATCTATAAATTCATTATCTCTTTCTCTTTTGTTCTCCATTTTTTCCTCCTAAAATTTCAATCCTTTTTCTCTTGCACCTTCTGCAATAGCTTTAATCTTTCCATGGTAAATATATCCGTTTCTGTCAAAAACAACCGTTTTAATTCCCTTCTCAAGAGCTCTTTCCGCAATAAGATTTCCAACTTTTTTTGCTATCTCAATATTTTTAGCGCTGATTCTATCTCCTTTTATATCCTTTTCAAGAGATGATGCAGCCACAAGAGTAACTCCTTTGTAGTCATCAATAATTTGAGCATAAATATATTTTCTGCTTCTGAAAACAACAAGTCGTGGCCTTTCAGGTGTCCCAATAATCTTTTTCCTGATTCTCATTTTAATTTTCTTTCTTTTTCTTATTCTTTCTTTTAACTTGTCCTTAATCATTTTACTTCGCTCCTAACTTTCTTTCTTTCTGTATAATTCTTTCACCTTTATATCTAATACCTTTAAGTTTATATGGCTCCGGAGGTCTTATTGCTCTAATATTAGCAGCAACCTGGCCTACTTTCTGCTTATCAATTCCAGAAACAGAAAACTTTGCCGGATTTTCAACAGCAAAGGTAATTCCTTCTGGAGGTTCTACCTCAACAGGATGAGAATACCCAATATTGAACACAAGTTTTTTCCCCTGAAGCTGAACCCTATAACCTGCTCCAACTATTTCAAGCTCTTTAACATAACCCTGTGTAACTCCTATCACAGCATTGTTTAAAAGACTACGGGAGAGTCCCCACAAAGCCCTTGTCTGTCTCTCTTCATCCTTAGGAGAAACAATAAGTTTATCCTCTTCTAATTTATAATCAAGAGAGTCAAACTTAGGACTTTCCAGCTTTCCTTTGGGACCATTAATAACTATATGATCCTCTTTAATCTCTACCTTAACACTTTTAGGAATACTAACAGGTAATTTACCAATTCTCGACATCTCATTTCCTCCTTACCAAATATAGCACAAAACTTCTCCACCAACATTTTCTGCACGAGCCTTTGAATCTGTCATAATACCTTTTGATGTGGAGATAATAGCAATTCCAAGTCCATTTAAAACTTTCGGGAGTTTTTCAGCACTGCTGTACTGTCTAAGGCCGGGTTTCGAAATTCTTTCCAGCCCGGAGATAGCAGGAACTCCATCCTCATACTTTAAAGTAATCTTAATAATTCCCTGCTTATTATCCTCAATAAATTCATAATCCTCAATATAGCCTTCCTCTTTCAAAATTTTGGTTATCGCCTTTTTCATATTTGAAGCAGGGATTTCAACAGTCTGATATTTTCTTAGTATTGCATTTCTTATCCTTGTTAAGTAATCAGCGATTGGATCTGTAAGCATCTTTCCTCTCCTTATTTTTTTTTACCAACTTGCTTTTATAACACCGGGAAGTTCTCCCTTGTGTGCAAGTTCTCTCATACAAAGTCTGCAAATTCCGAACTTTCTGATGTATCCTCTCGGTCTTCCGCAAATTTTACACCTATTGTATGCTCTAACCTTAAACTTAGGTGGCTTTTTGTTTTTTGCCAATTGTGATTTCTTAGCCATTAATTTCCTCCTTAACTCCTAAATGGCATTCCAAACATTTCCAGCAGAGTATAAGCACTCTTATCATCTTTTGCAGTGGTTACTATAGTAATATTCATACCTCTATTTTTATCAACCTTATTATAATCAATTTCAGGAAAAACTAACTGATCTTTAAGTCCCAATGTATAATTTCCCCGTCCGTCAAATGCCCTCGGTGAAATTCCTCTGAAGTCTCTGATTCTGGGAATAACAATGCTAATTAATCTATCAAGAAATTCATACATTCTGTCTCCTCTCAAAGTTACAGAAAGTCCGATAGGCATTCCTTTTCTCAACCTGAAACTTGAAATGGATTTTTTCGCTCTTCTTATAACAGGAGCCTGACCGGTAATAGTTTTAAGATCAGCTGCTGCAGCATCAAGAGCTTTTATATTCTGCGTAGCTTCACCGATTCCCATATTTATAACTATCTTTTCAAGTTTCGGGACTTCCATAATATTTCTTAAATTC
Source organism: Candidatus Aminicenantota bacterium (assembly GCA_027067555.1). GTDB lineage: Bacteria > Acidobacteriota > Aminicenantia > JAMOAD01 > JAMOAD01 > JALXDT01. Next base: position 3,240 of record JAMOVU010000146.1, on the reverse strand, counting down.
AGCTTTTCTTTTAAAGCTGGTTTTATCTCTTTTTCATATCTTTCCTTTAATCTTGGTACCATCGTCTTCCTCCTAATCTAAAGTAGTTCCGCACTTTTTACAATATCTGACTTTTGAGCCATCATCCAAAATTTTAAAACCAACTCTAACACCGGTTCCGCAATTAGCACAAAAATACATAACATTGGAAATATGCAAAGGTGCTTCTTTTTCTAATGTACCACCCTGAATTCCCTTTTGTGGATTTGGTCTTACATGCTTTTTTATAAAATTTACTTTCTCAACTATAACTCTGTTTTTCAAAGGGATAACCTTTAAAACCTTTCCGGTCTTTCCCTTATCCTTTCCGGCTATTACAACAACTGTATCATTTTTCTTTATCTTTAACATTTAAAGAACCTCCATTGCCAAAGATACGATTTTCATAAATCTTCTTTCTCTGAGCTCTCTTGCAACAGGTCCAAAAACTCTTGTTCCAATCGGCTCGCCTTCATTATTAATCAACACAGCAGCATTATCATCAAATCTAATATAAGTCCCATCTTTCCTTCTTACTTCCTGATTGGTTCTAACAATAACGGCTCTAACAACAGAACCTTTCTTAATCTTACTGTTTGGCTCCGCCTCTTTTACCGTAGCAGTTATAACATCTCCTAAAGATGCATTATTGGGAGAAGCACCTGCCACAGCTCTTATTGCCATTATTTTCTTTGCTCCTGAATTATCAGCTACTCTGAGTATCGTCTGCATTTGTATCATTTTTTACCTCCTGTTTTCCTAAAACTTTGGCTGCCTGTATGATTTTTACAACTTTCCATCTTTTTCTCTTTGATAAAGGTCTTGTCTCTCTTATTAAAACAACATCTCCTTCCTTACATCTGTTGAGTTCATCGTGAGCCATGTATCTCTTTTTTCTCTTTATGGTCTTCTTATACAACGGATGTCTGACCATTCTATACACAGTAACCACAACACTTTTGTCCATTTTTGCAGAACTTACTATTCCGATTTTAGTCGCTCTACTCATGCTACTCTCCTCTCTCTTTTAATATGGTTTTTATTCTTGCTATATCTTTTTTAGTTTCTTTAATTTTCATCGGATTCTGCAACTGCCCCAGAACTTTTTGAAAATTCAGATTAAACAATTTTTCCTTTAACTCATTCTCCAGGCTCTTTAACTCTTCCGAAGATTTTTCTCTAAGATCCTTTGCTTTCATTTAATCACCTCTTCACAAACCTTGTCTTAAAAGGAAGTTTATAGGAAGCAAGTCTAAAAGCTTCCCTTGCAACCTCTTCACTAACTCCTTCAAGCTCAAAAAGAATTCTACCGGGCTTGATTACATCCACCCATGCATCAACATCCCCTTTTCCTTTTCCCATTCTTGTTTCAGGGGGTCTCTTTGTAATAGGTTTCCACGGGAAAACTCTAATCCAGATCTTACCACCTTTTTTAATATATCTGTTAATAGCAATTCTCGCAGCTTCAATCTGCCTTGCAGTAAGCCACTTTCTTCCAAGAGCCTGCAATCCGTAATCTCCAAAAACGAGGGTATTACCGGACTGAGCTTTCCCCTTCATCCTTCCTCTTTGAACCTTTCTGTATTTTACCTTTTTTGGCATTAACATTTTAGGCCTCCTCTCTCATCTCTTTTCTAACACTTTTGGGTTTTAATTTTTCACCCTTGTATATCCAGACCTTAACACCAATTTGACCATAAGTGGTCTTTGCCTCTGCAAAACCATAGTCAATATCAGCTTTTAATGTCTGTAGAGGAACTTTACCCACAAGATACCATTCAGACCTTGCAATTTCAGCTCCTCCCAATCTTCCAGAAACCATAATTTTAATACCAATAGCACCAACTTTTATCGCAGAAGATACGGCAGCTCTCATAGCCCTTCTGAAAGCTGTTCTCTTTTCCAGTCTGAAAGCCACCTGCTCTGCAGTAAGCTGGGCAGAAAGCTCGGGCCTTTTAACTTCTTTTATTTCAATAGCAACATCCTTGTTTATCATTTTATTAATTTTTTCTCTTAAGGATTGAAGCTCTTTACCGCCTCTTCCTATAATAACTCCCGGTCTCGCAGTATAGATATTAATAGTGATAGAATCAGCGATTCTCTCAATAATAATATCCTTTATAGCTGCATTCCAGTATTCCTTTTTTATGAATCTTCTCAATTTCAGATCCTCGTGGAGCTTTTCAAGATAGCTTTCTCTATCAGCATACCATAAGGATTTCCATGTCTTATTAAAACCAAGCCTAAAACCATAAGGATGTGTTTTCTGTCCCACTGTTACCTCCTACTTCTCATCTAAAAATATTGAGATGTGACTAAACCTTCTTATTATGGGTTTTACTCTTCCCATAGGTCCAGCCTTAAATCTTTTCAACCTTGGTGCTTCATTGGCATATATTCTCTTAATATAAAGCTTATCAATCTCTATGTTAGGAAACTTGTTCTCTGCATTTGCTACCGCACTGTTCAAAAGTTTTTCAACTATTGATGCCGCTTTTCTCTTGGAACTGAACTTCAATATAGTTATTGCCTCATTTACATTCTTTCCTCTGATAAGATCAATTACCAACCTAACCTTTGAAGGTGATATTCTTATATACTTAGCATGAGCTTCTGCCAAATAATCTTTTTCCTTCTCAGCCATTTTTATCTCCTCTTTGCTGTTTTTTCATTTTTAGATGTATGACCTTTATATGTCCTTGTAGGAGAAAACTCTCCCAACTTGTGACCTACCATATTTTCCGTAATAAAAACGGGAATAAACTTCTTTCCATTATAAACGGCTATGGTAAGACCAACCATTTCAGGAACAACAGTGGATCTTCTTGACCAGGTTTTGATAACAGTTTTCTTTTTTATGTTTTCCCTTGCTTTCATAACTTTTTCAAGAAGTTTTTTATCAACAAAAGGTCCTTTTTTTAATGATCTTCCCATTTTACTTTCTCCTCTTCACAATAAATTTATCTGTTCTCTTATTTCTTCTTGTTTTATAACCTTTAGTAGGCATACCCCATGGACTGACCGGATGTCTACCACCTTTAGTTTTTCCTTCTCCTCCACCGTGCGGGTGATCAACAGGGTTCATTGCAGTACCTCTTACATGGGGCCTTTTCCCCATCCATCTCATCCTTCCTGCTTTTCCTATGGTAATGTTGGAATGCTCAATATTTCCAACCTGTCCTATAGTAGCTCTGCACTTAAGGTTAATTTTCCTGATTTCTC